>JASMKV010000173.1 GCA_030749035.1 Myxococcota bacterium | reverse complement strand
ACCGATAACCGATAACCGATAACCGATAACCGATTATTCTTAACGCTCAACCTTGGTTGGCTCTTTGAGCTCGTTACGGCGTAATTGCGAAGTCCAATAAGGACCATAGCAAGGTCGGTCAATATAACGTCCTGCCCCGCGCTCGGCTTTGATCTCACCTTTATCATAAACCACTTTGCCTTGCGATACGGTATAGGCCGCAAGACCGGTGACTTCCATGCCCTCATAAATATTGAAATCAATATTTTGATGATGGGTTTTAGCTGAAATGGTGCGTGTCCCTTTAGGATCCCAAACCACGATATCCGCATCGGCGCCGACGCTTAAAGAACCTTTGCGCGGATGGATATTAAAAATCTGCGCTGTATTGGTTGAAGTCAAGCGCACAAATTCATTTGGTGTCAAACGGCCGGTGCCAACCCCATGATGCCAAAGCACGGACATGCGGTCTTCAATACCACCGGTGCCATTCGGGATTTTACGGAAATCGTCTTTGCCCATTTCTTTCTGGTCAGTACAAAAGCAGCAGTGGTCCGTCGCGGTGGTTTGCAACATACCCGACTGAACCCCACGCCAAAGTGCTTCTTGGTGTTCTTTCGAACGAAACGGCGGGCTCATGACATAGTGGGCAGCAGTGCGCCAATCTGGGTTTCGATAAGCGCTCTCATCGAGGACCAAATGCTGGGCCAAGACTTCACCAAAAACGCGCTGGCCTTCAAGGCGAGCACGCGTGATGGCCTCTAAAGACTGACGACAAGAGTTGTGCACAATATAAAGCGGTACACCTAAAACTTCGGCGATGCGAATCGCACGGTTGGCCGCTTCACCTTCAACTTCGGGTGGTCGTGAAAGTGGATGGCCTTCGGGGCCGGTGATGCCCTTGTTGTAAATGTCTTCCTGCAGGCGCGCAACCAACTCACCGTTTTCGGCGTGCACCGTACAAAGGGCGCCTAATTCTTTGGCGCGGCTAAAGGAGTTAACCAAAGTTTCATCGTCCGCCATGATGGCGCCTTTATAAGCCATAAAATGCTTGAAGGAGTTGACCCCATGCTCGGTCGCCAAGGTTCCCATATCGTCGCTGACGCTTTGGTCCCACCAGGTGATGGCCACGTGAAAAGAATAATCGCCGGCGGCTTTTTGCGCCCATTCGCGCCACTGCGCATAGGCATCCAAAATGCGTTGCTGTGGGCTCGGAATCACAAAGTCGATGGCCATGGTCGTACCACCGGCAAAGGCTGCGCAGGTGCCGGAGAAGAAATCTTCGGAGGCCACCGTGCCCATAAAAGGGAGTTCCATATGGGTGTGGGGATCGATACCGCCTGGCATCACATAAGCACCACCCGCGTCGACAACTTCCTTGGCCGAAACATCCAAATCCTGGCCAACGGCCTTGATCAAACCATCTTCACAATAGATATCGCCCGTTTGTGTATCTTCTGGCCCTATGAGGGTTCCACCTTTGATCAGTAATGACATGTTGCTCTCCTTTTTAAAAAACCCAGCACAGCTCGAAAATGCCTCAAGTTTTGCGGTCCCCGACTAACATATTGGCCCGCATCTGCCAAGCACAGAGCCCCATTTCAAACATATTTTGACTTGCCGCAATAATTTCAATCTGTTAGTGCGCCGCACAGGGAATCAAGAAAAGTGGTCGGATCAAGAAAACAAGCTGGTGAAGCGCAAACAGAGCGCCGTAGTGCCCAACGGGTCAAACTCGATCTGTGGATGGAAGAAGTCCAAGGCGATGAAACCTATTTCCTCCACACCGGCAATCTCTCGCAAGAAGGGGTCTTTTTCGACCAAGCCATTCCTCATGACGTCGGTGCAAGCGTTAATCTTAAATTCAAATTACCTGGCGATGACGAGATGATCATCACCACCGGCAAAGTCGTGCATGCAGGTCAAGGCAGCGACCAAAACATTGGTATGGGCGTGCACTTTGTTGAACTCAAAGGGAAAAACAAAAAGCGCATTCACAAGTTCTTCAAACAGCTTTAAAAAAGACGAGAAGATTGTGGTCTTGGGGCATGAGCCTTAGGGATATGTATAAATCGTTAACTGCGCCGAAGTCGTCTCATCGGATTTGATTTCAAGGTTTTCGACACAACCCAAGCCCACCAAAGTCAGCGCGCTGTAGGCCGCGCCAAAAAGAAAATAATTTTCGCCGGCGGGCATCTCCTGGAAAGAAATCTCCGCATCCGCGGCCACAACCAGATCTGCGCTTTGCACCACAACATCAAAATCGGACGAGAAGATATCTGTGCGTGAACTCGCAGCGGCAAAACTCGCACTGTAAAATTCGCTTAAATGGGCGCAGCCAGTAAAATTGCCATTCTGCATTTGTGGCGCAATCACCGCCATATGCACTGTCGCAATATCCGCAGAAGAAAGCCCGGAAAACGTCACCGTGGGCGCCAATGCGGGCGTAGGTCCACCACAGGAAAGCATGCCGCTCAAAATCGTCAGTATACACCATCGATGCAACATCATACTAATCCCCAAATCCAATGGTCACCACCAAAGCACCCGGTGGCTCTGTCGTGTCGCGGGTGAGAAAATAAGTCGCCACACCACCACCAATAAGCGCCACCGTTGTGCCGACGGTCGTCCAAAATGCCCAGGGTGCCATGCCCCAAATTTCACCCTGTGCAGCGCCACCTTCTTCAAGCGCCGTTGGCTCTTGAAATAAGCCTTCGGGTAAAGATGCATTTTCACCGGGCGCCACCGACACCGTAAACTGCTTTAAATAAGTCGGCTTGCCTGACTGAAATTCGACACCACCGGGAAAACGCCCGACCAAATAATACGAGATGCGACCCACCTGCACTGTGCGCGGTACATGGGTGCCGTGCCACACGCCGACCCCCGATTTGAGTTCCACCAGCCTGAACTCACCACTTTGTTGGTCAAAAAGATGTGCCGTGAGTCGCGCCAACACCAAACTCTCGGGGAGTTGCACTTCCAGATCCCAGGCATCCATATCGCTTGCCAATTGTAAGGGCGAAATTTCGAGATTTTCGACGGCCTCAACATCCTCTTTGACCGCAGCAAACACTTTACGCAATCTTGGGGAAATATCCTCACCCAATTGCGCAAAAGGCTCAACTTGAATCCAGTTTTGAAAAGCTGTACGGGCATCCTCTTCGCGCTCAAGGGCAATATAAAGGAAGGCGCGCAAGCGCTCACAATCCGCATTCTTACTTTCCACCGCGCAGTACTCTTCAAGGATCAAAAGCGCATCTTCATAGCGGGCCTCGTCATAGAGTTCTTCAACAAATTCCAGCGAAGCTTCGGTGCCCATAAAAAGGGGCGCCAACATAAAAAGCAAAATCTTCACAAACACGTATCCTTTGCCCCATACCAACCCACAAGCGCCTGCGTGTCAAGGAGTTCAAATCACGTCTTGACCCACACCACCAGAGACCCCTATGGTGTCGGCGTGAGCGAAGAAAACGAGAAAATAAGCGCAACAAGTCTTGCCCAGTCGATACTGCAAAAAAAAACCGAGACGCCAAGTCCAGACGAAGCCCAAGAGATCCCTCTGAGTACCGATGCACTCATTGAACTCTACTTTGAGAGCGAAGAGCCCATCGAACGGGACTTACTCTTTGAACAGCTCAGCAGCATCAAAGATGATTTGGCAACCAACTTCCTTATCACCATGATGTCCGAAGATGCAGATCCCTACATGCGCCAAGCTGCCGCCGGTGAATTGGCTCGTCGTGGCATGGTCGAAGCCTACGAATATCTGATAGGCCAATTACAACATGCTGATGAGTTTGAGTTCTTTAAATCGGCGATTGAATTCTTAAGTCAGCATCAAGGCAAAGCGATTTTACCGCTGCTCGAAAAAATCTGGCTCGATCCCAACCGTCCCGCCGCTGAACGTCGAGAGGCCTTATTCGGCATCGAGCAAACCGACCCTAAAAAGTTGCTTGACGTTTGTGCGCAATTTATCGATACCATTGACCCCAAAGAGCATTTTCCCGATAATCTTTTAAGCATCGCATTGGCCACCCTTGCCCAACACGATGCAAAAGAAATCCTTACCCATCTAAGCGCCCTGCTCGACCGCATCGCCCAAAGCACGTTAGACACCAACGACAAAGAAGATCTCAGTGGTTTTATTGAGGAAGGTATTGCGCTGCTTCAAACCTAAAAACCCGCGGGGCGGTTTTCGGCGAAATGCAAACCT
>JASMKV010000172.1 GCA_030749035.1 Myxococcota bacterium | reverse complement strand
GTCCGAAATCCGATAGCCGATAACCGATTTGCGATGACCGTGCGAGGCAATACGGAGACTTAGTGCGGGTGCCTGTTAAAGGATAGCCGCACTTTAGTCGAGTAGGCGAGTGACCGACAGCCGAAAACCGATGGCCGAAATCCGACGTCCGAAATCCGATGGCCGTGCGAGCCGTTGTGAGACTGGTTGAGATGCGAACCGTTAAGAGACTTAAGTTTTTTGCGTTTTGGAAGCAAAAAACTTGTAGTCGAATAGGTAAGTGGCCGCAAGGGCACGCCGAAAGCTAGTCGATACAAGGTGAGTGGCCGAAAACCGATACGAGTGCTGAGCGGTGTGACAAAATAAACTCGAAAGCGGATGCGGCGCAGGCAATTTTAAACGCCGAAGCTGTCGGCGCCAAAGAGTTCCGCAAGACCTTTAGATTGGCCGTTGCTGCCAGCGCTTTTAGGCGCCTTCTGCATGGCCAGGCGCTTGTTCTGGTCTTTGAATTCTTGATTGCTCTCAGTGTAGATTTGCTCAACATTTTCCCGGAGCTCACTTAGACCAAATGACCCGGCTTCCGATATTTCACAGGCTAATAGACGTTCAGGGGGTTAATCATGTTTCACTGCTCCTTCAGGCGATATCCAATGGATGGCACCCACTTATGTTTCACCAGGAACGTAGCAAGGCCTGTGCCAGGGTACGGGCCTTCTCTAATGTATTGAAAACAAACACGTTGATTAAGACCAGTGTTGGGGTATTAGGGGGGCCACAGATAAAGAGATGAGGAGTAAAGGCGTCAATACACAAGTGAGGGAAATCCTCAATAAACTCTATGGATGGAGAAAATATGACCGCCAAAAGTAAAAAGAGAATAATTTCAAATGGCGTATCTTTCGCGCAGCTATACCAAAAAGTCGAAATCAGTATGGAGACAATAAAGCAATAACATAGTCCAGGGTAACGTGTCGGGTGATGCACACTCCATTCAAACATGCACGAGGAAAGTGGCATCTGTTGGTTGAAACAACGAAGAACGCGTCGGTCGACGCGCATGACTTCACACTCCTGGCTTGAGCGTTTTCTTACGTCGTCGCAAGAGACCCAAAAGTGGTAAACATATCCATAGACTTAAGGGTGTCGCCGCACAGCCGGCCAGGCTGCGAAAATATCCCATATCAATGCTCTTCTTGCGCGATGCACGTTTGGCGCTGAGTTTCTTTGCTGAAAGTATCTTCATGCTAAAGAGATTGGTTTTTTCTCCGGCCGAGGAGACCAGCGATAGAAAGTGTTGGCCTTTTGGCGCCTGATTCGAGACCCGCACCTTGACGCTTTGTGCCTGCGCACTTAAGATTTCAAAATACGCATTCTCACCTTCATTCAGCTCAGCGGTCGTAACCGAACCTAGATTGGTGCCATAGACCTCAAAGGTTCGACCAGCGCGCACCTTCGCCGTACTTGTGTGGCTCGCATAGGGATAAGGGGTACTGTGTTCCTGGCCATCAAGACCGCTTATGAGAACATTGTTGGTTTCACAAAGCTCATGCATATCGTCTTCCCTATCGATTTCGACGCGCACCCGACTCAGCGTTGTTAAGCCGGTGGCGGGAAAGCTTAAAGTATAGCTCTGGTCAACAAGCTCAAGTGGTGCTTCTATGCTCGGCAATTCTTGTTCGCCTAAGACAAAGACCTGTCCATCGCGCAATTCAACGACCTTGAGTGAAACAGGCAGCGAGGCGACACGACCAATATTATGGACGGTCACATCAATCATGTTGCTGCTTGCGTTCAAAACCACATCCTCTGATCCGATGGCCAGATCGGCCCGCGGTTGTGGGTTGATGGCTGAGGCAATTTGTTCTAAACGCAAGGCATAGACTTCACGCCCAGGCAGCGGAAATTCAATCACCTGATTGCGGTGCTCGTAGACAAAGGTTTGCACATGCCATTCATTCTGACGGCTTGGATCTGGTGCGGCACCCAGACCACCGGTCTCATCACCGGCTGCGTGGATGGCTGGACCGGTGGTGATTCTGTAAACACCGCCCTCTTCCAGACTCCAAAAACGTGCCCCCACATTTTTCGTGTTGTCGGCAAAGCGATACAGAGACGCCTCAACCACTTCAGAAGTGGCTTTTGAAACCGCTGCCGAAAAGAGTTGGCCACTGTCTTTCCAGGTGACCGCCGCTTTCGGCATGCCGAAATAGAGCGCGAACACATCCACGCCAAGCACATAGGAGAAAATGCCTGGGGATACGGCGATTCGGTCGGTCATCACGCCTTCACTCGTGCTGAAGGGCCACTTATCGAAGACAGCGCTCTTATAGTAATCGTAGGATTCTAAAATCGGTGTGGGGTCCGTGGGGTCAAGGCGATAGCGGGTATAGTCGCTGGCAAAAGCATCCATATAGCGTTGCACATCGGCAGAAGGTGTCCCCAGATAGTCGGCCACATGGCTTAAGGTTGCGACGTTGAATTTCGTGGCAATTTTCTTGCCGGCCCAGGCCTCTGGCCCTCCAGAAAAGTTGTTGGGTGTGCTGTCTTTGTCGAGTTCGGGACTGCCCAAATCAACATAGGTTAAACCGTGGCTGACCATCGCATCAAAGGGCTCACTAAAAAATGCCAGGCTTGTTGGGCTCTGTGCATCAATCACACTTTGAGCCGCCAAATCGTAGAGGTAGTACTGATAGCTTGGGAAAGCGCCAAAGCCATATTGAGCAAACTTCCCAGACCACCAGTCCTCGACGCCCGGGGTGCCGAACTCAAATTCATAAACATCGTTGTTACCGGGGATTTGATTTGCGGGAAGATTTTCCGTCCAGATGGAGGCGGGGAAAATGCCTGTCGGTTTGTCTTTGTCGGTGCTGCGGGAATGGATGATCCAGCCTTCTAACCAATCGTTAATAATGGTGTCGGCAGCTGGGTTCTGATTGTACCAGCGCAACCAGGCGACAGGCGAAAGCGCTCGGCCGTTGAGCGGGATATCGTTGAGGTGTTTCTTCTTTTTAGCAATTTTTGTGGCGCTCATATGATTGCCTTTGAAATGCTTGGAATCATCACTTTGGGTATTTAGAAAAACATCATCAACGGTTTTGGCGGTTTTGAGCATGCGTTCAATGCCTTCGGGATTGCCGTAACGCAACATGGTGTTCAGCTGAAAACTCATGCCACTGGGTTCGGCGGTATGTTCCACATCGGCGTACTGCGGCTGATAGCCTGCCTCCTGATCCATGATGCTGGAGTTCCATAAGGCATCAACAAATTCATTGGTACCCTGCCGGCTCATGCCTGAGGTGCCCTCGCGGGTATAATCGGTAAGCCCGATTTCCGGAAAAAATTCAACATCGTCTGTGAAACCACCGCCTAAGTCTTTGTTCACTGGATCCTGCCGGTTAACAACCCACCACTCGCCTAAATC
>JASMKV010000171.1 GCA_030749035.1 Myxococcota bacterium | reverse complement strand
CCGATCGCTGTTACGCTCCCTGATCCTTCGAGCTCTGATGGAGTCGTTTCGGCCTTTGGTGATAATGCGCAATATATTACCTATATAGGGACACAAGGGATGGGGCTGTGGATTGATGATGATGGTGAGCTGAGCGGAAATCTGACGAGCTTTGGACCACTTAAGGGTTATACAGTAACGACAACACAAGGTTTCATCTTCACCTATGATTTAGACTAGGCGTTCTAAGGCTAAATACTTCCCGCTTAGATTTGTTCTATCAGTGGGGCTGAATTTTAAACCACCACAAAAGTTTCGTCGTAGGTCCGGACCAAAGTCATATTGCAGGGTACTTTGGTGGCCAAGCCACCTACAAAATCACCATGAAAGACACTTTTGCCTTTTTCATAATCTTCGTCGAGAGATGTACTCATGCCGACCACAATGGATTGCGATGAAATGTTTGAGGCCATTTTCAAAATTTCATTTTCAGGCGTACCGGTTGCAAAGCGTTTGTGAATAAGGCCAATTTTATCCAGGTCAATCGGCTGTCTTTGGGCGACATTGATGATGGCAGCGCGCAGCATCTTGTCCATTTCATCGAGCGCAGCATCTAAAGCTTTGGTGAGTGTGTCGCGACGGCCAAATTTACCGAGCATCTTGGTGTCGCCAACGCGAAAAAGGTAAAGGGTGCCGTTTTTGGCATCGGCCTGAACCAGAGCCTCTTCGATCGCTTTAACCGAAATGTCTGAATATTCAATAGGGACTAAAATGTTGTGCTTGCTCATGGCCTTTTACCTTTCGCCTAATTGGCTAAGCTGATTTCTTCGACGACAGTATCGGCCATTTCTTTGGCGTCAATACATTCTTTGCAGGCGAAGACAAAACGGAATTGGGCAGTATCCTGATTTGCGGTTGCGGTTTCGAGTGCGCGAAAAAGTTTGTCGGGCTTTGCCTCACAGAAATTACATTGATCAGGTGTACTCATACTATCCCCCTTGAGCTGTTGTTTCCCTTCATGCGAGGGGCACCGTAGAATGTTCGCCGCATGGGGTCAAGGGGCATATCGGTGTAAGGATAGGGGTTGTTCTGTGTACTAAGTCCCTGCATTTGTTGCTGAATTGAAGAGAACTTTGCATGAAGGGGAAAAACAGATATGCAGCCGATCGAGGTTATACAATGCAATCTGTTCTTTTAGAAAAATCCAAACTGCCTTTTGAGGCTATCGCTTTTGATCAAATTAACGATGACGACTATATGCCGGCTCTTGATGTAGCCATTGAGGGAACCAAGAATAGGGTTGCGGCGATTGTGGCAGAGCCACAGTCACCGACCTTTGAAAATACGATTGAGGCGCTTGAAGCAGCAGACGAGCAGGTCGACCACGTGGCGACGGTGTTTTTCAATTTGCAGCATGCGCATACGAATGAAAAAATGCAGTCATTGGCAAAAGAAATTGCGCCAAAACTATCTGCGCTGACCAATGATATTTATTTGGACGAAGCTTTGTTTGAACGTGTCGAAGCGGTCTACAAGCAAATGGACGATTTGAATTTATCGATTGAAGGTAAGCGTCTTTTGGAGAAAACCTACAAGAGTTTTATTCGCAACGGTGCGCTTCTTGATGCTGCTCAAAAAGAGGAACAACGTAAGATTGATGCACGTCTGTCGGTTTTAACGGAACAATTTGGTGAAAACGTTTTAAAATCGAGCAATGCTTTTACGTTAGTTTTAGAGACTGAGGAAGAACTTGCCGGGCTTTCTGAGTCTGTACGTGAGCAAGCAGCGCAAACGGCAAAGGATAAAGGGCATGAAGGGAAATGGGTTTTTACCCTCGATATGCCCAGCTATATCCCGTTCCTCAAGTTTTCGGAAAAACCAGAATTGCGTGAAAAAATGTGGCGGGCTTTTATGGCCAGGGCCCTGGAAGGCGAATTTGATAACCGCGAAGTCCTGCGCGAGATCGCAGGTTTAAGGCATCAGCGTGCGCTTTTGTTGGGCTTCGATAACCATGCGCATTTTGTTTTAGAAGAGCGTATGGCGCAAAGCCCAGGTAAGGTGATGGCTTTTTTAGAGCGCTTGCTTAAAGTTTCGAAGCCGGCCGCGCAAGGTGATTTGGGTCATTTAAAAGAGCTAAGGCAAACCCTTGAAGGGCGCGATGATATTTCTCCCTGGGATGTGACATTCTATGCAGAGAAATTAAAGAAGAAGCTTTTTGATTTAGATGAAAACATGTTGAGGCCTTATTTCTCTTTGGAAAAAGTTGTGGCGGGGGTGTTTGAGCATGCAAGGCGGCTCTATGGTTTAAGTTTTAAAAAGCGGGAAGATTTGCCCGTATACCACGAGGATGTTTGGGTCTATGAAGTGCGCGATACAGAGGATGATTTTGTCGCTTTGTTTTATGCCGATTTCTTTCCACGCGAATCAAAACGCAATGGTGCTTGGGCCACAACCTTCAGAACGCAGGGCACGCATGGCGGTACGCTGAAGCGCCCACATGCGGCGATTGTGTGTAATCTGACCAAACCGACACCGACCAAGCCGTCACTTTTAAATATGGACGAAGTTGAAACACTTTTTCATGAATTTGGTCATGCGCTGCATATGATGTTGTCAAAATGCACCTATAAAACGTTGGCGGGCGCGAATGTCTACTGGGACTTTGTCGAGTTGCCATCGCAAATCATGGAAAATTGGGTCAAAGAACAAGAGAGCCTCAATCTTTTTGCTCAGCACTATGACACGGGCGAAACCATTCCGGCCGATCTTGTTGAAAAAATTAAAGCCAGTGCTAAATTTCAAGCGGGGTATTATGCCTTGAGGCAACTCAATTTTGGCTTTTTGGATATGGCCTGGCACAGTACGGCGCCGAATCAAATCGGTGATGTTGATGCTTTTGAGATTGAGCATACCAAAGAAACCAATCTTTTTGGTCACGAACCAGGAACGCTTTCATCTTGTGCTTTTGGACATATTTTTGCCGGTGGTTATGCTGCGGGTTACTATTCGTATAAATGGGCCGAAGTTCTTGATGCGGATGCATTCGAGTATTTCAAAGATGAGGGCATTTTTAACAAAAAAGTTGCTGATGCTTTTCGTGAAAATATTCTGGAAAAGGGTGGCTCAGAACACCCGATGACACTCTACAAACGTTTTCGTGGTCGTGAACCCGATCCTGATGCTTTATTACGTCGTGATGGTTTGCTTTAGAGTTTGATGCGTTAGGGGCCAGTTTGATTCATGCGATTGCCCCCAAACACATTAAACCAAACTGACCAAAGCATTCGAGTAAATCGAATGCCTTAAACACGAAGTGAGATTGAAGAAAGATCGATCATTGGCTCTCACTTGTTTAAGACAGGAGGAAAGCCCCCTTTGCCTCCCGTCTTGCCCTTATACAGAGCAAGCCCCATGCCACTTTAATTTCCTTTCGGAAAACCTTAACCACCTGTTATTTAAATGTTTTATCCGTCCACATTTTTTGTTGAGATAAGGTTTTGCCAGGCACGGCGCAATTTGTGTCTTTTGGGCACAATTTGTGTCGACTTGTTCGTATTTTGTTCCTGGCGTAGGTCCATTAGCCCGTGCTCATAGAGGGTCAAGGTAAGTCGACTCAGCCAGGTCTTATTCTTTGCATCGAGCATTTGCATCGCATTGGGGGCATGGGCGTGATGTGTCAGGTCGGCAAGCAAATGTTCCAGCATATATTGTATATCTCCTGGACAACGTGCCTCGGCGACTTCTAGCCAGCGAGAAAACTTTTTTAAGAGCTTTCTTTCATCAATAATTTTTTTCTTTTGAGGTGAAGGAGAATTAAGCTCTGAGCGTAATATCTTTTGCAGTTTTAATTTCAGTTTTAGGCTTGCGCGCGTTTGCACACATGAGGGTTGGGTTCGAGGACGCAAGTAAGCTGCAATAAAAGGGTTAAAAGTTGTTTTATTTCTGTGCGTGAGATCTTTGGGAACATCGATGTTTTTTGCAGGTCGAGCTTTGCGTGGTTGTGTGTCTTCAGCCATCAAGGTGGTGATTGATTTACAATTTTTAGATTTTCCCAAGGGGGTTATCGGTAGAGAATGAAGTGCTAAGTGCATGTGTCAGCTCGTCTCTGTGCGTTGGTTAATAAAAAGGCCCCACATTATTCTATCAACCAACGCATGCTTTCCGTGTTTCCACGGTGCGTGTCTTTGAGCTGACTGACAGAAAGGCCCCACATTATTCTCTCAATCAGCTCATTGTTACCGCGTTTCCGCGGCTCGTCCTTTGAGCTGGCTGACAGAATGGCCCCACACTATTCTCTCAACCAACTCATCGTTGCCGTGTTTCCACGGCTCGTCTCAAATACGTTGATTGACAAAATGGCCCCACATTATTTCATCAATCAACGTATGCTTACCGCGTTTCCACGGCTCGTGCCTTTGAGCTGGCTGACAGAATGGCCCCACACTATTCTCTCAACCAACTCATCGTCGCCGTGTTTCCACGGCTCGTCTCTTAGCCTCCTACTTTGCGAATCACGGACATCGCGGTGTCATGCAACATTTTAGAAATGTTGGACATCATTTGTAGGGTTTGCTGCTGCTTTTGCAGCCAGTTTTGTAGATCGACATTTGCCAACTGGGCATCATCGCCTACAGAGTTAAGCTGTTCCTCAAATTTTTGAATATAGGTTTCTAATTCGGTTTTTGTGAAAATGGCATTTTCTAATTGCACGGAGGTAGAACCTTCTTTGATGATCTTGCTGTTTTCACCTTGAAGGGCACCTTCTTGTGCATGTGTTGCAAGAGACACCAAGCGATGTTCGAAGAGATGCTTTGTTTCGCCTTCTTGTGCAACGCCGTCACTGTTCTTGTCTTGCCATACACGTAGCTTATGAAAATCTTCGTCATGAAAATCAACGTTGCCATCCGCATTCGTATCGAGGAGTGCGAGGTCTTCGTAGCCGTTGCGTACATCTCTTCCGGTAACCATTTTATCGCCAAAGAGATCTTCGCCTTCAATATTGCCATTGGCATTGCGGTCGAAAACTAAAATACCCTCTTCAGCTCCAAACCATTCGGTAAATCGAGTCACGGAATCTCTGCTTTCATTCACTTCGGTAAGAATTCCTGCACTTGACATAGAGAGCTTGTTTAAGTCTTCCTGACTTAGATTCATATTGTTTGTTCGTCCCGAGCGTTGTCTGCTTTCGTCGCTGCGCGCTAAATCAAAAACACCATCTTTCTTATCGATGGTGGTGACGCTTCCATCACCATTTAAATCGATGGCCAGAGGGTCCCAGCGACGGCCACTGGTGACCTTCCAGTCGCCTTTAAATTCAGCTGTTTTAAAAGCGGCATCGGCGGTTCGGGTTTGTTGTTCCTGGGTTAATTGTGTGACGCGAACGTTTGTTGAATTGGTAAAGTCCACATCGATTTGAACTTTAGTATAAGGTTGCGTGAGTGTTTCTTGCTTGGCATCAACCATTGCTTCTCTGGCTCGGGTGAGCTCTTTGCGAATTTCTTTTTTAACGTTGTTGTAGAACTTAATCTTTTCAGCGTAGAAGTAGAGATCTTTCGAGTTTTCCTGGTAAGCTTCCGATAAAACAGATTGTACCAATTGATTCACATCGGCAGGCAGGTTAACGCCTTGCGCGTTGACAAACTCACGCCAGCGGCCCACTAAGCCAGGGCTTACGGTTTGCATGGTCAGTGTCTTTTCGAGTTCTTGCTTTAAAGGCGTGCTCGTCAACGGAAAAGACTGAATTCGAACAGGTTCATCTTCCAGAAATTCTGCCTGTGCTTTAAAAGAAGAATTCTTCGCTTTGGTGTTTTTGGTAAAAACATCGGTGCTTTGATTGAAGAAGTTTTCCAGCAAGGTATCGATGTCGAGATCCTGTTGTTTCTGAGTCGTGCTGGTGTCTTTTAACTTGGGAGAGGCTTCGAGATGTAATGTTGTGTTGATGCTTGTCATTGTTCTCTCCTTCCTTTGGATTTATCCGCCGATGGGGAATCGTCATCGACGGATAAATTTTGCTGGCACCATAAAGGCGCATCTTGGGTTTAGTTTACGTTTTTAATTAGCCGCCAATTTTCCGAATGACTGCCATCGCTGTGTCGTGTAGCATTTTGGCGATGTTCGACATCATTTGCAGAGTTTGTTGCTGTTTTTGCAGCATGTTTTGCAAATCAACATTCGCCAGCTGGGCATCGTCGCCTACGGAGTTGAGTTTCTCCTCCAGTCCTTGAATGTAATTGTCGAGATCTGCTTTTGTGGCTAAGATTTTTCCAGCACCAATTTCACCACTGATCTCGGAAACATTGCCAAAAGCTTCTGTCTCTACATTGGTGGATGCATAGTTGACGACATAGTCATCTTCCTGGCCGGCTGTTTGCGTTAAGGCATCGCGCGCTCGAGTTAGTTCCTCACGCATCGCTTTTTTAACTTCATTAAAATAGCGAACCTTTTGTGCATAGAAATGTAAGTCGGTGGTGTTTTCCGTATAGGCTTCACGCAAAACCATTTGCACCAGAGAATTGATATCCACCATGCCGCCCTTGTTGCTGGCCACATCGGCAATAAATTCAGACCAACGCGAGGTGAGTGAATCAGAAACAGGGTTTTGTGGATTTTGTATGATGCCACTAAGTTCGCTTTGAACTTGTGAAAGCATGGCCATGCCGTGTTCGGAA
This sequence comes from Myxococcota bacterium, assembly GCA_030749035.1. Taxonomy (GTDB): domain Bacteria; phylum Myxococcota; class XYA12-FULL-58-9; order XYA12-FULL-58-9; family JASMKV01; genus JASMKV01. Next base: position 17,882 of record JASMKV010000171.1, on the reverse strand, counting down.
ATGCTTGTTAAGGGAAGGTCATTTTGTGCACCTGTGAGCAACCCCATATTGGCCAGAAAGCGTTTCTCACCTTTGGTGGCTTTGCCTGCAATATATCTGTCAATGATGCCATTGACCTGCGAACGTTCGTGATCTGAAAGCTTGGTTAATTTGACTGAGTCCACAACATTTTTTGTCAGCTTAAGCTGCTGGTGTGTGCGTGGTTGAGATTCGATGTTGGTGATGCTCGCCATGGTAAAACTCCTCATATATAAACCCGATGTCGTCTTTGACCGGGGACATAACATTGTTGATGCTATGGTCTTGAGCAAAGCCCATGCCATCTTGTTCATAAAAGAAGAAAACGGTGTAAGCTATTGATAATGAAGTGCTAATCCATTTTTTGTCTGGAAAGATATGATCTTGATGTTTGCGTCGGATCGGCACATGAGCGCAAGTGCGATCTCAAGTTGTGCCCATCGGGCTCAATCGATGTGAAAGCTTTTAGCTCTTCTTTTGTGGGACATTTTTACGTGGGCGGGCAATTTTGTAGGCATCAAGTCGTTTCACAAAAGTACGCCTGGGCATATCAAGGAGTTGTGCGGCTTTGGTTTGATTACCACCACATTCTTCAAGTGCATCAAGGATGCGCTGCCGTTCCATTTCTTTGAGGCTGCCGTCGAAGGCAATGCGTTTCGCTGGGGTGGTCGCCTCACGCATAGGCACCTGTTCGGTTTGTTCATCTTCAAAGGGTTCCGGTGATTTTTGGGGTACCGGCGCGCTCATCATTTGACGCATCTTTTCCTCGGGGAGGTGCTCAGGTGTAATCACATCACCATCACACAAGAGCACGGCACGGTCGATGGCGTTACGGAGTTCACGAATGTTGCCGGGCCATCTGTAGTTGAGCAAGAGTTTCTGTGCGGCTTCACCGATTTCTGGCAGTTTTGCGAGCCCAGAAGCTTTACCGGCACTCTTTAAGAAAAGATGGGTTAAGGGTAAAATTTCGTTTGGGCGTTCACGCAGTGGTGGAATGTTAAAGGCGATACCATTGAGTCGAAAATAGAGATCTTGGCGAAAGCGCCCTTGCTCTATTTCGTCTTCGAGATTTCGATTTGTTGCCGCGACAAAACGCACATCAATTTTTCGGGTATCAAGGCCACCAACACGCATCACTTGTCCCTCTTCAAGGACACGTAAAAGTTTGGCTTGGGTGGTCAGGGGCATTTCACCGATTTCATCGAGAAATACGGTTCCTTTGTTTGCCGATTCAAGCAACCCTTTTTTGGCCTGGACCGCGCCTGTAAAAGACCCTTTTTCGTGTCCAAAAAGTTCGCTCTCTAGCAGTGTTTCGCTCAAAGCCGCACAGTTAAGGCGTAAGAACTTTTCATCAGCACGCGGTGAAAGACGATGTACGGTTTCGGCAAGAATTTCTTTGCCGGCACCTGTTTCACCCAAAAGAAGGACACTTAGTTTTCCGGGCGCCACACGTTCTATGAGTCGATAGATGCGTTGCATTTTTTCATCTTCAAGAATGACGTTTTGATCTTGCAGCTTGGGTGCAGGGTCGATGCCGGTAATTTCAGAGCAGGCTTTAGCGAGTAAGCGCTCAGGGGACCGTCCGTCTTTAGGATAAAGTGCCACACCTAAGCGCGTGGTGTAAGTTTGATCTTTAAAGCGTGCTCGTATTTTCTCGACCGTTTCTTTGAGCTGCTTGGCGTCGATGTCGGGCAGCATGATTTCATATTCACCCGGCGCGTAGAGGGCAACAAGATCAAAGGCTCGCAGGCTTGATTCAAGCAGTGAGGTAATGAGATCTTTAGATATTTCTTTCGGAACCTGAAGGCGCAAAATCGCAAATTGGAGGTCTTTATTTTCGACGCGCAGGTATTCTTCTTCAAGCCGCACTTCAAAATAAGCGTGTGAGCATAGACGTCTGGGCCGCAAAGAGCCGGCACTTTGTTGAACGGCAATCAGCACGCTGCCTAAATCAATCGGCTCGTCAATTTCAACAACGACGGCCTCGTGGGGTTTGAGTTTGTTGCCACGCACACGAACACCATTGGTCGAGCCTAAATCGGTGATCGTATGGGGGGACTCAAGATGCAAGACGGCGTGGTAGCGTGAGATGGAGCCATCATCAACGGCGATATCGTTATCAGGGGTGCGACCCAGGGTAATTTGTCCAGAAGATGGAAGTTCATGAATGCGCATGCCTTGGTCCGTAGAGACCAAAAGACGTAATGTAGAGCGTTCACCCAGGAGTTGATCGAGCGATTTATGCTCATCATCTTCAAACTGGCTCGAATCCAACAATTCTGTTTTTTGTTTACTCATAATTGACGTGTGCCACCCAAGTGTCAGCTTATGGGAAGAGCTTTGAAGAGTCAAAGACGCTTTTGAGGTTAAAAAGTGTCGCATTTTGCACTTTTCTTAGGCGCTTCGTAAAAAATCACTTTGTTTTTAGGTGTATTTTCTGGCGCTCATTTTGCTTTGTATTCTTTAAAAGTCAGGAGCACATACATGGTCTCAAGAGTTTGCGGGGCGATGGTCGAGGGCATCGAGGCGCGTCCCATTATTGTCGAGGTGCGGCGCTCGCGTGGATTACCAGGGACAGATATTGTCGGGCTTGCCAGGGGTGCCGCCAAAGAATCGGTCATTCGGGTTCGTGCGGTCTTGAGTGCGTTGGGTTTAAGCTTGGGGGCGGAAAGACTTATTGTGAATTTGCTTCCCGCTGACTTACCTAAAGAAGCCAGCGCATTGGATTTACCCTTAGCCATGGCTTTACTTTGCGCTGGTGGTTATTTTTCGCCTGAAGCATTGGCCCAGCGTCGGTTTTTTGCTGAAATTTCCCTGAGTGGTCAATTGCAGCCGGTTCGAGGCGCGGTTTTAGCGGCGGATTTAGCTTCTCGGGAGGGTGATAAAGCGCTTTATGTCGCCGCGGCCAGTGCGTCTGAGGCAGCGATGGTTCCGGGTGTACAAACTTTTGGTATCGGCCATATCGACGAATTGCTCGCCCACTTAAAAGGAGAATTAAGCATCAGTGCCAGTGTGGCGACAATGACTTCTGAACCGCTCGCTTCCCCTTGTCTTTCGGAAGTGTATGGGCAGCGTCATGTCAAGCGGTCTCTGGAGATCGCCGCAGCAGGGGAGCATAACCTTCTTTTAATAGGCCCACCAGGCAGTGGAAAAAGCATGCTTGCGAAACGTTTACCGGGAATTCTTCCACCTCTTTCGATTCACGAAAAAATCGCGATAAGCAGAATTCATTCGCTTATAAAACCTCCGGGATCTTGCCTTAACTCCATAGAAAGGCCCTTCCGGGCGCCCCATCATAGTGCGAGTGAAGTGGCCATTTGTGGAGGTGGTGGGACCCCGAAGCCGGGTGAAATAAGTTTGGCGCATCATGGGGTTCTGTTTATGGATGAAATGCCAGAGTTTAATCGTCGGGCACTTGAATCTTTAAGGGAGCCTTTAGAAGAAGGCAGCATCCATGTTGCGCGTGCCAGAATGTCGCTTGAGTTTCCAGCTCGCTTTCTTTTTGTCGGCGCCATGAATCCTTGTCCATGTGGCTGGTATCAAGGAGAACTTCTGGGCAGTGCAGGAGATGGTAGAAAGGGCTCGTGCTTATGTTCCTACGAGCAAATTTTGCGCTATCGCGCAAGACTCTCAGGGCCTTTGCTTGAACGTATCGATATGCATGTCTTTGTGGATGCACTGCCCTATAGAGAATATTTTAAGGCAGACGGCGGTGAGAAAAGTGAGGCTGTACAGCAACGGGTTTTGGCTGCCCGCACCGTGCAGGAGGAGCGTCAAGGAAGTGGACAAACCAATACGTGTTTGAGTTCGATGTCTTTGCAGCGTATTTGGCATGGCGATCTTAAGCTTCGGAAGTGGTTTGAACTTGTGATGGAAAAAGAGCGTTTATCAGCGCGGGTGATTGAAAAGGTTTTGCGTTTGGCGCGCACGATTGCTGATTTAGATGGAAGTTGCGCTGTGCAACTCAAACACGCCAAAGAGGCGCTTGCTTTTCGTCTTCTCGATCGCAGTGTGTTCCGTACTTAGCGACGATGGCGCAATCGCGCATAGAGGCGAATGGCGAGCAAAAGCATCAGCGCAAAGGCAAAGAGCCCGGCAATGGCGCCTAAAGCGCTTAGGGCATTTTTGTAAACGGCCACAAAGACAATGCCGACCAGCAATAACGTGGCCACTTCATTCCAAAGGCGAAGCTGGGTTGGACTCCAGGAACAGCGCTCGGCGCGAATACTTTGAAAGATTTGTCCACAAATTAAATGGTAAGAAATGAGCAGTACAATCAGACCGAGTTTGACGTAGATCCAGGTCAGCTGCCATTGATTGTATTCGATGAGCAGCCAGCCGCCAAAAACGAGATTGATCAGCATGGCCGGCCAAGTGATGCCATACCAAAGACGACGCTGCATGATAAGAAACTGGTTTTGCAGCACTAAGCGCTCCTGCTCAGGTCGATTCTGTGCTTCTTGATGATAAATAAAGAGCCGTACAATATAAAAAAGCCCAGCGAACCAGCAGACAAATCCGATAACATGCAGGGCTTTGATGGCAAAATAAGACATGTGCTGTTTAAGTTAGCTAAAATTGACCTTTTGGGAAAGAAGATTGTTTTTTACTTTAATCAGGGATAATGTATGCTTAAGAGCAACAAACATCTTCTTTGGAGGGCTATCATGGCAGCACAGGATAATGCGGTTTGTCGATTGCTTATGCGTTTGAGCTTGGCGTTTTTCCTTCTGGCCGGTGGCATCAGTGGGGTGCTCGGGGATACGCGTATGAGTTTGATGGTGTTGATTTTCGGTGTGCTTGTGGCTTTTACTGTGGCCATTTACGGGGTCGGTTTGGCGACGATGAACGATTTGGGCGGTGCTTCGTTTGCGGTGGTGTTGCCCTTTGTGCCGATGTGGCTTTTGCTGTTCGGGATGCAATATGCGCGTCAATATGATCCCCAATTAGGCTTTATTCCTGTTGTTTTGGGTGTGCTTTTACTGGTTCGTGCTTTTGTCGTGAAGCCGGCTTAAATATAAGGCATTCTCTTTTACCATATTTATAGGCTGAAAGCCTCTATGCTTCTTGGGGGAATAGAGCGTTTCGTGCTTGACCTGTCTACAAGGCATCGTTATGTGATGCCCCGTAACGTTATATTGTGGAAGGGTAAATCAATGAAAACGAAGATATTAACCGTGCTTTTGTGTGTTGGCGCTTTGGCTTGTCAAAATTCAGGTGGTGATTCGGCCAAGAAACAAGGTGGCGATAAAGGCGTCAAGTCGGGCCCAGAAAGTCAAAGCAGTGCTTTGGTGGCTAAAGTAAATGGTGAAGGCATCACCAAGGCGGCATACGATAAAGAAGTCGAACAAAACTTGTCACGCTATAAAGGCATCCATGCAGAATTGCCTGAAGGTATCGACGATCGCATCAAAGAAAGCGTTTTGCGACGGATGATCGACGCCAAAGTTATCGAGTTTAAGGCCAAGGCTTTGGGTTTAAACATTGGTGATGCGGATGTCGAAGCCAAGTTTCAAGAGCACAAAAAACGTTTTCGCACAGAAGAGTCGTTCAAGAGCTATCTGGAGCGTTCAAAAAACACAGTCGAAAACATGAAATTGGACCTTAAGCGTAATTTGGTTCGTGATGCGGTTATCGAAAAGATGACAGGTAAAATCGAAGTGAGTGCTGAGGAAACAGCAAAATACTATGAAGAAAATCAGGCCCGCTTTGCGCAAAAAGAGCAAATTAAGGCGAGTCGTATTTTGGTGCGAATGGCTAAGAATGCATCCAAGGCTGAGCAAAAAACTGCTCGCGCAGCAGCACAGAAGGCCTACAAAGAAATTAAAGGCGGAAAACCTTTTGCTGAAGTGGCCAAGGTTGCATCGCAAGCCCCTGAAGCGGCTCGCGGCGGTGATTTAGGTTGGTTGCGCCGTGGTCGTATGGCACCTGCTTTTGATAATGCCGCTTTTGGCTTAAAAGAAGGCGCGCTTTCAAAAGTGGTTAAAACCAATCGTGGTTATGAAATCATCAAAGTCTGGTCGAAAAAAGAAGCCCGGCAAAAGCCTTTGGATGAAGTTAAAGAGAGTATTGAAACGTCAATTTTGGCCCGTCGTCGTAATGAGAAGCGTCGCGAGGTGATGTTGGAGCTTCGTAAAGGGGCTAAGGTTGAGCAGCTTATCAAGTTTGCTCGCCCACAGGCGCCACGTCCAGGGGCCGTGAGTGCGAAGGGTGCGCCGGTCAAGCCAGGTATGCCTAAGCCTAAGATGCCTATGCCCAACATGGAAAAGGTTAAGCAACTGCAGAAGAAAGCAGATCCTCATGCCGGTCATGATCATGGACCCCATGGTGGAGACAAGCACGGCTCACACGATGGGCACAATCACTAAGACAAATCATCAACGATTAAAAAGGCGCTCTTTTGAGCGCCTTTTTTTTGTCCACTTTGCGCGCTCTTACGAGGTTTGGTGTGGATACTTAAGCGAATAGACAGACTCGAGCAGATGCGTGTCTGCGCGGCGTTGCGTAAAGCGATCTCTCTGGCCAGCATTCAGAAAATAGACTGGAAAGAATGTTTAGTTGACCGCTTGGCACGGTGCGGTACCGTTTAAATCGCTGCAGCTGAAGCCTTCATCTTTGCCGCAGACTTTGGCGTTGGTTTCGCAAACGCCGATGGTGCTGCCATCGCCATATTCAACCTGTTGGCAGCTGACCATACAATCGGCACCAGAGCTGCAGCTAAAGCCTGTTAAATTGGCGCATTGTCCGCCAGAGCAGAGGCAGTCTGCATCTGTGGTGCATGATGTGACAAAGTCCGTTAAGCATATGCCCAGTGAGCACATGGATATTCCACCGTTACAATCCACATCTGAGGCACAGGTGCAAAAGGTGAGATCGCCTTCGGCGCTGCCAATGCAGCGTTTTCCGGCGCCACATTCCGAATCACTGCTGCAGCCGGTTTGTGATACAACCTGTACGCCGCCGCAACCGTTGTAGCCGTTGGGGCAGTCAAGATCGTTGTCACAGGTGGGGGCGCAGTAATTGCCGCCACCAATATCGTCGAGTAAGCAGATCATCCCGGTCCCACAGTATTGCGGGTTAAAGATATTGCCTGGGTCACAGCTGCTGCAGAGTGAATTTTTCAAAGGGTGTGATGCACACGCGCCGCTCAAAGAGCAGGTTTCACCGTATTCGCAGTAGGTCGCGTCCGGCGCCGGGCTTGCCGGACAGGTGGTGCAGTTGCTGGCGGTGCCGCCGGGTGTACATTCGCCGCCAATGCAGACATAGCCAAGCTGGCAATCACCGCTGGTTTGACAACCGGGCGTACAGCTTAAACTTTGAGCGTTACAATACTGATTAAAAGGGCAGTGGATACTTGTGCCGCAATTTTCGGCCGCGATACATGAGCCACCGGTCAAGTCGGCGGAGTTGCAAATTTCTCCATCATCGCAATCCTTGTTGCCCAGGCACGGTGGGCGCGCCTGGCAGACGCCAAAGCTGTTGCAGTACTGGCCAACGCCGCAGGCATCGTCGGTGCGACAGCGACAGAGGTTGTTGGCGGTATCACAAAAGAATCCGGCCGAGCATTCCGAATCGGTCACGCAGTCGACCGCGGCTTCTTCGGCTTTGCAGCCGGTGAGAGTTAAAAGGCATACAAAGGCTATTTTGAGGATATTTTTTGTCATCGTGATGTCACCATATATTCAACGGTAATTTTCGCCTGAGGTTGAGGGATATTGTTGACGCCAAACACCACTGCATTTTGTGTGCGGTCGTATTGCCACCCGGTGAGGTTATTGCCTTCGGCCAGTGCTTCACCATTGACCTTGACGCAAAAAGTTTGTGTGCTCAAAGGCGCGCATTCAACAATACCGCTGGTGTTCGGGATATCCGAGAGCTTAAAAATCGAATTAAGGCCGGTGGCGGTCAAAGAGAGTTCTGCCAAGCTGGTGTTGAAATCATCACAGATGCTGGTGACCACCCCATCGGTTTCAAGAGCCAGTTCGGCATAACGGGTGCCTGGCTGGGCGCTGACGCTGCCCGAATAACAGCCATCGGGTTCTGGTCCCACAATGGCCGAAACGGAGATAAGTGCTTCGTTGCCAGGACCCTTATACGATTCAAAAAGTCGTTTGTAATAGCCGACAGGGCCAAAGCTCTTATCGTTTTCATCGCTGACCATGATGATAAAGAGTGCCGCCTCGTCGCGTAAAAAATCGGTGTTGGGAGGAGTGGCATTTTGGCTTGGATTCCAGTCGAGGCCTTTGCCTAAAGCAAGGGCTGCGGTTTCAAAAGCCTTTTCCTGGGCAGAGCCGCCAATGCCGACATTGACGTTTTCGATGAAGGTGCTTTCGGCATTTGTCGTTTGCGCTGTGACCACGGCAATATTCGAGCTGCCATACTCGAGTCGGCCTAAGTCTGTGGTATCGGTGGTGACCACACCAATATGGTAGTCGACCCCTGAGCTTATCAAGGTGTTGATAAATGTGGGAAAGTTGGTGCCGATGGCTTGTTGTGGATATTGCATGGAGTCGGAGTTGTCGATGACCCAGAGCACGTCGATTTTTGAGGCAGCGCTTTGGGTAAATTCATCTGTATTGGTACGCAACGAGCGCAAGACATCCTCGGCGCAACCTAGGCACGAAAAGAGTAAAGTAAAGCAAATACTTAGCTTGATACGATGCGTCATCATCTTATTTATCCTTTGCACGAGAGCCTGTTTAAGGATCTTCTGGCCACTTGTCAAACCCTCGGAGGTGTATCACGGTGTAAATTTCGATAAATGTAAAAAAAGCTTGTTTTTAAGGGCATTTTTAGTTCACTTTAAGATGCTTAGCATTTTAGACGACAGCAAAGGAAAAGAACTTCAATGCCATCAGTTTCAGGAGATAAAACCCGGGTACTCATTGTCGACGATGAGGAACTCATTCGCGAGTACCTTGCGGATTTGCTTGAATTTGAGGGTTATTATGTTGAAGCGGTGGGCAGTGGTGAGGCGGCTTTGGGGCGTCTGCAAAAAGAGCCTTTCGATATTATCTTAAGTGATTTGAAAATGCCTGGTATGGGCGGTGTGGAATTGTTGCGTCGCACTTACGAACTTCGCCAAGATCATAAAGTCGTCATCATGACCGGGTTTGGCACGGTTGAAACGGCAACCGATGCCATGAAAGATGGTGCTTTCGATTATATTCTTAAACCCTTTAAAGCAGAAGAGCTTGTGCGAATTTTGGAGCGCGCCATTGAGCAGATTCGTTTAGAGCGTGACAATGTGGCTTTACGGGAAATGGTTGGTTTCTACGAGTTGTCCGAGGCGCTTTCGAGCGCCATGCCTTTGGCTGAGCAACTCAAACATATTGCCGAGTTGGTACGAGAGAACTTTCATGCCGATGGTGTGGGGTTATTTACCCGTGACGAATCTTCTCCTTTAGAGATGATTGAAAGGGCGGCCAGTGGTCGCAACAAATTACACCTTAATTTTGAAAAAGTGATGCACAGCTTTGAGCATGATGGTTTAGTTTTGGCGCATGCCGACAAGGTTGGACAATGGGTTGCTGATTCCAACAGGGCAGAGAGGCGTGTTGAGAGCTTGATTGCGGTGCCTTTACGTCAGCAAGGCAAAACATTTGGTTTTTTAAGCGCCTACTCGCTTAAAGACAGTCAGCGTTTTACAGAAGGGCATCGTAAAGGATTAACCGTATTTGGCTCTCGCGCAGCCAGTGCGATTGAAACCCATCGTATGTATGGAACGCTCAAAGATTCATTTACACAAACGATGGAGGGTTTTGCGCGCGCGCTTGAGGCGAAAGATTCCTATACCAGTGGTCATTCCGATCGTGTCTCCATATATTCCCGCCTTATTGCGCAGACCATGGGGTTACCGGCGCCGATGGTCGATATGGTGGAGCATGGTGGAAAGCTGCACGATATTGGCAAAATTGGCATTTCAACATCCGAATTGAATAAACCACAAAAGTTGAGTGACGCAGAATACCGCATGTTTAAAACCCACCCTGTCCAGGGCAAGCGCATCATCGAACCGATTAATTTCCTGCGTTATATCGTACCTTGCATCTATCACCATCATGAGTCCTATAATGGCAAAGGTTATCCTGCAGGACTGGGCGGCAATGACATTCCTGTTGAGGCACGTATCCTCACCGTAGCTGATGCCTATGATGCGATGACTTCAGACCGCGCTTATCGCAAAGCACTTCCTCACGAGGTGGCGGTTGTCGAGCTTAAGCGCTGCGTTCGCAAGCAGTTCGACCCGGATTGTGTGGAGGCTTTTTTGGCGGGGATTGATGATTTTCGTGTTCAGCGCAAGGAAGAGGGCTTGCCCATACCTTTCTAGATGAGAAAATGGGCTGTTGATAGTGGAATGGGATATTTTATAAGGAGTAGCAGATGCATTGCATACAATCGATGACCGCCTTGCGCCGATGTATATTTTTGCGCGCCGGTTTTATTTTTGCTTTCTTTTCTTTGGGCTGTCCGGATAAAGGTGATGTTGATGCGGAATGTAGGCAAAGCTTGCGATTTGAAGAAACCTTTCATCTCGAAGAGACAGGTTGCGGTGCAGGTGAATATTTTGAAGATTTCTCGTCCCGCCGGGATAGCTTGAAAGGTCATCTGCTTGCGGCTGGCTATGAGAATGTACCCTGGTATGAGTTGGATCTTAATCGTAGCTTACGAAGCGCATCAGCGTCGGAGCTGCCTGCGCGTGCAAGCACGGGCTTTAAATGGGATGAGGGCGATGGTAACGCCGACTGTTGGTTTCCCCAAGGCGTGACTACACCTTATGCGGCGGATATTGGTGCGGAGAGAGCCAGCGATTGGGTGGTCGTGAGCTGGTATCATGGCAATCCAGAGGCGGGCGGCTGTTATTCGGAAGGGATCATTAAGGGGACGCGGCTTACTTTTGTTAATCTAAGCGAAAATCTATATCGCCACGTTTTATTGGTCAAAGCGAATGCAGATGGAGGAGATTTTGTTTCCCTTATCAATAGAAAAGGGGATGCGGCGGTTCATGCGGGAGGCATCGCCTGGGTTGATAATTTTATTTATGTGGCGTCAGGTGGGTTTTTAGTTTTTGACGTCCGCGATATTATGCGTGTGGATTCAGGGGCTGCCAGTGAAATAGGTCTTTCTGGGGATGTCGCCCGTGCCCATAATTATGGATATGTGATTCCTCAGTTGGCCGATTACGATATGTCAAAGATAGACGGCTCACCCCATAGCGAAATGGAATGCAATCACTACGATACCTCCTTTGTTTCTTTAGATCATACTCCTGGAGCTGGGGGGCGGCGCATGCTAACCGGGCAGTGGACGAGTGGCGATAGAATTTCATCGTTCAGTACCTGGAATATTCAGGAAGATGGGTTTTTGGATACAGATACGGTTGAAGTACATCGAATTAGTGGCAGTGAGGACAGGCCTCTAAAGATGCAGGGGGTACTCGAATACAGTGGCGCCACCTTTTATACGAGCAATAGAGATCGTTGCCCGGCGGTTCAAGTCTTACCTGTAGACTTAGACTGCTCCAGGTCATTTGAGATAGATGCTTTGATGGGGATGGAGGACTTAACCTATAACCCGACGACCGATTTGCTTTGGACCCTGAGTGAGTGGGAGGACGATGACCCTAAACCTTATCGGGATGGTCGAAAAGTCTATGCCTACCCTATGAGTGTTTTTGACGGATGTGGCCCGTAAGTGGCTATTTTTCCCCTTGGGTTTGCCAAAAAACACTTTGCGAACTTAAAGGTTCTTTGGTAGCACTCATAACGCGATATATCATGAATATTTTACGTCAAATAGGTTTCGTTGTTCTTGTGGGTTTGGTGTGCGCTCCTCTTTCGGCAACCACGGTGAAATGGGTGTCCGAAGAAGAGATGGTGCGTGGCGCCGCGGCCATTGTACGCGGTAAAGTGGCTAAGATTCATACACGCTATGACAACAAATTGATTGTTAGGGATGTGGAAATTCAGGTTGAGCGCTGGCTTAAGGGCAAGCGCGTACAAAGCCCAAGTTTAAGCTTTCTCCTTCTTGGTGGCACCCTTGACGGCAGGACTCTGAATGTGCCTGGCAACAGCAGCTATGAGGTTGGTGAGGAAGTTCTTCTTTTTCTTGAGTACGATGGCTCGACCTTGGTTGAAATGGGCATAGGCGCGGGTAAATATGCGATCCAGCACAATGCTGGGCAAGCTGAAATTGTCCGTGAGCTTGGTCATCATAACTTTGCTCAAACCTCTGTGGCCGGACAATTCAAAATGATTATGCCACAACCGGTGGGGCCTGAGAGCTTGGTCGAGTTTGAGAAACGCATTCTACGGTATTTGAAAAAATGATGCGACGCTTAGGATTCATTCTTTCTTTATGTCTCTTGGTTCAGCAGGCACACGCCTACGAATTAACAGGTGCTGCTTGGCGTATGGTGAATTATCCTAATGGCGTGCCTTATTGCCCTACGGTGAATTCAAGTTCGGCTTACACAAGCTCGCTGCAAACTCAGTTTACCAATGCTTTGGATGAAGCATTTGAAGATTGGACCGATGAAGGGGTTTCGCATTGTTCGGCTTTTAGCGTACAGAAATCATCCTGTTCAGGTTCGCCCAGCCCTAATTCAGATAATCCCTGGGTCTATTGGGAGGATAATTGGAGTTCGGTTTCTGGTGTCGGCCCCTCGACGATTGGGGTGACACCTTGGTGGTCGAGTGGCAATCAAATCACGCAAGCCAAGGTTATTTTTAATGATCAACATTATAATTGGAGCGTGAACGGTACGGCAACTGATGTGCAAACCATTGCGGTCCATGAATTTGGGCATTTTTTAGGACTCGACCATTATGATGAATACAGCAGCTCGAAGCGCAATCAATGTTCGTCCGCATCGCCGCCGTCGGTCATGTGTGCGTATTACACGCAGGGCGCTTTTTCAGAGCCGAGTTTCGATGATATCCAGGGGGTTTGTTATCTCTATCCCAAACCAGGCGCCTTAGGGGCATCCTGTGATTTCGGTTGTAATGAAGTGTGCCATGCTGATGGTTACTGTACGCAACTTTGTACCGCGGGGAATTGTCCGGAAGGCTACAGTTGTTCATCAGGCCAATGTGAGCGCGACTTAGCGCCGCCTGTTTGTCCAACGTGCGGGGATTTGCCTTGTGGTGAGGATTCGCAATGTATGGGGTCTTCGGGATCGGCTTTCTGTACGAATTACTGTTCGAGTGACAGCCAGTGTGGCGACTATTTTGAATGCGCTGCATTGCAGGGTGGTGGTGGTATTTGCTGGCCGATGAGCAACAGCTGTGATGAGAACGGTCCGCAGCCGGGCCAGACCTGCGGCAACAATTATTCTTGCGCTTTAGGCAATGTCTGTCTTTCAAGTTCTTCAGGGGCTCGCTGTTATCGACTTTGTGATGGGGACACGGATTGTAATTCGGGGCAAAGTTGTTACAACATTCCAAGTTCCAACATCAGCTACTGTGATACGACATCAACCAATACTTGTTCTTGTGATTTATCGACCACTTGCCAGGCGGGTTGCTCTTGTGATGTTGATTGCCAGCAGTGCTCGTGTAATTTCTCCTTTTCCTGCGAGTCTGGTTGCAATTGCGACCCGGATTGTCCTGGTTCTTGTTCTTGTGACAGCACCAGCACTTGTGACGGGGGCTGCACATGTGACCCAGATTGTTCAAGTGGAACGTGCTCCTGCGATACAACGTCATCTTGTGAAAGCAATTGCTCCTGCGACAGTGATTGTTCAACCGCTGCCGGTTGTGCCTGCGATACGACCTATAATTGTGATGAAGGGTGCGAAGCTTGTGACCCAGAATGCTCCTGCCTTTGTGATGCGACTTTTGATTGCGAGGGAGATTGCTCTTGTGACATCGATTGTACACGAGATGTCGAGTGCACTTGCGATGTGACAAAAAGTTGCGATGAGGATTGTATTTGCGATCCACAATGCACTTGTGAATGTGATGAAACTTTTGCCTGTGATGCGCAATGCCCCTGCGATCCTGAATGTGTTGGCAGTGGGTGCGCGTGTGAAAGTGCTGCGCCGCTTAGCGGAAAAAGTGGTAACGATGGATTCGTGCTCTTTTTTGCGACTTTATTTTTCTTAATGTATCGAATGCGCCCTAAGCTCTTACGCCCGTAAAGCAGACCAATTCTTTAGGCGCGAAATACAATGAAGCGCGAAAGATCGATACCAAATTTATTTCCGACTTCTTCCAAGTAGTCATTGTGTTCCGAGATGCGTTTATCAACATGCTCCTGAAAGATATCGACAAATGAGCAGGCAGCGCGGTGGGCTGTCGTTTCGGTTTGCTCAAGGGCTTGATTAAATTTACGGACCGCATCTTCGCCCTGAATATCGGCATATTCTTCAGCGAGAAGGCGTCTGATGACTTGGGGAAACATAAGAATCGCCATCAAGACGTCACTGATGGCAATCTTTTTGGCATGATGAACCCGTGACATATAACGAAAGACTTTATCGAGTGCGTCTGTTTGTCCTGTGACAAGCAAGTCAATGTAGCCGTCGAGCAAATGTTCGAGCATTTGTTTGAGTTCGGTTCTGGGCATTCGAGTATAGGCATTAATTTGGCGTGGAATTTTAGCCAGAAGCAGGCTCACAATTTGACTGTTGTAGTCCTCAAGAAAATTAAAAAGCTGTATATTCACGGTGTTTTTCGCCCTTGTTTCTTAAGGCTAGTGACTTTCGACGTTGCTTGCAAGTGATTTGCGAATTAGAAGGGTGAGCGATGGCTCTTTTGGTGCAGAAATACGGCGGAAGTTCGGTTGGGACCCTCGAGAAAATCCGTAATGTGGCCAACAGGGTCTGTGTGGAGCGGGAGAAGGGCACCGGACTGGTTGTGGTTGTTTCTGCCATGCAGGGTGAAACCGACAGGCTTTTGAATCTTGTTCAACAGATCACGCAACGTCCTGGTGAGCGCGAGGTTGATGCTTTGGTTTCGACTGGCGAACAAGTTTCAGCCGCCCTTTTGGCGATTACTCTTGAGAGTATGGGGGTACCTGCCCGTTCGATGAGTGGTGCACAAATGCGTATCCAAACCGATGGTCATTTCTCCAGGGCACGTATTAAACATGTGGATCAGGATGCATTTAAGACAGCGCTTGATGCGGGCGAGGTAGTTGTGGCGACGGGGTTCCAAGGTGTCGACAGTGCAGGCAATGTGACAACCCTTGGACGTGGTGGATCTGATACGAGCGCTGTGGCTTTGGCGGCAGCGTTAAACGCCGATGAGTGTGAAATTTACACAGACGTTTTAGGGGTTTTTACGGCTGATCCACGCATATGCCCACAAGCGGCAAAGCTCGATGAAATTTGTTTTGAAGAAATGATGGAGATGGCTTCACAAGGTTCGAAGGTTTTGCAGATCCGTTCTGTGGAGTTGGCCATGAATCATAATGTGCCGATTCGCGTACGTTCGACTTTTTCCGAAGATAGGGGGACATTAGTGCATAACGAAGATGATGCTTTGGAGCGATTGGTTGTGAGGGGAATTTCTCACAATATGAATGAGGTTAAATTTACGATGTACGGTTTGCCTCATGGCAAAGGTGCCGCCACAAAAATATTTAGCGCTCTGGCTGAGGCGCAGATCAATGTGGACGTCATTGTTCAGAATGCACCGCGTGAAAACCACATTGATTTGTCTTTTACCTTGGATCAAAGCGATCGATATAAAGCAGAAGATGTGCTCAAGCCCGTTTTAGAAACTCTGAAAAGTCACTCTCTCGAGATTGACGAAAAGATAGGTAAAGTTTCTATTGTCGGTGTGGGTATGCGTTCGCATGCGGGTGTGGCTGCGGCCATGTTTGAGACGCTTTATGCCCAAAAGATTGATATTTTGATGATTTCAACGAGTGAGATCAAAGTCACATGTGTGCTGGCTAAAGACGATATTGAAAAAGCAGTTGGTGCTTTACATCAAGCTTTTGAGCTTGCTTAGTTGTTTAACGCCATAGGACGCTTATGAGTGAATCAAACCCCATACAAAAGAAGCCATCCATTGCGGCGGGTGTTGCGCTTTTGGCCGCCGGTTTATGTCTTCTTGTTTTGTTGATTGAATTTTCCAATTTATGGGGTGAAAGCCATCCAGCCAGCGAAGTCAATAAGATTTGTGAAGCGCAAGTTGAAGTGCGGAGCAAAGACCAAAGTCGCCGTCTTCTTTGTCTTGAGGATGAAGCTTTAAGTGGCTGTGGCCTCTTGGAGCCGGGTGATCGGGTGGATTTGATTGGCGAAAGGTGCGCGGTTAAAAAGCAAGGTATGGCAGGCGATTTTCGTTTGTTAAAAGGTTTAAAACTGAATATTAATAAAGCATTAGATACAGAATTGGCATTGTTGGCGGGTATTGGTCCAATCTTGTCAAATCGTATCGTGGCATACAGGCGCGAGCACGGTCCTTTTAAAAATATCTACCAGCTGACAAAGGTAAGCGGTATAGGGGACGCGACAGTTAAAGCCCTTGAGGAATTTGTAGAGGTTAAGAGCGATAAGCATGAAAAACAGTAAGAGTAATCTTCTTGAGCAAGAATGGCTTCTTGAATGTATTGAGCGTTTGCCGCAAGGCATGTTGTCCCGGGCATGGGGACAATTGGCGCGCACACGTTATCCCAAAACATTTGTTCGTCTTTTACAGCGATTTTTTGTTGCCGCAAATAATATTGATTTGAGTGAAGCAGAAGAACAACTTGGTGATTTTGCAAGTCTTGAAGAGTTATTTATTCGTAAACTCAAAGCAGGTGCACGGCGCGTCGATCCAGATCCTGAAGTGATGGTGAGTCCGGTCGATGGCACACTTGGCTCTTGTGGCTCGATTGAAGATGGTACGTTGTGGCAAATCAAGGGTAAGACTTATACTTTAGAAGACCTTCTGGATGAGGGTGATGAAGCGGAAGCTTTCAAATCAGGCAGTTTCATGACTTTTTATCTTTCACCACGTGATTATCATCGCGTGCACTCGCCATTGTCCGGTCAAGTCAAGAAGGCGGTGCTTATTCCAGGAGCATTGATGCCCGTTTTCCCTTTGGCGGTACAAAAAGTAGATAAACTTTTTGCCAAAAATGAACGCATTATTACTTATATTGATACAGCGCATATGGGCAGGATTGCGGTGGTGATGATTGGTGCCATGCTTGTTGGCCGTATGTTTGTGACGTATGATGACGATTTGTGTTCAAACCTGAGGGGCCAGTTAAGACATCAAAAGCGTTATGAGCCAGCGCATCTTTTGCGTAAGGGGGTTGAGCTGGGCAGGTTTGAGATGGGGTCGTCGGTTGTGATTTTAAGCGAAAAAAAAATTAAAAGTTTTGAGCTTGAAGAGGAAGGTTGTTCCGTAAGTATGGGGCAGGCATTGGCTAAAATGCAGGTCAAAAGTCGAAGTGCGAAGAAGAAAGCAACTTCAAAAGCGAAAAGTTTAAAGTGACGAGCCAGATACATAAAGCCCTTAAGCAGTTTCAAGCAAATTCAAAACTTTTGAGTTTACTGGATAGAGATGCGCTTGAAGGTTTGGCCAAGTCCGCCCGAATAGTGCACGTCAAGAGCGGGGAACGCATTGTTTCTGAGGGGGAAGTTGATGACGAATTCTTTTTGGTGGCGAGTGGTGAAGTGGAAGTGATTATGGGATCGGGATCGGGGTCGACTCAGGAGATTGCGCGATTGGGGGCGGGACATTTTTTCGGAGAAATTGGTGCCATTATGCACGAGCCCAGATCGGCAAGTGTTGAGGCACTTTGTGATGCGGAGTTGATTGGTTTAAGGCGTGCGCCGCTTCTTGCGCTGATGGGTGAATATACGCACTTAAGGGATGTTCTTGCAGGGGTCGGTTTAAAGCGCACTGAGCAAAATTTTGAGC
>JASMKV010000170.1 GCA_030749035.1 Myxococcota bacterium | reverse complement strand
AGAACTCACTCTTTTCTTTGAGCCACTTAACAAAGGTCGTAAGAGCCGCGACATTTTCCATATGGGCGATAAGGGTCAGGGCCTCGTGCATCACCTTGAGACTTTTGTGTTGGCTCAACTCAGCAAGCAGGGGCAGAGTTTTGTGCGCCTTAAAACATGTGCTCATGGCCAGCGCAGCCAGGACAACATCGTCGTTCTTATCTCTTAAGAGTTGTTGGTAACCTTGCCAGCCTTCTGGAGCGCGGCGAAATTGATGACGCTGCCGTCCAGTGCATTTACGTGCATAAGCCTTCGCTGCCTCCTGGCGAATCGAGCTGTCTTTGCTCGCAAAACGGAGCGGGAAGTCCCGAGGTATACTCCTCTGCACCTGGGCGTACGATGTGGCGCAGACACATACAATGAAGACACAAGATAAGAGTTTAACCAAGTTCATTCCCGCCTTTTTGCCACCATCGGAATTACAATACAAGCCGCATTGAACTTGTCTCAAGCAGGAACTAATAATGGTGGGATGCCTGAGCCAGTGAAGGATAGAGAAGCAGTCTATAAAGGTTTAAACAGACGAACTTTTGTTGTCCTGCTCCTCCTGGTCCTTCTTCTCTTTGTCCTCTTGAATCCCATCTATGAGAGCCAAAGCACGGAAGCCTGGGATGAAAACATCTGGTGGAGTTATGCACCGATTCCGTTTTTGGTCCCCCTTGCGCTTTGGTTTGAAAAGAACTTGTCCTGGCGAACCTTCTCTCTTGAAACCATGCAGCTTGTGCTTGTTAAATTCGGCATCACATTTTTATTGAGTCACACCCTTTGGTTTTTAGATGGACCACCTAAATCCGAAAACATTTTTGCCAGCCAGCAAAGGGCGATGACCCCAGAACCTTTACCCTACGCCTTGTCGAGCATCCCTAAAGCAAGCCCACTGTCAGCAGAAGATACTTTAAATGTCCAGGGGAGGGTACTTGATGGCGCAGGCAACCCCGTATCGAAAGTGATTGTCTACATCGAAAAGGGCTTGGATGATTTAATCTTTGCAGCGCCAAAAGCCCCCTTAAAGATGATACATAATGGGCAGGGCTTTTATCCGGCGTTGAGCTTTTTACAGGCCTATCAGGAATTAGAAGTCGGCTCTGCTGACAGCAAACTGCATACGGCCCGCCTAACGCTGCCAGGTGGACGCCGATTGTTTAATGTCCCTGTTTTGCCGACCAAACACCGACGGCTGATGTTTAGCAAAACCTATGGTGTCACACATTTGCGCTCTGAGACCGACAGCCGAGCCGGCGAGGCGACCATTGTGATTGTTGGACACCCCTTTGTCAGCATCAGCAATCAGCATGGGTCTTTCGCATGGGAGAACGTGCCCAAAAGAGTTCTACAACTTCACGCTTGGCATCCGAAACTTGGTGAGCTGCATCGCACTGTCGCATTCGATGAGGGAGAGGAGCCCAGATCCGTAACCCTTCAGTTTGAGACGCTACGGGATTATTCAGACCAATAAACCGAAGCGACAAAACGTTGGATATTAGCGATATTGGCCTGCGCATCCACATACGTCTGTGGCGTGACCCCAAGTGCTAAACCGGCACCCGGACCACCTTCAGAAATAAACTCGCGTGCCTGTCGATAGGAGGCCTGTAGCCCATTGGTCAGCGCAGCAAAATCTTCCACCTGCTGTTCGGTCATCACCGTGCCTTCATTGAGCATATTCAGATACGGGCCTAGTCCACCTTCCTGAACCTTCATCTCCGCTTGAATCAGCATAAACCCAGCTTCAGCATCTTGCGGATGATTGGCGCTATACGTCTTTAACTCTGCCGCGGCCACATCCCAGCGGCCCCGGTCTTGTGCCATGGATATAAGATTCCAGCGGGCATTGCTTGCGGCGCTGCTCTTAGGATCAGCTTTGACAATAAAATCGAATTGATTCTGTAGAGCGTCATAGGCGGCCGTATCGAGTGCTTCGCCTGGTGTCTGGCTCGCTCGCGTGCTGGAAAAGGCATGCGAGCTTGCGCGGACAATATGGTCTGAAGGGGTCTTCATGCCTGCCGCGTGGTCAAAGCCCACAAGCGCCTCGGTAAATTGCTGCACACGCTTGATGTCACCTAAAAAGCTTTGGTATTCATCCTGTGTGAGCGTTCCGTCTCCGGATGCCCCTTCCATGATGCCAAAGAGGTTTTCTGCTTTCTGCGTTTCCTGCGTGCTGACTTTGCCATCGCGATTCGCATCGTAGTTGCTTGTAAAATCGGTTTTGTTGACGCCACCGGCATTGTTCATCATGTTCATCTCCAAAGGGGTAGAAAGTTGTTCAGGTAGAGTAGAGCAAAGCTTGTGCCAAAAGCCCTCTGTGCAACTGACTGAGACAAAAGAAGATTTTCCGCGACCTCCTGGGGAGAAACGTGCCCTATGGGGGAACAAGGCCCCAAAACGCAGGTCACACCACAAGCACCCTTCACTTAAACAAGGGCACCCATCTCCACTGCAAGGAGCGAGCCGTCATATACTCAATATAACCGCATCGCAAATGATTATATTAAATATATCCGCACAAGCCATGCTGCCTGGGGTGCGAGCAGGGCCTACATGTGCGCCGGCGTCCGCTTCATTCATCTAAAAAGTCACG
>JASMKV010000169.1 GCA_030749035.1 Myxococcota bacterium | reverse complement strand
TCGGCCACTCGCCTAAGCTGCGGCCACTCGGCTGTATCGACTAATCCTCAACGCGCCATTAAGGCGCCTTTCGGACAGTCTCACAACGCCTCGCACCTGTCAGGCATCTGGCAGCAAGCCGTCCGTGACGGCTCGCACGGTAATCGGAATTTTGGGGAGACTTTATTGGGGAAAGACTTTCGGCCGCTTGAAAATCCTAATCCCTTAATCTTTTATTTGGTCCACTTGTGCCCATTAATTCTCCAATCCTTGCAAACGCCCTGCCCATTACCTAAGTCAAAACACCTGCATTTGCCTCCACAGGGATCCGGATGTGTGATTGGGTTACAGGCAGCATTACAGGGCTGTTCTACACAACTTGAACCATCACCGCCACAAACACCACATGCATCCGGAAGGGTCGTGCAATCGCTGAAATCACATACAATGTTGTCTTCACAGGGGCATTGATATCTTTTTATTGTACAATGATCAGTAGCGTCTGAACCATCACCAAATTGTGCAGTGCCGCCACATTTGCAAAACCAATTGCCTGTTTCTTCCCAATAAAATATTGGATTATTAGAATGCAGCCAGGTGTTACTTACACCCGGTACATTCGTTGTGGCAGAAAGTTGATAATGAAGCGGATAAGAATCGCCACTGCAATCCCAATCATCATGTATGTTGCCTCCTCCACAATTATGGCCGGGGGGATTGCATTCCGTAGAGGCTCCATTCTCTATATCATAAGCTGGTCCTGGATTAATCACACACGCTTGAGAGGCATAATCACTTTCATTCATCGTCACCGAACCGTCGCAACCTTGCCACCCAATACCATTCCCCACGAAGTCCCAGGAATAACCACCATTAAAGCCGTGGTACGTGTCATCCGGGGTGTACTGCTTCCAACACCAGGTCATTTCTGCGCTGTCACAAAATGCATGTTCAAAGACAAGATCGCAATAATCCCAGTGTTGGCCCTCAACAGCATCGTTGTCAATAAGTTTTAATCGCCCAACGCATACATCAGGTCGTGCACAGTCCGTAGCGACTTGAGATGCCGTCATACCAGTTCCACAACCACAAAGGCACTCCGTTCTGCCCTCTCCTTTTCCTTGGGTCACGCCTGGTTGGTGAGCCGCAGCCGATGTCTTAGCAGCTGGCGTCTTATTCGTTCCGATTGTCTGTGAGCTCTTTGCGTTTGGATCACCATCAATATGAATATCCCCACCACATCCAGCTTCAGGTGTCCCAAAGGTCAAAAAGATGCCAATTCCCAGTAAGGTAAGGATGCTGAAGAGTCTAAGTTTGGGTTTTTTAACATTGTCAATACCTCCAGGCAAAACATCGAGCACTTCCCACAGGCAAAAACCCGCCTAGAGAAGCGTATTCAAACTATCACGGGATAAGGAGGTTAACGAGCGTTAATGATATCGTGAATAACCCGGATTGTCGAGACATCCCTTGAGAAAAGCACATCGACAATCAATCAGCATCGTCGGCTGTGGTTGCCATTTTCTTAATTTCCCTACACTTTTTTTCATACGGCATCGGCACTTTCAATTCGAAGCCCCCGCCAAAGTATTGAAGGCAATAATCCCGGGTAGAACTTTGCGGGGTGCATATTGTATGCTAAGCCTAAGAGCGCGTTTTAAGGAAGGTCGCTTCTGACCACAAGAGACGCAAAAGGAATGCCCCAGCAACCATGGCCACAACGCCCATAGAGAAAAAAGCCGCAACCGTAGAACCAGGGCCAAATACCGCGCCAGAGGCCGCGGCCAAAGCAGCCAGCCCTGCGCCAGCGGTACAAACGCCGACAGACCGTATGGGCAGCAGCAATCCGCAAAAAGCCCAGCGCAGCATCGATGGGGGACACACCAACCCCGCCGGGCTGAGCGGACTTCACGCACCAAGAAACACCCCAGGAGTAAGCAAAAGCGCTGCTGCGCAAGTCTCTGACGCCAATCAGAGCGAGGTTAGAGGTACATCCTACCAGGCTGAGCTGAGCGCTTATCGTCAGCAGACCGCCGAGGTGGCTGGGCAGGGCGCCACTTTTGAGCATCGTGGCCGCAGCGCGGCGTTGGTGGGGGCAGCTTTGAGCACCCCGGCCCACATTGTCAAAGCCAGCACCGATTGGATCCCTTTTGCCGCTGAGTCGGCCAAGGACTGGGCCATGGAGCATATTCGTCAGGGCGATGGCTGGCGGCCTTTGGCGGCGCTTTCGTTACCTTTTATTTTTCTCTTCCAGGGTTTGGGCAAAGTGACCACGCTGGCCAGCAGCCTCATCGATTTGCCCTTTAAAGGTTTGCGGGCTTTGATTCAGCGCCTGTCCCCATCCCGTAATATTGCGGTGGACGATCTGAGCAAGGCGACACATCGCTGGGTCGATGCACATGCCTGGCCTATTCTGGCGACCAATGCCGCAACCTACGAGGCGATTGCCGCGCATCAAGCTGCGCAAAGCATGCCCAGCCCTTACGAGGTGATCATCGTCCCAGGTTATGCGACCCGTCATCAGACCACCGCCCTTAACCCGCAAGCCGCCAGCCGTTTGGACCAGGCGGTCAAAGATTATCATGCGGGTCTGGCCCCTTTTATTTTGGTGAGTGGCGGCAATGTGCATCCGACCGATACGCCCTTTAACGAAGCCTTTGAAATGCGTCGCTATCTCATCGAAGAGCACAACATTCCCGCAAACCGCATTCTTGTCGAGCCGATGGCAGAACACAGCACCACCAATCTACGCAATGCCGGACGTATGATGCAGCGCGCCGGCATGCAACGCGCACTTGTCACCAGCTCCCCGCAAGCCTTTGGCCAGAGCTTTTATTTTCAGACCGAATTCCCTTTTTATGGTTATACCACCCGCGCTACAGCAGAGTTGGGCTATCGCTTGGGCACATTAGAACGCATCGACAATCACCACACCGAATATCTTCCTTCTGCTGATGTTGGTTTGGTGACCCTTGATGAAGGACAATATTCCATTTCAGATCCGTAACGAGAGTTAAGCGTCATCGGTTTATTCAAATCCTTCGGCATAGAGATTGATCTTGCCTTTAATCAATGAGTGCTTTCCATCACGAAGTTCGACCACGATATTGTTGTCTCCCGCATTATTGGACCAGATAGGAAGCTGTAGAAAACCAAACGCTTTTGCTTTTTGCCCCTTCTTGGCTGCAAAAAGTCGAGGCATGGTCGCAGCAGGAAGTATCTCCACTTTATGTTTTGCGTGTTTACCTTGGTAGAAACAAGTATTGCACTCAATGGTTGCATGCAGTCTGGCACCCCAACGGCTCTTACCTTCTTTGCCTTCAACAATGACCTTCAAACCATAGATACTTCCATGATTGAGATTCAGTTCAACAGTGGCGCCTGATTTCTGTATTTTATCCATCGGCGCCCATTTCCCGTCTGAGATATTGAACTCCATTGGCTCAAAAGTCATCGCTGTGGCTGTATAGCCTGCTGCTTGCGCCATAGGTGCGGAGAAAAAAGCAAAAAGCGTGAGAAGAACGGGAAAAATACGCAGCATGAGAGTCGCTCCTTATTTAAATAAACGGATGTTCATCGCCATCATCTTTAGTAGCCCAGCCGACGCATTTCTTCAACCGAACCCTTTTGAGCTTGGCTCGCACGGTTATCGGGAAATCTTTTTTTCCAAGCGTACTAAGACTTCAAGGGAGGGCAGGGGATTTCGCCCACTTAAAAAGGAATGCCCCACCTACTATCGGGATAGGAAGGAAAAACCATATTCATTGTAGATGTTTAGATTTATAATTTTTGGCTTGGGTTTTGCAGATAGATCGGCGCGTGAATAATTTTGCGCCCTTAAAAACTAAAATTTGTACTCTCGTAGAGTTGCGTTGTATTTCGGCTATCTGCCTTCTGCCCCTTTTCATGGCTTGTGAATTTTCGATTGTAAAAGATGACCCTGGATTAGAAATCTCTGCTGGCGAAAGCGTGAACACGATGGGTGGCTTAGCGACGCCGGCTCAGGGTATTGGCGCCAGGAGTTCTGGAACGGCTTTCGAGGAAACATTTAGCGCAAACGAGAAGTTTGTTTGTGATGCATTTCAGCAAGCCGCCAAAACGACACCTCTTATCGATAATTCATGTGCGCAGTGTGCAGGCGATGCTCACTTTACGGTTCAAGATATTCAATGCATCGTCGGTGCGCAATTGCCAGTACAGGTAAGGCCTAAAGTCAATAGACACTTGCTGGCAACATCGAAAAGCCCTAATGGGAGCAGAGCAGATCCTGGTGATGGTTGCGAACTCGTTATCGGTACTGGTTTTAATGGAGCACTCTTTTTAAACGCAAACGGAGATGTTTTGTATAATACCGATGCAGCTATCGGTG
>JASMKV010000168.1 GCA_030749035.1 Myxococcota bacterium | reverse complement strand
AGCCGAGAAAGATCAGAACCAAGACAAAACACAACTGGCCAAAAGTCTGTTTAATCTTGCCGAAGTCTACCATGCTCAGGAACGTTTTGATGAAGCAGAAGCACTTTACAAACAAAGCCTTGAAACCGACAGTGACACCACCGAGAAAGCAAGCCAACAACGGGCCACTGCCTTGGGAAATCTTGGAGAACTTTATCGTTCTATGCATCGCTATGATTTAGCTGAATCAATGCAGCGACAAGCACTCGACTATGCCAAACGGGCCTATGGCGAAGATGGTCACAAAGATATCTCAACCTTGTATACGAATCTGGCACATACTTTACTCGAACAAGAGCGGGTCGATGAAGCGCTCGTACTCTATGAAAAAGCACTTGGAATTGACAAAAAGCTGCTTGGTGAAGGACATCCCTTTGTCGCCGCGAACTACACCAATGTCGCAGAAATCATTGCTTTGAGTGGACAATACGCCAAGGCCGAAGAGCTTCTTCTTAGTGCCCTTGAAATTTATGCCAAAACACCAACGGAGAATCTTCCTCAAGTCATTGATGCAATGATGATGCTGGGCAAACTCCAAAGCGAGCAAACGCGTTATAGCGAAGCGCAAGGAACATTCACTGATGTCAAAGAGCGTATGACCAAACTTCTTGGTGAGCGTCATCCACAGCTTTCGCAAATCTATCAACTCATCGCCAACACGCATCGCATTCAAGGTGAATTTGTCGATGCTGAAAAAAACTATAATCAGGCACTGCTGCTGCAGGAGCAAATTCTCGACCAGCATAATAATATCTACGCAAATTTAATCGAAGATTTTGCCCAAATGCTCATGGTACAAAGTAAACATGCTCAGGCACTCAACCGCACACAAGCGGCCCTGACAAAACTTGAAACGATTCCCGAGAAAGGAAAAAATGCGGCGCTTCAGATAACCGAAATTCTCCTTTTAGATACCCTGGAACACATTTATCGTGGCCTCAATGATACCACCAAAGCGACAGAGGTTTTAGAGGTCAGCACTGAACTTCGACATGCTTATAATCTTGGTGAAAATGTCGAAGAAAAAAAGAAACCGCATAACCCATTCTTAGGTAAGAGAGGCGCAAAGCCTAAACCGAAAGACAGTGCTCAAAAATAGCGCTGATCTCACCTTGCGTAACCGCAATAGGATTGCTCCTATGACACCCATCGGCAAAAGCTTCAGCACTCAAGCTGGCTAAATCGTCGCGCCCTAAGCCCGCAGCAACCAGCGATGTGTTCAAGCCCAAAGAGCGCACAAAATCCCCCAGAAGCTCCGGTAATCCCTGCCAATCACTTGCCTGCCCACCGAGAAACCCTACAACCTGGCCATAGCGAAATTTTAAATCCAAACTAAAATCATCGACACGATGCCGCACTTGCCAGCCCAAGACAGGCTCTAAAAGAATAGCGTTGGCCAAGCCATGATGAGTTCCATAATGGGTCGACATGGGATGTGCCAAGGAGTGCACCAGTCCCAAGCCTTTTTGAAAGGCTGTTGCCCCCATACTCGCCGCCAACAACATCGCTGAGCGTGCTTCTAAATCCTGACCACGCTCGACCGCTCTGGGTAAATATTCGACAATCATACGCATGCCTTCACAGGCAATCGCGTCAGCCATGGGGTGATATCCTTTTGCCAGATAAGCCTCCAAATTATGGGTGAAGGCATCAATTCCTGTTGCCGCACTTAAACCAGCCGGCAAACCCTGACTTAAAGTCGGGTCAAGCACCGCAATCGCAGGCAACATATCGGGGTGAAAAACAATCACTTTTCGACCGGTCTTTTCTGAAACGATGACACTCGAGCGGCCAACTTCTGAGCCTGTCCCCGCGGTTGTTGGAATGGCGTAGTTGATAGGCAGGGGGTTGGTGATGTTTTTGTCCCCGCCTTTCGCATCATCGTAATCGAGCAAATCACCATCATGGGTCGCGAACACACCAATGGCTTTGGCCATATCCATGGCGCTTCCCCCGCCCATCGAAATTAAAGCTTTAGCTTGAGTCGATTTAAAAGCACCGGCACCAGCGAGCACTTCACTTTCTTTGGGATTCCCCGAAAACTCAGAGAAAACCTGAAGCTCAAGCTCAAACTTAGCGCATAGCTCGATGACCTCTTGGGCTAACCCAATCTCAAGCAGACCTTTGTCCACAACAAAAAGGTAAGGGCCATCTTTAATTTCCCCTAAATATTCAACAAAGGCCTGCAAACTTCCTTCGCCATGCCAAATACGTGTTGGAAACGAAAATTGGTTCATCATCTTAAATAATCTCTAAGTATCGCTGCAATTCCCAATCGGTGACTGCGCGCTCGTATTCTCGTGTTTCCCAGTCACGCGAGGCTGCATAGTGTGTCACAAAATCCTGACCAAGATATTCTTTCGCCATTTCACTTTGAGAAAAGATTTCCGAGGCTTCACGCAACGTCATCGGCAATTGAACTTCTTTCGGTAACTCATCTTGACCATCATAACCATTGCCGGCAACAGGATCATTGGGTTTAATCTTCTTTTCAATACCGTGAAGGCCACTGGCAATCGCAGCTGCTGCAACCAAATAAGGATTCCCATCGGCCGCGCTCAAACGGTGCTCGACCCGCTGACTTTTCTCAGAGCCCTGAATCACACGCAAAGCGACGGTACGGTTATCAATGCCCCATCTTGCGGCGGTTGGCGCCCACGCGCCTTTAACCATCCGCTTATAAGAATTAACCGTAGGTGCAATCATCGCGGAGAGCTCGCGCATACCGTAAAGCTGTCCGCCAACAAAATGATTCATCGCTTCACTCATTTGGCCCTTGCCTGCTTGGTCGTAAAATACGGACTTACCGTCGTTTAAACCCCAAAGGCTCTGATGAAGATGCCCACTTTGCCCAGGGTAATCCAAAGTCCATTTGGCCATGAACGTTGCCATCAGATTGCGTTTTTGAAAAAACACTTTCGAAAATGTTTTAAAAAGCGTCGCGCGGTCACATGCCTCCAGCGCTGGAGCATGTTTAAGGCATGCTTCCCAAACACCTGGGCCTGTCTCAGTGTGCAGCCCCTCGAGGTCCATATGCATCGCATCACAATAATCAAGCAACTCATGATAGAGATCTGAATCCACTGAATTGCGCAGGATCGAATAACCAAACATGCCTGGTGTAAAATTATTCAGGTTTCGATAATTCTTTTCCCGCATCGAATGGGGTGTTTCATCAAAGATAAAAAACTCATATTCATAAGCCAGGTGAATACTCAATCCCATCTTTTCTGCGCGATCCAGAACCCGTTTTAAAACATTACGTGGGCAAACAGAATGAAATGCATCTGCCGTATCGGCTTTGAGTTCGGCCAAAAAGAAAGGTGTTCCTGGCTCATCGGGCAACCAACGCATGCTCTCTGGTACCAATTGGTAAGGAGCGTCCGGAAAACCCTTATCCCAATTAGAAAAAGCACAGTTGTCATAAAGCACGTCTGCGCTGTCCCAACCAAAAGTGCAATCACAAAAACCGGCACCACCTTTGAGCACGCTCCTGGCTTTGTCCATGGTCAAATACTTGCCGCGTAAAATCCCATCCGTGTCGGTCACGCCAAGTTTGATGCGTTTAACGCCCCGTTCTTCAAATTCATTAAGGATCGATTCTGGTGTCATAACTATCTTCCCGTTCTAAAGTGTAAACTTTTGCGTCTGGTTAAATGATGAAATCCATAAGCTGATAATGTTGAGCCCTTGCCACTATCACCGATGCCTGTCCAGGCAAGTGCTGGGTCTAAATAGTCGCAACGATTTTGAAAAATGGTCCCCGTCTTTAAATCGCGACCAAAATGTTCTGCCCGCTCCACATCCTTGGTCCATACAGAAGCGGTAAGTCCAAAAGCACTGTCGTTCATTTTATCTAATGCTTCGGCATCATCTTTCACCCGATGCACAGGCAAAAGTGGGCCAAAGCTTTCATCCTGCATCACCAAGGCATCCTGCGGAGCGTCCGCAATGAGGGTTGGTGCAAAAAACGATTCTTTCTGTGTGCCTGAAAGTTCATGGGCCGAAAAGATAGCTGCACCCCGCGCTCCTGCATCGTCGACATGTTCATGCAGCGTCCCCAAAGCAGAGCGCCGGGCCAAAGGCCCCATGGTCGTCTCATGCAAGAGTGGATCTCCTAAAACATAAGCGCTCAATGCTTCTTTGGCACCGGTAATAAAAGCGTCGTAATGTTTATCGTGCACATAAACCCGTTCGATGGCGCAGCAAGACTGGCCTGCATTATAACAGGCCCCCTCCACAATATTGGGCAGCGCAAATGTAAGATCGGCATCTTCTGCAATATAAGCAGGATCTTTACCGCCAAGCTCTAAGCCACAATCGATAAATCGTTGCTTGGCCACAGCCCGATAAATCTCATGCCCCCCATGTACTGAACCGGTAAAAGAGACGTGCTCTATACGCTCATCCTGAATAATCGCACTGGTCATATCGTGGGTGAGCTGCACTTCGTGCAAAAGGTCCGGCTGCCCTGCAAATGCAAAAGCCTCTTTAAAACGTTTGGCGGTGAGGGCCGTCACACCACTGTGTTTAAATAAAACTGTGTTGCCCGCGAGAATCGCCGGCACCACCACGTTCACCGGCAGTAAAAGCGGATAATTCCAAGCCACAATATTAAACACCACCCCCATCGGGACATGCTCAATACGCCGTTCAAAGCCATCTTTTCTCTCTGGCCTTAAAGGTGCCAGGGCTGATGGCGCCAATTTGCACATGGTCTGACCACGCTCTAAAAAAGTTTGCACTTCGCCCTGGGCTTCCTTGAGCGGCTTGCCCATCTGCAGGGTAATTTCTTGGGCAATCATCTCCGCCTCGGCTGCAAAATACGCCAAAACTTTTTCAACAACCTCTACACGCGTCTGTAGCGCACTCTCACGCCAAATCAGATAAGCCGCATGTAGGGCGTCAATCTTTTGTGAGGCACTGTTTTCCGAATCGTGGGGTAGACGCGCCAAAACTTCTTGATTGTATGGATTAATAACCTCAATGCCCATGCTGACCCCTATCTTCTTGGCCACTATAGATCGGCTTGGAGCACGAAACAATGTGCGGATACGTACCCACAGCCCGACCCCGAAAACCGTGGGGAAGAGTTCCCAGAGCTACGATCGCCGCCCCAAGAACCTTGCCACGACAAAGTGTTGCCTTGCCCTTAGGGCCTTGCTAGAGCCTAAGACAGCAAAACCTGAGCAAAGGATAGACTGTGAAAATCCACGAATATCAAGGTAAACAACTCTTTCGAAATTACGGTATACCCGTACCCGATGGCGAGATCGCCAGCAACGCCGAGGAGGCCTCTGCGGTTGCCCAAAAGCTCGGTGGCACTGTTGTGGTGAAGGCACAAATTCATGCTGGAGGCCGTGGCAAGGGACATCTGACCACGAATGAAGATATCCGTGGGGTCAAAGTGGTCAACGATGCCGAGAGTGCAAAAAGTCACGCCGCAGCGCTCTTAGGCCAACCCCTACGTACCCATCAAACCGCGACAGAAGGTCAAAAGGTTAAGAAAGTCTTGATCGAAAAGGCCAGCAATATTGCTTCGGAACTCTATGTGGGCATGGTTCTCGATCGGGAAACATCACAAGTCACCTTCATGGTCAGCACCGAAGGTGGCATGGACATCGAAGAAGTTGCCGCCACGCAGCCTGAAAAAATTATCCGCCAGGGCATCGACCCGGCAACGGGTATCTCTGGCTTTCATGCCCGCAAGCTTGCTTATGGCTTGGGCATGGAAGGCACGACCGCCAAGCAAGCGGCCAAAATATTTATCCAGCTCTACAAACTCTTTGTCGAAAAAGATGCGTCCCTGGTCGAAATCAATCCTCTGATCATCACCGATGCCGGTGACGTTATGGCGCTCGATGCCAAGCTCAACTTTGATACCAATGCACTTTATAAGCACCCGGACATTGTTGAACTGCGTGACGCGGATGAAGAAGATGATAAGGAACGTATCGCCAACGATGCGGGGCTTAACTATGTCTCCCTCGATGGCAATATTGGCTGTTTGGTCAACGGCGCAGGTTTGGCCATGGCCACCATGGACATCATCAAACACGTTGGCGCAGCACCGGCCAATTTTCTGGATGTCGGCGGTGGTGCAACCGCTGAGCAGGTCACCAAGGCCTTTAAAATTATCCTTTCAGATCCCAATGTGAAGGCGATTTTGGTCAATATCTTTGGTGGTATTGCCAAATGCGATGTCATTGCTGACGGCGTGGTGGTCGCCGCAAAAGAAGTGGGCCTGGATATTCCTTTGGTCGTACGCCTTGAAGGCACCAATGTCGAAGCCGGTAAGAAGATTTTATACGGCAGTGGTTTAGAACTTATTCCAGCTGACGACATGCTGGATGCAGCCAACAAAGTGGTTGCTTCTTTAGGGGGTGCGGCATGAGCGTCTTGGTCAACAAAGATACACGATTACTTATTCAAGGCATCACCGGCGGTGCGGGTTCTTTCCATGCTGGTTTGATGATGGAATACGGCACCCAAGTTGTTGCCGGCGTGACACCGGGACGTGGTGGACAAACATTTGCCGATAAGGTCCCCATGTTTGATACGGTGTGCGAAAGCATGGCGCAAACAGGTGCAAACGCCTGTGCCATCTATGTGCCTCCACCTTTTGCAGCCGATGCCATTTTAGAAGCCATCGAAGCCGAAATGCCCGTCATTGTGGCCATTACCGAAGGCATTCCCATCATGGACATGGTGCGCGTCAAAAAGGCCTTAAGCGCCTCCAACTCTCGGCTGATTGGCCCCAACTGCCCGGGGATCATCACGCCTGGCGAATGCAAGATTGGCATCATGCCAGGGCACATTCACAAACAAGGCAATATTGGTGTGGTTTCGCGCTCAGGCACCCTCACTTATGAAGCGGTCGACCAACTGACGAAACTTGGCTTAGGCCAAAGCACCTGCATCGGTATTGGCGGTGATCCAGTCAACGGGACGAACTTTATCGATTGCCTGGAACTCTTCAATGCTGATCCTGAAACCGCAGGCGTGGTCATGATCGGTGAAATCGGGGGCAGCGCCGAAGAGGATGCGGCGGCCTGGGTCAAAGCCCATATGACCAAGCCAGTGGCTGGTTTTATTGCCGGTTCAACCGCCCCTAAAGGCAAACGCATGGGCCATGCCGGAGCCATCATTGCCGGTGGCAAAGGCACCGCGCAGGAGAAAATTGATGCTTTTGAGGCTTGCGGCATTGGCGTGGCCAGCACCCCGGCGGATATGGGCCAGACACTCAAAAATATGCTCTAAACGATGATCGTCCTGGCCAAAACCAAGAGATAATCCAAGTCTCGGCCTGCCCTGAATATGGGCACAAAGCTTGAGTCATGCACATCAAAACCCGCTTCAGTGCCTTACTTTATGGAAATCCATAACGATATCGTGTGTTTATATTTTAAAACCCAAAATAGATGCGAATGCGTAGGTTATCATGCGGAAACAACTTCTTTCATAACCCCCTAAAAAGTGAGCTTTTTCTGCTGACGCAGCGGCTCTTCGTATGGTACGGTGCCGCCGCGCGTGCTGCGTGTGATCTAAGAAGCAACAAAGTGCGGGTCAGGGCGATAATTAAGACAGCACTTTTGAGGGGAATCATTGGTTAAAATGCAATCGTTGAGACACATACTTGGGCTTGGGCTTATGCTCAGCATGGCCACGGCCTGTGTGCATACCGATGTGCAGCGTATAGGCCGATTGCGTCTCCAGAACCCCAAAGAAGGCTTCGCACCTGTGCTGACTCAGATTTCCACAGATTATGAACGCGTCGCCGTCATTAGGGCAAAAGCCAGCGCTGCTGGCTCGAAGCAACGCCTCACAAAATATTTGCGCAGACAGGCCAGTGTGGCTGGTTGCGATGCCATTGCACGTATTGTGTTTCAATCCAAGACGAGTGCGCACGCGCTCTGCCTGGAACGGCGTGAACCGGAGCACAAGCACAGCGCGACAAATCGCCTCCCTGCCCAAGCATCGGACAAACTTCTGAGCGAATTGGCTCAAAGTGGTGAAGAAGGCATTCTGCTGGCCCAAATGCTTGCGAAAAGCAACGGGCGGCGCGCTGAAGAACGACGTCACTTGATCAACTGGTATCTCGACACATATCCGCAAACCACTTTTCGAGCAGAACTCATGGGGCTCTTCCCATCGATCAAAGGCATCAAAATTGCGGCCCAGGGCTATACAAGTTCGACGCTTTAATCTTGCACTTCTCTGCCAAGCGGCCTAATTAGGCTGCGAATTTTTTCAATGCTTAGTTTCTTAAACGAGGAGTTTGTATCATGAATCAACGCACCCTATCGCTTGTCAAACCTGATGCGGTCAGCAACGGCTATACCGGTAAAATTCTGGCCCGCTTTGAAGAAGAAGGTCTTAAAATTGTGGCCACCAAAATGCTCTGGCTAAACAAAGAAAAAGCCTCCGAATTCTACGCCGTCCACAAAGAGCGTCCTTTTTTTGGATCGTTGGTCGAATTCATGACCAGTGGCCCCATCTTGGCCACGGTCTTAGAAGGTACAGATGCCATTACCCGTAACCGCGATATCATGGGTGCCACCAACCCTGCAGAAGCTGCCGATGGTACCTTGCGAAAACTCTATGCGGAGAGCATTGAGCGTAACGCCGTACACGGTTCAGATGCGCCTGAGACCGCTGCCGTTGAAATCGCCCATTTCTTCAGCGCACTTGAGTTACAAAATTACGAGCGCAAGTAGACTTCTAAGGTTGATTTGCAACGACTCATGATTTGAAAATAAGTGGGTCATCGCGTGTCTGGGCGTCTTCGGCCTCATCGATGACCTGCCACTTTAAGCCTTCGTGCAGATGCCTAAATCCGGCACAAATATATCCGCCGACAAAAAGCACCAAACCGGCAATCGCCAGCCCCAGCGCGCGACGTGCCCAAAGCGTACGTTCCTTGCTCAAAACCTTATAAGACTTGCGTAAACCGTCCAATTGCCCCGTCTCGACTTCAGCGCCTGGTTGCAGGGGCGCCTCTAAAGTCATCAAAACGTATGCGCGGCGCTGACTCACCCCACGATATTCCATGATGGTCCAAATGGTCAGAGCAAAGCACACGAGCCCCAAAACCATCGCAATTCTATGGGGCCAAGCGCTCGGTGTTTCAAAATCAAATTCTTCCATGTGACCAAAATCCAAAGAGATCTAATCCCTTCATCCTATATTTTCATTGTTCACGCAACTGCTGGACTCCTTGAGACGATAATGGTAGTGAATCTCGCCCTTTTGTTTCCCCAGGTATGTAGTTTGTCATTTTATCCGTCCATACGGATGAATGGCCTAGCCCTCTATATACGGGGTGAAGGAACATACCATGACCAGCAAGCACAGAATACAACAACCATGGCAGTGGCTTATTGTCTTTTGCCTCGTCAGCGCCTGTGGACAAAAAGATCCGCTCTCACAAAATCCTCCTCTTGTCTCGGATGATCCCCCCATTTCACCTAAAATCATACATCACCATACAACGGAGCCCGAACCGTTTTTAGAAGTTAATGTGAACGAGCCAGCACAAGAACTTCATCCGGTCGATGCTTGTTTTGCCGATATTGGCGAGAATGGCGCTGAAGGTGCCAACTACAATCAATACGATCCTGTCATAGGCACACATTGCTTAGGCACCAACCATCAGGATATTCAAGGTGTCGAAAGAATTGTCTTCCTGGGCGATTCGGTCACCGTAGGCACGCCGCCAACTGAAACCAATGATTTTTACCGGGTGCGCCTGGCGATAAAACTGGCTGCACTCTTTGATATCGACATTCCACCCTTTTGGGATTGGGAGCCGTGGAAAGGCGCTGACATTCTCAATGGCAGCTCTTGGGTGCGCGAAGCTGGCGACTTCGCCAATTGCTCAAAATGGGGTGCTCGTGCAGATGATCTGATGCAGGACAATGACCAAGTGATAGACTGCATTCCTGCAAATAAGCGCCATAAAAAAACACTTGTCATTTTCACCATGGGTGGCAATGACTTAAAAAATATTGCTGAGGCAGGTTTTGCTGGTGCGCCACTTGAAGAAACCAAAGCCATGGTCGACGAGGCGATTGCCCTACAGCGCGCAGCCATCGACTGGCTCCAGGATCCCGCAAACTTACCTAACGGAGCCTATGTCGTCTTTGCCAATGTCTACGAATACACCGATGGCACCGGCGATACGAGCTCTTGCCAGGCCGCAGAGGTCTTTGAAGATCTCGACGGTGAATGGGTCGACGATGCTGAAATATACCTTTACTGGGAGGAAGAGACTTTGCGGACAGCGGTTGAAACGCAAACCGATATGATTTTTCTCTTCGAACATTTTTGCGGACACGGCTTTCGAAATGATGACCCAAATGGACCATGTTATCGTGGCCCCAATGCTGAACGCTGGCTCGATTTAACCTGCACGCACCCCAATCCGGCCGGTCATGAAAATATTGCTGATATGTTTT
>JASMKV010000167.1 GCA_030749035.1 Myxococcota bacterium | reverse complement strand
ACTTCAACCGCGCTGAGCAAACGCACAGGCTCGGCTGAATGGCTCCTGACGGCCAGTGTCGCCCTCGACCAAGAAAAAGAATAGCGCTCAGGCTAGAAGCTTGGAGAGCCGTCTCCAAAGCCACCTGGGTTCGAATCTGGTGCAACTTCTGCCGGCGCCGCACTCGCTGAGGCTCCTGCATTCACACGTTCGCGCAACTCTTTCCCGACCTTGAAAAAAGGCAGACGCTTGGCTGGCACAGCAATGCTCTCACCCGTGCGTGGGTTACGTCCCATGCGCGCGCGATAAGACTTGCTCACAAACGAGCCAAATCCCCGTAATTCAATCCGTTTGCCGTCCGCCAAAGCCTGTGTCATCTCTTCAAAAATAAGATGCACAAAATCCTCAACCTTTTTATGAGGTAACTTTGACTTATCCGCTAACATATTAATTAAATCCGATTTATTCATAACATTTTCTCCCTTATAATCGGCTCTTAACCATCACCCCTTCGTTGGCGCCCCCGACAGGATTCGAACCTGTGGCTTACAGGGATTAGGAATCCCCAGCTCTATCCGGCTGAGCTACGGAGGCCTCACCAATCACGTTATTATATCCCTCTGCCTTATGTTGTGTCAAAAACACATTAAAGTCAATAATTTAGAAGAGAATGAATCGAATAGTCGGACAATTTTGCACGCGCGCCTAAGAAATCAAGCTCAATAAGAACGGCCAATTCATGAATAGATGCGCCTGTTTGGCCCACCACAGAGGCCGCAGCGCCCAAAGTGCCTCCCGTGGCCAGCAAATCATCTAAAATAACCACACGATCTTGCGTGCTTAAAGCGTCCTTATGAATATGCACCTCGTCTTGTCCATATTCGAGATCATAGGCTGCACTAAACGTGTCGGCCGGAAGCTTCCCGGGTTTTCGTATTAAAACCAAGCCCTTCTGCATCTTTAAAGCCAAGGCTGAGGCAAAAATAAAGCCACGACTTTCAATGCCTACAATTTGACTCAAACCCGCATCCGCATAACGCTGCGCCAAATGGTCAATAATCTCTGCGAAGGCCTCAGGACTTTGCAAAACGGGGGTAATGTCTTTAAACACAATGCCCGGTTTGGGAAAATCCGGAATATCTCTCAAAAGTTGTCGTACTAATTCCATATATGTATTAGTAGGCAAAAGTCATGGCCGAGTCCAGAAAACAAAAGCGTAAAAAACTCAAAGAGCCCAAGCCCATGGCTGAAGCTTTGGGCGAGTCGCTCAACACCTTGGGGCATCGTGATTACAGCGCCTGGGTGAAGCTCTACAATGCGTGGGAGCAAATTGTCGGCAGCAACATCGCCAACCGCACACATCCAAGAAAATTGCACCGTGGCCTGCTTATTCTACAAACCACCAGCGCTGTGTGGAAAAACGAATTAACGTTTCTCAAACAAAGACTTATCCAGCAAATCAACACCTATCTTGACCAGGAAACCATCAAGGACATCAAAGTCACCCACGGCAAAGAGAAACTCCCGCAAATGTATCCGCCACCGCCCAAGCCGGTCAAAAATCGTCCTGCCAATGCGCACGAAATTGCGCAAAGTCAAGTTGTGGCCGCCAGCATAGAGGATCCAGAGTTGCGCGATGACTTCGCCGCCATGATGCAAAAATACTTAACGCGTAAGACGCCGCCGCAATAAGCCCTGCACTTCTGCACTGTAAAGTCGACCTTCGGGACCATGATGTACATAGAGCGGCGACACTTCCTTAAACGCTATCGGCTTATGTGTCTTCTTGACTTGCCATAAAACATGTTTTGCAGCTTCACCTGCACGCGAAATCACTTGCCTGCAACGATAGGGAACCAAATCCAATGCCTGCGCATAAGCTTCAAATTCCTCTCCCCGCTCAAAACGTACAATCGCATAAAGACTTCCCTCTGCCTTCAGGCTCTTGACGCCGCAGGCCACAAAATCCTTAAGTGTGCCATAATGCTCGCGTCGACCAATATCCCTGCCTCTGTTTTTTCCCGGGCGACTTTTGTCCTTAGGGAAAAATGGCGGATTAAACGCCACCGCGTCAACTTGAGGTAAGGTTTCTGTCCTAAAATCACCATTGATCGCTGTGGCACACGCTGAAAATCCATTTTCGTCTATATTCTTATTCAAACAACGATAGAGATCATCTTGAATCTCAACCATCGTCACACGCTCAGCCCGAGCATTGGACAACACCAATAAACCAAGAATCCCTGAGCCAGAACCCAACTCTAACAAGTGTTCTGCGGGTTCGATAAATCCCGCCAGCAAAACTGGATCCAAAGTAAATCGATAGCCCTGACCTTTTTGTGGCTGCCACACACCAAGGGCACCTTCCAAAAAAGAGTCACAGACAAAATCCGTCATCTCAACCCCCCGACGACCTAAAATGGATATCGGTGCACGCGTGTAGATCATCGAGACTGATGGCACCCTCGCGCCAGAGAACGCCTTCTCCATTTTCAAAACCCACAATCGTCGACGGCGCACCGCCAGCACATGGTCCTGTATCGATGACCAAATCCACCGCATCCAGAAGCGCTTCGGACACATCAGCCATCTCCAAACATGGTTTGTCGCCAGCAAAATTAGCACTTGTTGCCGTGATCAAACCACCGGCGCAGTGCGCCACATGCTTGGCGCCAAGATGTGATGACACACGCACACCGATTTCACCGCGCACAGAAACAACGCCCGCCGGCAAGTCCACGAGGGGCTTAAGGCTGAACGTTAAGGGCCCTGGCCAGAATCGCTGCGCCAAGGGCACAAAAGCTTCTGGCAAACGCGCTATCTGCTCCAGAGCAGCCATGCTTTCTGCAATCAATGGGAAATTTTTATCGACACGTCCGCCTTTGAGTCTTTCGAGCTTTTCAACCGCCTTGAGGTCATGCGCATCAACCGCCAGCCCATAAAAGGTCTCGGTGGGGAAGAGAATAATCCCTCCTGCAGACAACGCACGTTCTAAAGGCACACGAAGTCCAGCAAGCGCGGTCTGGCTCAAATCGGTTTTAATATAACTTGCGCTTTGCGCGGACACCCTTGTCATGATAGTGCTCTCATGTTTTTTGGCAACGGAAACTTTTGTCATGCGTATCGAAAACAAAGCACCTGATTTGTCAATCGTTATTCCGATAAAAAATGAAGAGGAACGTCTTCCTCGTACCCTCGCACGCTTAAGAGAGACCCTCGCAGAGGGTGACCTGGATATGGAAGTCATCCTTTCTGACGATGCGAGTCATGACCAAACCAAACATATTTGGCAAAAGTTCACCCCTGACTTAGACATTCATTTCCTTGAAGGCCATGATTCCAAAGGTGTTGGCTCGGCCATCCGACGTGGTGTGGCCAGAGCCAGAGGTGACAATATTCTCATCTGCGATGCCGATGGCGCCGTGCCTTTCGACGAAGTGGAAAACCTTATCGCCACTTTACAACAAGGTTTTGAGATCGCTGCTGGCTCACGATACATCAAGGGCTCAAAAATATTAGTGGCACAACCGTGGCAGCGACAAATGATGGGTCGGCTATGGCGCTTCCTCGTCGGCTGCATCGCGCCAACCGGCGTCAAAGACACACAATGTGGATTCAAATTGTACGCCAGAGCAACCGCACAACACACGTTTGCCAGAACCCGCTCACAAAGCTTTGGCGTACGTGTT
>JASMKV010000166.1 GCA_030749035.1 Myxococcota bacterium | reverse complement strand
CTACCGCTATTTTTCACCACCCAAACGAAAATTTATCGCCGCCGATACGCCCGGGCATGAACAATACACAAGAAATATGGTGACTGGCGCTTCGACTGCTGAACTTGCCATTATTCTCGTTGATGCAACCAAGGGACTTTTAACCCAAACCAGACGTCATAGTTTTATTGCTTCTCTTTTAGGCCTTCGTCACATCATCCTCGCGATTAACAAAATGGATTTGGTGGACTACGATGAGCAGGTTTTTCAAAACATTAACGTTGCTTATGAAATTTTTGCCAAGGAGCTTGGTTTCGACTCGGTTCAATACATTCCCACCTCCGCCTTAAAAGGCGACAATGTCGTCAACACCAACAAAAACATGCCTTGGTATAAAGGCGACACCCTGCTCAAAACCTTAGAAGACATCAACATTGACGCCTATGCGCAAACTCAAGCCATGCGCTTTCCGGTGCAGTGGGTCAATCGCCCGAGTCCAACATTTCGAGGTTACAGCGGCAGCCTTATCTCAGGTCAACTTGCCGTCAATGAAAGCCTGATGTCATCAACGCTGAGTCAACCGCTCACCATCACAAATATCCTCGGGCCCAACGGCGCACTACAGGAGGCACACGCTGGCCAAGCCATCACCCTTTGCTTTGCTGAAGACATCGACATCAGCCGCGGAGATGTGTTGTTTAAAAAAACGCAAGCACCCAAAAAAGCAGACCAGTTCGCCGCCCATTTGGTTTGGATGGATACGCGCCCGACGTTGCCGGAGCGCACGTATATTCTTCGCCTTGGTTGCCAAGAGATGAAAGCTCAGATTACGGATTTGCGTTATCGCAAAGACATCAACTCTTTAGAAAATCTTGCCTCCAAGAAATTAGAGCTCAACGAAATTGGTTATTGTAATTTCGCCCTCGAACGGGAACTTATTTTTGATGCCTATAGCGACAACCGCAATACGGGTTCTTTTATTCTCATTGATCCCTATTCTCATGCCACGGTTGGCGCCGGCATGATTGACTTTGCACTACGTCGGGCAAGCAACTTAACCTGGCAACATGTCCATGTAGACAAAAAATCCAGATCTCTACAAAAAGAACAAAAGCCCTGTGTGCTTTGGTTTACGGGGCTTTCAGGCTCGGGGAAATCAAGCATTGCCGATGCCCTTGAACAAGAATTACACCAAATGGGTTGTCACACCTATCTGCTTGATGGTGATAATGTACGGCACGGCTTAAACAAGGACTTGGGATTTACCGATCAAGACAGGGTCGAAAACATTCGACGCGTCTCAGAGGTGGCTAAACTTATGGCTGATGCGGGGCTTATTGTTTTGGTCTCGTTTATCTCTCCGTTTCGCGCGGAGCGTGATATGGCCAGGAACTTGATTGGGAACGATGAATTTGTGGAAATTTTCGTTGATGCGCCGCTTGAGGTTTGTGAGCAGCGAGATCCTAAAGGCCTCTACAATAAAGCGCGCGCTGGTAAGCTTAAGAACTTTACGGGAATCGATTCTGCCTATGAGTCACCCCTTGCACCCGATCTCAAACTGCAGAGCGCAGAGCAATCCATCGACGCCTTGGTCGAAGAGGTACTCTCGCACCTCAAGTCGTTGGATTTTG
>JASMKV010000165.1 GCA_030749035.1 Myxococcota bacterium | reverse complement strand
TTGCTCGTGTTTGGCGTTGGTGAGGGTGCGGCTGGGGATAAAGTGGTGCGAATAACCAAGGTCGAGCCAGGCGCCCCAAAGATTGACCGAGAGGCCAAGGCCAATGGCGTTACGGCCCCAGTTGGCATTGTCGACCGAAGTGTAGTTCTGCTTCACGGCGGATGTTTCATAGATATAGCCACCGCGCAAAGTCAGACGGTCAGGGATGACACCCCAATCACCACCAACGCGTGCACTCCACGCATCCCGATACATGCGGACGATTTGAATGGTTGGAAGCTCTTTTTCAAGCGTGCCTTTCACCAGTTTGATGTTGTCTGGAACCACATCGATGGTTTGCATGGCGGACCAACCTTCGTAGACAAAGTCGGCTTCAACCAGACAATCTTTGGCGAGTTGGTACAAGATACCTAAGCGCGCAACTTGTGGGAAAGGCACAACCATCGAGGCTTTATCACCGCTGGCTTCAACGCCCAAGGCTTGTCCCAACGATGAGACCTCTGTGGTCAGCGTGCCATCGCCTTCAAAATTAAATTGTGGACGATAGGAAAGGCCAATGGACAAATTTTCCATCGGTCGCACGGTCATACCAGCCAGCCATGTTGGACTTTTGCCGCTGACATCGACGGTGGACACAGAATCGTAGTCGGCGCCATAGGCGGTGGCATATTCGACAACGCCGCCATAGACGGCTTTGCGAAAC
Organism: Myxococcota bacterium; assembly: GCA_030749035.1. GTDB lineage: Bacteria > Myxococcota > XYA12-FULL-58-9 > XYA12-FULL-58-9 > JASMKV01 > JASMKV01. The sequence goes on along the minus strand of JASMKV010000165.1, from coordinate 2,088 downwards.
TTGGCGCGGCCGGCAGCCATTTGCATATTCAAACCGACATCGAGCCAGTCTTCCCAGGCAACCGCGACGGATGTCGTCGCCATGGCAATAAAATAGTCACTGTCGATCAAAGCATAGCGCTGCGCACCATCGACTGGGTAATCGACCACGCCAATGGAGGAGGGGCCATAACCACCGGCACCGATGGTCAAATTGGAAAAAGGACCAATTGCTCCAAAGCCGTAGGCGAGCATACCGGCGGGCGCAGGAAAGATGCCACCGTTGTTGCTGACCGCAGCTTCACTCGTGTTGGGCGTATAGGTGACGCTCATGTTGGAGAGTTTGTATTCGACATCGAGGTGGAAACCCTTCCTTTTGGCTAAGCCGGCAGGATTATATTGCAGCGCCAGAGCGCCATCAGGGCTGGCGGCGACGGCGCCTCCGCGGCCCATGGCCATCGCACCATTATCGGGAAACTCCAGACCAGCGCCAAAGGCGAGGGCGGGAAAGAGAAACATGAAAAGACTAAGACCACTTGCTTTGTGCATTCGGGGGCTCCTTAGGTGACTTTGTTTGAAAGGTGTTTTCTCGTGCGCAAGGCATAGCCAAAAGCGCTGTCTCGGTCAATCGGGGTCAAGGATTTAAGTGCTTAATTTTCTTCTAAAAAGTGCGTCTGTCTGCGCTAAAAAAATGACGCAAGAATTGGTCATCAAGGCGGCCCCGTGTTAGGTTTAAAGGCAGAAGTTGTTCTTATGCCGGAGCTAAGCGGAAAAATTTTGGTCATTGATGACAGTCACCTCGATCGGCAACGGGTCATCGATGCACTTTCAGATCTAGGCTACCCTATCGAGATCGCCACCAACGGTATGGAAGGGGTCGAGAAGGCTCGGGCCGAAGCACCCATCTTGGTGGTGTGTGATGTGGTGATGCCAAAATTGGGCGGACTTGAGGTCTGTTCTATTGTTAAATCCCTGGCGGGTGAGCGGTTCTTGCCGATTATCCTGATGAGCACCAAGGACGATGTTGAATCACGGGTGACCGGCCTACGGATTGGTGCCGATGATTATGTGGTTAAGCCTTTCGATAACCGGGAACTTCTGGCGCGGGTTGAGGCGCTTTTGCGCATCAAGAAAGCCCACGATGAAGTTGAAGCCCAAAGGGAGAAACTCGAAGCATTAAGCATCACCGATCCGTTGACAGGTGTTTTTAATCAGCGGGCGATGCAAACACGTTTACACGATGAATTTCAGCGGGCGCAGCGCTATAATGAATCGATATCCGTGTTGATGATTGATGCGGACCATTTCAAGAATGTCAATGACGAATATGGTCATCAATTTGGCGACAAAGTATTAAAGGAACTTGCGGGGATTATTTCCGAGAGCGTACGCGAAGTTGATGTGTTGGCACGCTATGGCGGTGAGGAGTTTTTGGTGATTCTGCCACAAACCCATTTTACCGGCTCACTTACCGTGGCCGAGCGGGTGTGGCGCTCGGTCAACGCGCACACATTTAGCAATGGCGAAATATCGATTAAAGTTTCTGTGTCGATTGGTGTCAGTTTCTATCCCAACAGGGATGTGGAATCCTGGGAACAACTGGTTGGCTTTGCCGATCAAGCACTCTACGAAGCGAAGCGGCAAGGCCGCGATCGGATTTGTCTGCATCAGCATCTTAATTATGTGTATCATCCTGATAAGGATGCGACTCCCGTACTGGAGGATGAAGCGCCACCAGCAGAACAAACAGAACAAGTGGAGGAAGGTTAGGGATGCCTAAGGTTGTCGGTTTTGTCTTAAAGCGCTCGATGCCCGAAGCGCTGGAAGCTTTGGCGTTGGCACAAACCTTGTCGCCCGAGTGTCGGTTTTTGATTGAAAAGGAAGGGCATCACGCTTTACCCAATCCGCCGCAGGGGATCGAAGCGGTGGGCCATGATACGTTTGCGGCAGAAGTCGATTTGGTCGTGGTTTTAGGTGGGGATGGCACGCTGATTCATGGGGCCTCGTTGTTACAAGAACGGATTGTTCCTATTCTTGGGGTGAACCTTGGGACCGTGGGCTTTTTGGCCGAATTCCCTCTTGATGATTTTAAAGACACGTACCCTAAAGC
>JASMKV010000164.1 GCA_030749035.1 Myxococcota bacterium | reverse complement strand
AGGGTGCCGCGTATCTTGCGGTCCAGGTGTTCCGGCGCAAGCATGTGCCCCAGGCCAAGACTGGCGTGCAGATTTGCGTCACCCTCTTGCGTCACCTCGAGATCGCGAGCTCTAAAATAGGGACTTAAGATGACCTCCCTGAAAACAGTTTTGATGTTTTTATCGTCAGCAAAGAATGCGTCAACCGCAGTGCGAATAAAATCCTGTTGACTTTGATAGGCGGAAAACATGTCATCATAATTGGGTGCGCCTAAGTCGCGGGGCATCTCAAGCGGTGCTTCACCCGTAAGCCCCGTTAGAACCTTCGCCACCACAGCCCAGCCAAAACGTCGATCGTCCTGAATGGTTTCCGCAAGCCAGGCCAGAGCGCGCTCACTCTCCTCGTCGGGAAGGACTTGACCCTCGAAACCCGGTTCGACCATGCCCATGGAAGCGGCCCAATTATACTCAGCATTGTACTTGAAATAGGCTAAATAGTTCCAATTTTTGTGGACTCCGGCAATGGGGTCGTGCTTGCGATGGCAGGAAGCGCAAATCCGATTGTTGTAGGTTGGATTAGAACCAAGTTCTCCATCAATGGGTGCTTCACGAAAATCAAACATATCCACATTCAAGAAATCCTTATAAAACATGCGGGCCCTATGCCGGTTTCGGTTCGCGCCGGCAGTCGGTCGACGGCGCAGATAGGCGGTCGTTGTCAATATCCCGGCGTGCGGCTCGGGCAAAAATGCCCGCCGATATTCATTGGGATCTCTGACATCACTAAACTCTTCGCCACCGTAGAGTGTCGCCTCCATGGCTGTCGCAGAATACGGATTGACCATCGTATAGTCTGCAGTCAGAATCTCGCTAAAAGGCAGATCGTTTTGCACCACGTATTCGATAATCTTTAAGGGCTCGCGGGCAATGGCATTATTCGCATGGGTTTTGGCGTTGTCGCAGAACTCCAGCTTATGCTCCTGGGGATAGTCGTCACGGTAGGCGGCAAAACAGGTGTCCTCGTCTTTATAGAAATGGGCATTGAGAAATCTTCGGTCCTCTGCGGGAGTATTGTTGGCCTCAGCAACTCTCGTGAGTAAATTGGTCGCCGAGTCATCGTTCAGCGGTGCGCTGCTGCTGTTCAAAGAGGCGATGTTTTCATTGGCCGCAGGTGGATTCCAATTGAGATATTTGTCCGTAAGCAAGGAGTCATTGTAGATTTCTGCCACGCGCGCGGCGAAGGCATCCTCTGCAAAGAGGCCATCAAGCAACTCTGGCAAGACATCTGCGCCATAATCATCAAGCGTGCTGACTTCTTCCTCGGTCGGTAATCGGCCCAGAGTGGTTAAAGCTGCGCTTCGAAAAGTCTCCTGTGCTTGCGCCAACACGACATCGTCAAGAACGCTCGGCTCCACACAAGGTTCATCTCCGGGAGACCATTCAGCCAAATCTGCGACAAAATCTTCGAGTGCGTCACCTTCCAAGCTTTCTTCCTCAAGAATTTTCCCGCCTCCGTGATTGAATTCGCTAAACGGCTTAAAGTTCAAGCCCCCAACACCCTGCAAAAGGAGTAAATTATTTTCGACCCAGTTCTCTTCAAAAGGTCCTGCCAGGTTATAGGTGTATATTTCTTGGTCGCTGTAGGGGTCGAGATAGGGATAGGCAAAGCCCCCCTCGTTATGACAAGCGTAGCAGGTGGTCGACATAAAGGGTTCCCACACTTTTTTCACAAAAAACAAGGGCAGAGGGTCGCAGGAGACACTCTCTTCGTTGTCATCATCCTCGGGCTTGTCGTCGGGTTTGTCGTCAACTTCATCCTCAGGCTTGTCGTCGGGTTT
>JASMKV010000163.1 GCA_030749035.1 Myxococcota bacterium | reverse complement strand
GGTCGGGCGAAAATAACGAGTCACATGAAAGGGCAGGGAAAAAACCGCTTCGCCGGCGATAACCAGACAAAGCATGACGATGATACGTTGCAAAGGCATGAGGGCTTACTCAATCATAAGTTTGAAAAGGAGTCCAAGGTGCGTTTTTTTAGGTTTGCAGTGTTTCGTAAAATTTTAAGGTGTCCGCCGCTTCCCTGGCGAAGGTGCGTTCCCCTTCAATATAGCGCATGGCTTCGGCGCTGACCTCGGCGGCTTTTTCCGGGTTGTCCAGGCAATATTTGATGGCGAAGGCGATGCTTTCTGTCTGCCCATCGGGGATGGGAAAGCCGCGGGCTTCGTTGACCGTTTCATAAAAAGCGCCGCGTTGGATGGCCAGGGTCGGTAGGCCACAGGCCATGGCTTCGAGGGCAGCCCGGCCCGATGCATCGTTGCCCACCTGGGCAATGAAGGCTGCGTCCATGGCGGCATAGACCTCTGGCAATTCTTTCCAGGGCACATAGCCGGCCATTTTGACCTTCTGTTCTAAATTCTTCTCCTTAATTTTTGCACCTAAGGCTTCTTCCTGCTCGCCGCGGCCGACAAAAAGCAGCTGTAAGTCAGGATGATCAAGGTGAGCAAAGGCATTCAGGAGTTCTTCCTGGCCGCGATTGTCGATGAGAGCAACTTGCCCTAAGACCGGCTTGTCAGGATCGAGGTTAAAACGTTGTTTGGCTGCTGCCTTTTGTTCTTGCGGCAGTTTTTTGAAGTGATCGTGGTTGATGCCGCCGACAATGCGTTCGATTCGGTGACTGTCGAGGCTAAAACGATCGCGGAGCAGAATTTGATGCTCGTTGGTGCGTACAATCCAGCCATCGGCCCGTCGGGTGAGCAAGCGTTGACCAAAACGGGGTTGTAAGGAGCGATCGGCATGAATGGTTCGAACACTGATGGGACGCAGTCGGCGAGGTAAACTTAAAGAGGCGAGGACATGGTCGTGGGACATATGCAGATGCAGAATATCGATGTGCCGTTTTTTGCAGAGACCCTTTAAGGCGCGGCGGTCCGCGAGTATCTCGCCTAAGGAGGATTTGCTGCTTAAGGTTAAAGTGATGGGTGGTGCAAGTTTTGCCGCATCGAGATGGGCATCGGCGGCTTCTTCAAAGTCATTTAAGGCACCCCGTTTTTGATCGTGGGCCAGATAAACCTCGTGACCCAATGCTTTTTGCGCTAAAGCGAGTCCCAGCGTCGAGGGCAAGGGGCCGCTAAATATCGAATAACTAACGAGATGTAAGATACGCATTTGAATCGAAGTCCTATTCGTATTATGTCTGTCGTGAGGAAAAGCGCAAATAGAAGTTTCACTATTTGGCCAAGGGATTTGCTATGGATGAAATGAGAGATCGGATTGTTGCCGCCGCCAAGCGTCACCGAACCCGATGTGCAGAATTCTTACGTGAATTGATCGCGATTCCTTCGACGAGTCGTAATGAAGAAGAGATTGCCGTACTGGTGCGCAAAGAGATGATCAAACTCGGTTATCCAAGCGTGGATGTGGATCGTTTTGGTAATGTGGTTGGACGGATTGGTAACGGCCGAACGCGACTGCTTTTTGACGCACATATGGATACCGGAGATGTGGGGGACCGCTCTTTGTGGCGTTTTGACCCTTTTCGTGGCGATTTTAAAGGCGGCAAGATTTTTGGTCACGGCGCAGCCAACAATAAAGGGGGGTTAGCGGCGATTGTGCATGCGGGGGCCATCATCAAGGAACTTGATTTGGCTTCGGATTGTTCGGTTTTTATCGTGGGCTCGATTCAGTCCGAAGATTGTGAAGGACTTTCCTACAAGGCGCTTTTCGACGTGGAAAAGCTTTATCCGCATTTTATGGTGTTATCGATGCCGACGGGCATGCGTATTTGTCGTGGTCAGCGTGGTCGAATGGAATTTCGTGTCACCCTGCGCGGACAGCCGGTACACGCCTCGAATCCGGAAAAAGGTTTCAACAGCATCTATGGCATTTCAAAAATTATCCAGGGCGTCCAGGAACTCAACGATAAATTGGCCAAGGATAAAATTTTAGGTAAAGCCTCGGTGGCGGTGACGCATGTCGAGAGCGATTACAACGGACCGAATAATTTGCCCGAATCCTGTCATATTGTTATCGACAGGCGGGTTGTGCCTAAAGATTCAGAAAAACGTATCGTCAGTCAAATCAAAGAGCTTTGCAAAGGGACGCGCGCCAAAGTTGAAGTGGTCGAATACGACAAAGCCAGCTATCGTGGTTTGCGTTTGCCGATGGCAAAAAATTTCCCGCCCTGGTTGCTGGATACCGATCACCCCTTGCTCGAAGCGATGGAAGATGCGTATCGATCAGTTTATAAGAAAAAAGCGACTTTGGATATTTGGACGATGTCGACCGCCGGGGTGTATACGATGGGTATCGCCGAAGTGCCGACGATTGGTTTTGGTCCTTCCGAAGAGAGTTTCTCCGGGCCGGTAAACGATCATGTGCGGATTGATGATTTAGAAAAATCGATGGCCGTCTATGCGAGCTTGCCAGGCTCTTTACCCGATGTGGAGCCAATTAAAATACCCAGGCAGCGTTAGAGCGCCTCTTCGCTTGGCGTCGCGATAAGTTCTTTGGGCGCATAGTCCGCCCCACGTTTCCAGAGAAAAAATGCACCAATCAGGGTGACCGCTTCGGCCGCCCAAAAACCCAAAGCGGCTGAAAGAATCGATTCGCTTGTGCCAATATGCTTGGCGAGTAGGAGCGCCTGGACAATTTCACGAATACCTTCGCCGGCGATGGTAAAAGGTGACATCACGGTGGCAAAAATTTGAATCGATGAAGCGAAGCTGATCTGCCAGAAGTAAGCATTTTCTGCGCCGACAGCCAGGGCTGTGAAATAATACATGGCGGCTGTGCAAAAGTGCACGAGGAAAGAAAGCACCGCAACCTTGATAAGCAAACGACTTTGATTTTTATAGGCGGCAGCGGCGTTGGCCGCTTTGTTGATAAAAGTTTCGACTTTTTTGCGGCCAAAACTTGGCATAATCTGAATGCATTTTTGTACAAGGGTTGGCTTAAAAAGCAGGAGAAAAAGTCCGCCAACAACGCCTGAAGCAATCGGCACGGTCAGGGCGATGGTCAGCGCGGCGTTTTCTCCCAGAATCGTGTAGCCAAAGGGTAGAGTGACCAGAAAGGTAAGGAAAATCCCTGAGAGTCCCATCACTTTTTCAATCACGGTGGCGGCGGCAGGTCTGACCATGTCTTTGCTAAAGCGGCTGGCGTCATAGAGTTTATAGCCATCAAGGCCTAAGGTTGAGGGCAAAAAAGTGCCTAAGAATCGGCCGATAAGAAAAGAACCGACAATATGTCCAAAATTAAAACGGATCCCCTGGCCGGTGAGCAAAATATGCCAACGTATCATGGAGGAAAAAATCCCAACGCATTTAATCAGGGTGGCACAGAGGATAAGGGGGATAAATACCGCCGCCTCAATTTCAGCCAAATGGCTTACGATAGCACTTAATACGCTAATCTTTTCGCCACTTTCGGTTTTAATTTCGTGAGAAAGAAGAAAATAGAAGGCCAGAATGGTGATGGCGATTTTGATACCGATACGGAGGAGTTTTTTTGGCTTGTTATTCTGCATCTTGTTCTTGCCGTTAAGCCCGAGTTCTTTTAGAGACACTCCTTAGTCGAAAACAAGATCGCTGCCAACCCTCTTTAGGGGGAAGTGCCCTCTGATTGTACATGGAGTAAGATATTGATGAAACGTGCGTTAATCGCCATCGGTGGAAATGCCCTTTGTGATCCAGAAAAAGAATTGTCGATTAAAGAGCAATTCGCAAAATCAAGAAGCACAGCCAGAACACTTGTCGAGTTGGTGGCTGCCGATTGGAAATTGGTGTTGACCCATGGCAACGGTCCGCAAGTTGGCGTGAAAATGCGCGCACGTTCGATGCTGGGAATTGAACCGGGTTCTGTACCTTTGGGGCTTTGCGGCGCCGAAACCGAAGGTGAAATGGGTTATATGCTGCAGCAGACGATGGGTAATGCGCTGCGGGATGCGGGGCTGAATACAAAAATTATTTCCGTGGTCACGCAGGTTTTGGTCGATCAGGAAGATCCAGCTTTTAGTGAACCGACCAAGCCTATCGGTATGTATTTAGAAGAAGAAGACGCACAGGCACTGACACAAAAGCATGGCTGGGCAATGAAAAAATATGGCAATGACCTGTGGCGACGACATGTGGCTTCACCGGTGCCGAAACATATTGTTGAGCTGCTCAGCATTGGCGAACTTGTGGATGCAGGTGTTATTCCGATTGTGGCTGGTGGCGGCGGTGTCCCGGTGGTGGAGAAGAACGGTCACTATGAAGGTGTGGCGGCGGTCATCGATAAAGATTTGACTTCTGCACTCGCGGCTTCGGAGCTTGGTCTTGAATGTTTGGTGATTGTGACCGGGGTGTCGGCAGTGCAAAAAAACTTTGGTACCCCGCAGGCGCAATCGCTTCATCAAATAAGCGTGGCGGAGTTGCAGGTCCTTGCACAAGAAGGCGAATTTGGTGTCGGGACGATGGCCCCTAAAATAAAAGCGGCGATTGAATTTTTGGAAAAGGGTGGCCAAGAGGTGCTGATTACGGATATACAAAATTTAGGCGCGGCGATGCGCAGAGAAGAACAAAAGGGTACTTGGATCAGGGCATGAGTGAAGTAAAAAGTTTAAAACTTGAAAGGCCCATGATTTCTTTTGATTTAGAGACAACAGGGCTGGATGTTCGTGAAGATCGCATTGTTGAGCTTTCCTGTATTAAGATTTTGCCGAGTGGTGAGCGGGAAGTGCGCACGAAGCGCTTAAATCCGCAAAAACCCATTTCACCTGCTGCGAGCGCCGTGCATGGTATTTACGATGACGATGTGAAGGATGAACCCACTTTTTCACAGATTGCCAAAAGTCTTCTGGATTTTATGGGCGGCTGTGACCTTACCGGATACAATATCGAGCGCTTTGATTTGCCGCTTTTGGTGCGCGAATTTAAGCGACTTGATATCGAATTTCCGCCCGAGCCAGTTGGCGTGATTGATTCTTACAGAATTTATTTAAATGAAGAGCCAAGAGATCTCACTTCGGCATACAAGTATTTTTGTGACAAAGAGTTGATCGGTGCACACGGGGCGCAAGCGGATGCGGAAGCGGCGGCGGATATTCTCCTTGCTCAAGTTGCGCGCTATGAGAATTTGCCGCCGGATGTGGCAGATCTACATGACTATTGTCATCCAGAGCACCCCGATTGGCTTGATCCCGATGGAAAAATTGTTTGGGTGGGTGATCAGGCAGTCCTCGGCTTCGGCAAGAACAAGGGCCAATCCCTCAAAGAATTGGTTCGCTCTAATCCCGGTTATTTAGAGTGGATTGCGACCTCAGATTTTTCTGACGAAGTTAAACGCGTTATCTTAAGCGCTTTGCAGGGAAAATTCCCTGAGCCCCCGGCACAAGGCTCTTAAAACCTAACCTCGCCGCATGGCCCGCTGCATGTCGCGATTGACGTCTCGTTTTTTAATATCTTGGCGTTTATCATGCAGGGCTTTACCTTTACCGATGCCTATTTCAACCTTCACTTTACCTTTCAAAAAATAGAGACTCAAAGGCACAGCCGTCTCGCCTTTTTGTTGCAATCTTGCATGTAGCCTGTCGATCTCTTTGCGGTGCAGGAGAAGTTTTCGGGTGCGGTCGGTTTCATGATTAAATTGGTTGGAAAAAGTATATTCGGAAATGTAGGCACCAATAAGAAAAGCTTCGCCTTGCATAATGCGAATATGCGCATCACCGAGTTGTACCTGATTGGCCCGGCAGGATTTGACTTCGGAGCCGAGGAGCATAATGCCCGCTTCAAGTTTTTGCGAGATCGCGTACTGGTGAAAAGCTTTGCGGTTGCTGCAGATGATTTTCTTGCCAGGGACTGTTTCTTTGGCCTTCTTTTTGCCCATCGTTGTATCTATGGCATGAGTTGGCGTTCTTGTCATCTTGACCGACCTAAAAGATGACTCGCAGGCAAAACTCTGGCATATAGGATATATTCGGGATCTTTGATTGCGCGCATGACAAGGAGAAAACCATGCCACAAGCTGTAAAGAATAAACGCATTTTAATTGGTATCAATTTTATGGATTCGGCCAGAGATGCTTTTTATGCTGGTTTAAGGATTGCGATGCAAGATGAAGCCGAGGTCTTTGTGGTGCATGTGGCTGAGCCCATCCGCTCCTTTGATTTGACGAAAAAGCGCTATGTGGAAACCAAAGATGTGATCGAGCGGGTTGAAGAAGGGATCCGCTGGCGCATCGATGAACTTTGGAACGAAGGCGGAACAGAAAGTATTGACCGTCGCAAAGTACATGGTTCGGTCGAAGTCGGCAAACCCTCAGCAGTGATACTCGAGATGGCCAAAGACAAAAAGATTGATCTGATTGTCTTAGGGTCAAGCGCAGCTGGAGGTAAAGGTTCAGAATTGGGCCACACGGCAGAGCGCGTGATGCGCGAAGCAGAATGCTCGGTTTATATTGTACGTGCCGAGCGCTAGATATGACCAATTGATGTTTCGACTTTTTCTGCCCATTCTTCTTTGTCTGAGCATGTTTGCGTGCTCGCAAAAAGAACCGCTTGTGCGCGGTGCTTTAGAAGCAGGCGAACAACTCTGGAAAATGCAAGGTCGCTCCGATTACACACTGCACTTAGAGATCAGTGGCGATAAAATCGAATCGGGAGAATTTGTTGCAGAGATTAAGGGGAAAAAACTTATTTCGGTGACGCGCAATGGGCAGACTCTTAAAAATCCTGATGGTTTTTATACGATTGAGGGTTTGTTTCGCTTTTTACATGACGAAATTGACTTGGGCCGCTCACCAGCGCGCTACTTTAATGCGCCGGCAGATTCCAGGGTACATCAATTTATGCTTCTGGATAAAGAGTTGGGTTATCCCAAGCGTTATGTGCGCTCTGTTTTTGGTACCAAGCACAATATTACCTTAGAGATTGAGCTGCGGTAGTTGATTTTGGATGGCCGAAAATTAAGATCCGAAAATCAACAGCATTATCGAGCTTGGCGATGAGGGGGGATTGCCCATCATGAAGGGAACTCATAGAGAGGCATTTATGCGCAGGTCGTTTCATTCGGTACTCAAGAAAGCGATCACAATAACCCTCATAGACGGGTTGGTCGACCACTTTTCCAGCAAAAGATTTTATTGAAAAACAATTGGTGCAAGCAATGCCGGTTCTGCCGGGGTTGTCGACGATTTTTTTGCTCTTTTGTTGGAACCCAATGTGCTGTTTTGTTTGGGCAGAGGGGAAACTTTCACCTGTGCCATATCAGGTGAAAAGCGATAACGTAAAACATAGCTGCCGTTTTCTGTTCCAATCGTGCTGTGACCTTCTTCACCCGACTCCGGAGTGTTTAACACACCGCGTATGAACAGTGGATTTTCGATTCGATCGCTGAGCAATACCTTGCCTGCGGCGTCCGTGATTTCAACAACCAGGTCTTTGGACGATTTAATGGGATGAGGTATGGGCGGATAATTTCCTTCTACTTTCCAGATACGTATGACTTGGTGCTCTCCCTTTGTGACTTCGATCTGAATCATTAACGTATCTGCTATTGCCACAGGGCTATACAAGACAATCATTATCATTAACCATTTCCACATTGTTTTCTCCTGGTTACTCTGCGAACAAGGACCAGGAAATTTCGCTGGTGCCTGTTTTAATTTCGCTTTGGTTAAAGTTAGAGTCCGTACCCCAATTCGAGGCTAGGGAACGCGTTTCGGGGACGATTAGACCACTGATGTCTTTAATAAGGGCTGAAACAACGTAGGAACCAAGTTGGCCCTTTGGTGCCGTAAATCGGGTCTCCGGGCCGACTTTAATCACTTCGCCATTCAGAGACCATTCGACCTGTTGAATACCGGAGTCAAATGCTGAATAGAGATAAAAGGTCGGTGGTGTATTCGAAGGGTGTTCGATAAGTTGAATGTTCTTCGGCACGATGTTAAGCACTGGCGGAGTATTCGCATACACATTCAGCGCCCAGGCTTCGGCATTTACGGCATAGAATGGTTGACTATTCACCCGCATAAGGGAAGTCCTTGTGGGACGCCAGACTCCCTTGTTTTGGTACATTGCACCTTCAAACAAATGAACCTTAGCCGGATCATAACCACCCCCAGGGTTTGCCGTTTTGTCGATCCAGTAATTCCATTTCACTGTTGAGGGATCTGAGTTAATGGTAAGGTTGGCATGAGTAGGTTCGGATGTTGGCAACCCACGGCCAGGCAGGGACTGCTGGTACTCATCTCCCAGACCGGCAAATGCATGGCCAAGTTCATGCTTGGCTATGTCGATCGCACTAGGGTGCAAGGAAAATGTGCCGATCTTCTGGCCCCAGTATCCTGCTCCACCATATTTTGTTGTGTTGGCAACCATAAGAATGTTGTCCGATTGCGGAAAGTTTTGATAGGCGACGCTCAGAGCCGTTGTTGTATTGGTGCACAGAAGGCGATCAATGTTGCTACAGCCAAAATAACTCATATAATAAGTGTTGACCTCATTCCTGTCTGGCGTGGTATTGATGCCGGAGTCTTCCGAGACGGTGCCCACAGCATGTATGTTCCAGGCCGCTGCGTGCTTCGCAATGGTGCTCTCGGTAAAAATAGTGTTGGCGATGCGCAAGACCTGCTCTTTAAAGTACGTCATTTCATTTAAGGAAAAACCATCGCCTAAAATAACCAGATCAACCCCTTGTCCATCGGTCCGACCCTGCAGGGTAATTGGCCCATGACCATCCCACTCTTCGATTTGGCTACTATGGTAAATGTCCTCTTCGATAAAGGGCCAAGGGTCCAGCATTAATCCAGATTCTGTTTGGCAAAGAGCATCGCAGAAGAGTGACCATTGATCTGGATAGCCATCCTGATCAATGTCCAAACTGGCCGCGGCATTGTTGGGCCAGGCATCATCAGCATCGCCAACATCGTCGCCGTCGGTATCCCAGTCACAGGCATCGCCAAAGGCGTCGCCATCAAGATTTTCCTGTCCGCGGTTAGATAAAAACAAACAATTATCGCAGGCATCACCGATGCCATCTCCATCTTCATCCTTTTGAGAGGGGTTTTCTGCAAAATGGCAGTTGTCAACGCCGACCCCGATGCCGTCGTTGTCTACATCCCAATCACATACATCACCAAAGGCATCACCATCAAAATTTCCCTGTCCGCGGTTAGGTACACCCGGACAATTGTCACAAAGATCACCAACGCTATCATTGTCGCTATCGTTTTGCTCAGTATTGGCGTCCCAGGGACAATTATCGAATTCGTAGAGATCGATATACCCATCGCCATCGGTGCTTATCCCTAAGCCTGAGGGGCCCGGGGCGCCAAGAGCGATAAGATGATTGAAGCGGATAAAATCATTGATACCAATGTCACCACTGCTGTCTAAATCCACCGCTGGATTGTAGTTTGAATTACCGCTGGAAGAGTTAAAGGCCGGGTCAAAAAAGAGCAGCTTGTCGTTGTCTAAGTCCGTCTTGCCATCGTTATTAAAATCACCATCGCAATAGTTGCCATAACCGTCATGATCTGCGTCTATTTGCTGCCGGTTTTTGACGAAGAGGCAATTGTCACAGATATCACCATGGCCATCGCCATCCGTATCTGCCTGCCAGCGATTGGGTGTATTTGTGCAGTTATCACAGGCATCTCCCACACCGTCTTGGTCGCTATCGGT
>JASMKV010000162.1 GCA_030749035.1 Myxococcota bacterium | reverse complement strand
GAAAACCATCTCGACCAAAGTATTGAGGCAATCATTCCTATGAAACCACTCAAACTCAAAGTGGGCGGAGAGTACCCGCTGAAAACTGCTTCGGGAACATTTTTCACGCTCTCCAGGCCTAAATCTGGCCGGCTGACCGGTCAAATCCCCGGCTCTGACAAACAATACGTCGCAAAGCGACAATTCCTAAACCCAAAGGAAATGCTCCTGTCTATCTACGAAGACGGCACGAATACCTCGAGCCCAACCATCATCAATATAATCGGCCTGCTTGAACGCGACGCCAAAAAAATCACGGCCCAATTTGCTCTGCTGACATTTGCTACCCTGGCGAACAACGAAGCCAATCACTCCGAACCAACCAGCACCCAGATGGGCGATTCCATGGATTGTCCTGATACAGCACCGGGTACTGAAAATACAAATGACGGCTGGTGTAAGCAGCAATTTTTTAATCACTGCGATGAAAATGGCAATGAAATGGACTGTTACCGTGGCTACGACACACCATATGAGCATCACCAATGCTGTTACGACCCAGAAAGCGGTGACCTGGTATCCACAGGGAGCGGTGCCGGTTCTTGGGATGAGCATGGACCAGCCTGTGGCGAGCTTGCAAGTGGCAATTGCAAAAATACGATTTACGATACTTTTTGCCATTGGAAGGCAGATGTCCTCCCCTTATGGTGGTTCAGCCACGAAGGAAATCCGGAATCCAGTCCATTATAATTAAAAGAGAAATTTAGCGATATACTAAAGGCCATCTTCAAAGATGGCCTTTTTTTATGGCGTATTTTTAGCACTTAAAAAATTAGGGTGAGAATTTCTCAGGTGAGGCTTTCGACTATCGGTCATCGGAAATCGGTCGTCGGTCATCGGACACTCGCCTACTCGACTAAAGTGCGGCCACTCGGCTGTATCGACTAACCCTCAACGCGCCTGTATGGCGCCTTTCGGACAGTCTCACAACGCCTCGCACACTTCGTGCACCCACAGCAAGTCTCCGTATTGGCTCGCACGGTAGTCGGTAGTCGACACTCGCCTGTATCGACTAATCCTCGACGCGCCTTTGTGGCGCCTCTTGGACAGTCTCACAACAGCTCGCACGGTCGTCGGACATCGGTCATCGGTAGTCGGTAGTCGGACACTCGCCTACTCGACTAAGCTGCGAACTATCGCTATCGCGCCTTCGCAGCAAGTCTCCGTAAACGGCTCGCACGGTAGTCGGTAGTCGACACTCGCCTGTATCGACTAACCCTCAACGCGCCTGTATGGCGCCTCTTGGACAGTCTCACAACAGCTCGCACGGTCATCGGTCATCGGTTATCGGTTATCGGGTATCGGGCATCGGTTATCGGATATCGGTTATCGGTTATCGGTTATCGGCCACTCGCCTACTCGACTAAAGTGCGGCCACTCGCCTGTATCGACTAGTCTTCGACGCGCCTTAATGGCGCCTCTTAGACAGTCTCACAACGCCTCGCACCTGCCAGGCACCCGCACTAAGTCTCCGTAGCGGCTCGCACGACTATCGGCTATCGAAAAATATCTTTACCCCTGCACCAAGGGCAATATCTCACTGAGCTTATTCATATGTGTTGTATAACGCGCCTCACGCGCAATCCCATTAGAATCGCTCGCGAAACTATGATCCCCATAACCTTTTTGCCCCGCTAAATTATAGGATTCAAATTCTGTTGGACTTATCCCCATCGCCAGGAGAATATTGGCCAACAATTGGTTGTAGAGAAAACCTGGTTTATTGCCGCGAATATACTGCGCCGCAGTGGCATTTTGGTCACGAAAATCAATATATTTATCATTGGCAAAAAAACCACCTGCCGAACCCGCACCTAAAAAATACATATTGGTATCACAATGGGTGGAAAAAGAATGTTCGTCGGTCCGCAGCACCAAAGAGTTATCCAAAAACGTTGTGCCAGGTGTTTCTTCAATGGCATCTAATTTATTGATCAAATCGAGAAAAATATATTCATTCGCCCAGGCATTCAAATCGATAAGCTCTGCTTGAAAATCACCGGCATTATGCGACCAATAATGCCAACCACCTGGTTGATTGGCCGAGCCATTGCGTTTGCCATCGGCCCAAATAATCGGATAATTAAACACCCGGCATTTATCGCAGCGAATGGCCGCCGCAATCACATCATTATAAAGCGCATAAGTTTGCTTTTGCCCCATTTCATCGAGCTTATTGATCGTATCCAGCTGGGGCGGCGCTTCCACATCGCTGCAGGCTGGTCCATTCATCGCCAGATTGTTTTGCAGTTCCTGCATAAAGGTCAAATGCGCCTCCATGCTCTGTCTGTCCTGCATGCCAAGGCGCGGATGGTTGCGTACTGCCACATAGTCTTCATAGATAGCATCAACCAACGTTAAATTGGGCCCGGAATCATCGGGAATATTATCGCCAAAGATGGCCGAGAAAAGGATATCGGCCCGATGGTAATGCGGACGTTGCACAATATCACCACTGTGCGTCACTGGATTGGTATAACCGTACGATGGCACCGTACCGCTGCTGCCATAGGAGTTTGGTAAAGCCACAACGCAGCGTTTACTCGTCGTGGTCGAACCGGCATAAAAATTTGTTGCATAGGCCACCACTTCATCGATGGTCGGTGTCTTTTTCACATCAGTGGGATTGCTGTTGCCGTACCCCCCCATGTTGCCAAAAGTCTGCCCTGTAAAATGCCCATAGGTGCGTGGCATGTCAAAGCCGTGCCAGAAAAACATTTTGGAAAGCATGGGCGTCAGTGCCGAGGGGATTGTCGGCGAAACCTGGCCGCCATTGCTGGCGGCCTGCGTACTTAAACTTCCATGCCGCATTGTATGACTTACCCCGTCATAGCTTATCCC
>JASMKV010000161.1 GCA_030749035.1 Myxococcota bacterium | reverse complement strand
CCAAACCTGTGGGTTGTAGAGCACATGTTTTAAGAAAATATCCTTATAGGTCGGGGCAGCGCCGGTTTGCGTATCCTCTTCGGTGAGGATGGGCTCTTTTTTATCCGCCGGCGGTAGCCCCAGGGACGCTGGAGTATCCCTTAAGGCAAAGACCAAAAACACAGAGGTGATGACCGCCAGAAAGGCCGGAAGATAAAAAGCCGAGCGCCAACCGTATATGGGAATAAGATAGCCACAGAGAATCACAATACCGGCACCACCGATGGAGTGGGAGGCATTCCAAAATCCAAACCAAAATCCCCGCTCTTTGCGACTAAACCAATAGGTGAGTAAACGAGCGCAGGGCGGCCAACCCATGGACTGAAAGAAAGCGTTAAAGAGCCAAAATATACCAAAGAAGAGCAAGCTCGAACTTAAGCCAAAAAAGATATTCACAATGGCTGAACCCAAGAGCCCTATGGCCATGAAGAAGCGGGGGTTGGCTCGGTCAGCAAAGGCACCGTTGACGAATTTCCCCAAACCGTAAATAATCGAGATGCTAAAGAGAATCATCCCTAAATCGGTTTTGCTATAGCCGAGCTCTTGGTTAAAATAGGGCATGGCCATGGAAAAGTTTTTCCGGACAAAATAGAAAATCGCATAACCGACCATGGAGGCGATAAGGGTGCGTTTGCGCCAATATTTAAATTTGACCTGCAGCTCTTGTGGATCGCCAATCGGTGCTTTCGCCGGTTGGGCTTTGAGCATGTCGAATAATTTGGCCATGGTTGTGTGCTTCCTTTGCGCTCTTTCACACTCAATCACAGGCGAAAGTTGCTTCCAATGAAAAAGATTGTCGCAGAGTGGGGAGTGCTGTGCCTTGTCACTTCTTGTGCCATGGGCTGACACAAAATGAACATCAATTAGAGTGTCTCATTCTATAAGGATTGCACTTAACTCCCTGAAAAGATTGAGCTGAGCCCGTTGTTAACCGGCTGGCCCGATTCCTGCAAAAGTATTTTTGAGTTTGGAGGATTTTTATGCACCCATTATTTCGCTCAATAGGCTTGAGAATTAAAACGCCTCATCGCAGAGAAGAAAATGCTGTGAATGAGACTGACCCCAAAGAAAATGCTTGCAGCAATTGCGAAGATGATTTCGTGCGCGGCACTAAGCGGGAAAAAGATAATGGTTCTGGCTCGAAACTTTCTTTAAGCCCTCCTCGCTTCATCAGCGTGGGCTTTTTTAATCGCCATCATCGCGCATTTTTGAATAGGCTGCACCGCCGCCGCTCCTCGGAAAACGATTCTCCTGAAAAGAAAAAAACGTCTACAAACTCCTTTTCACGGCGTGGCTCTGCAGAGCGATTGAGTTCGACAAGTACGCGTACATCTCGAACATCGCTTCGGCGGGTCAGCACCACAAGCAGTTCAAGCGTTGAGATTAACACTTGGGATGCTGTGACCAACAAGCGGATTGCTAAGCTCGATCCACGGATTAAGAAACGGGTGGTTAATTTTATTAATGAAGCACATAGGCAGGGCATTAAATTGCGGGTGGTACAAGGTTTTCGTTCTTTTGATGAGCAAAATAAACTCTACGCCAAAGGCCGCACCCGCGCTGAACTTGATGCCAAAGGCCTGCATCATATTAGCGCTAAGCCCAATGAAAATCGCGTGACCAATGTGACCGGCGGCAAGAGTTCCCATAATTGGGGCTTGGCTGTTGATGTGGTGCCGATGGTGAACGGTAAGCCGGTGTGGAATGGGGATTGGAAGAAAATATCGACCATTGGAAAAAATGCTGGTCTTAAATGGGGTGGCGACTGGACAAGCTTTGTCGATAGGCCGCACTTCTATGCCAGCCTGAGAAAAGATCCCTCCTTTGCCAAGAAAAAATGATTCTATTCGTTTTCTATCGTACCCTTCTCTTCGCCTATAAGGTTCTGTCACAACTTGAGCCAAAGTCACAACCTGTGTCTGATGTTCAATGAAAAATTACCGACACATCTTTTTACTTCTCAAAAATAGTCTTTAAAGTTTAACGGATTAGCTTCGGCGAATTGATCTCGCCGCCTTGGCACGGCCTTTGCTCATGCTTCTCTTTGAACAATTGAATGGAGGACTCCATGATTAAAGTTGCAGATCTGAATCCGGCGATGTGCCTGAGTGTTTTATATAAGAAAAAAAGTTTTTTAGTTCCCTTTAAGTTTCTCATGACCATGTTTCTCGTGAGTGGACTTCTTGCCTGTGAGGATGGTGTGGCAACGCTGATTGTCGAGCACCGACTTTTTGTGGAGGACGTCAAAGAGGAGTTTGGTCCTTGTGGGGAATATGCTTACGAAAGCGCAGCGCCTACGGCGACGAGTGACCGCGAATGTACGGCCCTGACAACCTGTGCCAGCGATGAATACGAAAGTGTCCCAGCGACCGCAACCACTGACCGCGTTTGTACGATTGTTTCAGATTGTTCGCCGGGAGAATACGAAATCGTCGCAGCCACCGCCACTTCCGACCGTGGATGTGCAGCCCTGACCGTCTGCACGGCGGATGAATACGAGAGTGCCGCAGCCACCAGCACCTCAGACCGTGAATGTTTGGCCCTGACAATCTGTGCCAGCGATGAATACGAAAGTGCAGCAGCCACCAGCACCTCAGACCGGGTTTGTAGCGCTCTCTATACCTGTGCTGCGGACGAGTGGGAGGTCAGTGCTCCGGGACCAACATTTGACCGGCTTTGTACGATTGTTTCAGCTTGTTCGCCTGGAGAATACGAAAGTGTTGCTGCGACCGCAACGTCTGACCGCGAATGTAGCTCGCTGACCACGTGTGGCGCAGATGAGTACGAAACCCTTGCCGCGACAGCAAATTCTGACCGCAAATGTATATCGCTGACCACGTGTGACACAGATGAGTACGAAAGCCTTGCCGCAACAACGACGTCTGATCGGACTTGCAGCGCCCTTTATGTTTGTGCCGATGATGAGTGGGAAGTCAGCCCGCCGACCGCGACCTCTGATCGGCTTTGTACGATTGTTTCTGACTGTTTGCCGGAAGAATACGAAAGTGTTGCAGCCACCGCCACTTCCGACCGCGAATGCACCGAGTTGAGTGTGTGTGGCGACGATGAGTACGAAAGTATTGCTGCGAGTGCGACTTCAGATCGGGAATGTCTTGCTCTGACCATCTGCACCGACGAAGAATTCGAAAGCCTTGCAGCAACATCGATCTCTGATCGAAAGTGCAGCACCCTTTATGTCTGTGGGGGTGATGAATGGGAAGTGAGTCCGCCGACCGCGACCTTTGATCGGGTTTGTACGATTGTTTCCGATTGTTCGCTTGGAGAATACGAGAGTGCTGCACCTACCGCAACCACTGACCGGAGATGTATGCCTTTGAGTGTGTGCAGTGCAGGTGAGTACGAAAACGTTGCACCTACCTCCACCTCTGATCGTGAATGTCGCTCGCTGACCACGTGTGGCGATGATGAATACGAAAGCGCATCACCGACTCCAACACAAGATAGAATCTGCACGTCGCGACAAGCGGCACCCGGATGGATTGAGGCAGAGGACTATGGTGTTGATGAAGCAGGGTTGTACTACCACGATGCCTCACCGGGAAATGATGGTGGAGCTTATCGAAACGATGATGTTGATATTTATGCCTTTGGCCAGGAGTTTTTTGTATCGATGCAAAGCAGCGAATGGTTGCGCTATCCACTTTCGGTAGCCCAGTCCGGAACCTATCGCCTAAGGGTACTGGCTTACGCTGACGAGCCTGGCCGTCATCTTAATTTTTATGTTGATGACGAAGCGGTTGCGCTTAGGGCTCCGGTACAGACAAGCGGTGAAGATATTGTTGTCGATGCAGTATATTTGGATGCGGGTGCGCATGTTTTACAAATTTCCGGCGGCATTCACGATGATGTTGTTCTGGATGCTTTTAAACTTTCTCTCCTTGATTGTCCGGATATGGATGGGGATGGGCAGTGCGATGAGAACGATTGCCGCCCCTTGGATGCAGAGTGCTTTCAAGGTGTGTGCTGTAGAGATTTGGTCGGCCATTGGACCTTTGATGAGGTTTTGCCGGAGCGAGCACTGGATTCAAGCGATTATGAAAACCACGGCTCTTTTACAACCTCGCCGCTGTACATTGATGGTGTCCTGGGCAATGCCATGTATTTTTCTGGCGGCGAGGTTATTGAAATCCCCAACAACGACTCTTTAGAGGTTGAAAAGAATTACAGCTTTTCCGCCTGGGTCAGTGTGGTGGATTCACCGGCAGGAAAGCTATTGCGCCTACAAAATAAAACCAATGCCTGGGTTTATTTGGGTGAGAATAGGTTTCAGGCTAGAGCGGCCAATACAGGTTCGAGTTCATGGCCTGACTATCGAACGCGAAGCAGCAGGCCCTTAACAGCACAAACATGGCAGCATGTGGCTGCGGTTGTTGATGATACGCAAGTGCGTCTTTATATCGATGGGCGCCTGGATGTGGTCAAAACCATTAAGAACTACGGATTGGCAGATATAGGCAAAGGATTGAAGCTGGCCGAGGGTTTTGTGGGCGCTTTAGATGATGTGCGTTTGTACGCAGAAACATTGAGTGATGATGACATCGCAGAGCTATTGATGATGGTGCCAGGATCCGAAACCGCCTGCAGCGATGGCATCGATAATGACAACAACGCGAAAAAAGATTTTGGTCTGGAGCCAAACTGTGATTCTTTTTTTGATGATGACGAAAGCACTGACTTAACTCCGCCAGATACGCCAATTAACCTAAGCGTTGTTAAAGAGACGCCAATCATTGTTCACCTTGCTTGGGACAAAAGTGATGATGCGCTTGCGGGCTATCATGTTTATCGGGATGGGCGGCGCGTGGACACGGTGATGCGCCCAGCCTTTTACGACACGAAGCTGGTTGAAGGTGCGCACTATCGTTATGCCATCACAGCGATTGACGCGATGGGTAACGAGTCGCCTCTCTCGCAAGAAGTTGGCGCATATGTTCCCCATTGGCCGACACGCACACCCGGCGAGACCCTTGTTGTTTCGACCACGGATTTTCACGGACACGGTTCGCTTAAAGCCTTGGTTGCAAGCAGTCCAGAAGACACCATTTTTGTGCTTGAGCCCGGTGTTTACCGATTGGCAAGCGAAATTCGTCCTAAGACCGGCCAAAGCCTCATTGGGCAACCCGGCGCCATACTTTCAGGTGCCATTGAACTCGATGTGGATGATCTTGAGAATGAGATTGTTGGAAACAATACGCTCTACAAATGGCCGAACCTTAATATCCGGCATGAGGCGGATGTGCCCGGTTCTTGTGTGTGGAATAAGAATGAGGATCCTCTGATTGACAAAGACAGGTGTCTTTATACCCACGACCTCTTTCTTAATGATGTTGTCCTGACTCGAGTCATGACGAAAGAAGAAGTCACGCAAGGCACCTTCTATACCGATTACGATGGCAACAGTGGCAATGCTTCGGTGTATTTTTGGGATAACCCGGAAGGACAAAAGATCGAGCTGAGCAAAACGAGAAACGCCATCATGGGTGGCCCAATATCTGACTGCTTTGATGAGGCAACGCAGGTTTCTTCCTGTCATGATCATGTTACCATCAAGGGGCTCATGATTGAAAAGTTTGCGACTGTAGCGCAGCGTGGTGCAATCCAGCCCCGGCGTTATAACTCGGCCGGCGATCTTGGGCGCTACTGGAGAGTGGAGCAAAACGAAATTCGTTGGAACCATGGCCTTGGCGTGCGTCTTGGTACCCACTCCCGCTTGCTTAACAACAATATTCACCACAACGGCAACTCAGGGGCTGAAGTGGGTAAGTATAACCTGGTTGAAGGCAATACATTTTCTGGGCACAATTATGCGAAGTACAATAAAAGCTGGAACGCCGGCGCATTTAAAATTGTCGGGACAGAGTATACGCTTATTCGGGGCAATCACGCCCATGACAATGATGGCCATGGATTGTGGACCGATATCGCCAACATCCACGTTATTTATGAGAACAATATTTCTGTTGGGAACAATGGTGATGGATTCAAGCACGAAATCAGTAATGCTTGTGTCATGAGAAACAACCGGAGTTTCAACAATTATAACAAGGAAGGAAACTCCTGGCTCTGGGGCGCAGGGATCTTAATCCAAAACAGTGATCGTTGTGATGTATACAACAATCACGTTGAGGTTGGCGCTCAAGGTAATGGCATTACGGTTATCGATCAGAATCGCTCGTTCAAATTTTCAAATGGCATCACCAAAACATTCCACGGAGTGGGTAATACCATCCATAGAAATAAGGTGGTTTATTCTGCAGGTGGCCGTTCAGGCTATCAGAATGCGGATAATGTTTTTGATTATAATGTGTATCTTGCAGCGAACCCTTTTGCGAATCATTTTGGTCTTCCTTTCCATCGTTTTCAGGAACGAGGTTATGAACTCTCCGGGGCCATCTTTGCTCTCAAAGAGAAAAAGTCTTTAGGGGCGTTGGAGCCGGCACTAAGTGTGGCGTGGGTTTCCGAAGAAGAAATCTTCAACGTTGCAGGCGATTCTCTTCTCGAATTGGAAGTGCGCGCAAGTGTTGTCGGCGATGATGCGATTACAGGGGTGGCATTTTTTGTTGACGACAAATTGCACGCCAGGATTTCTCATCCTCCCTATGTGATGCGCTGGTTTTATCCACAGGAAGGCAGCCATCAAATCAGGGCGGTGGTCTCTACAATGCATGGAGAAAGCGGCAAGACCGCTGTGAAAAATCTGCAGATTACCGACTAAATACGGCTGTCACACTTTGTGCCTTTGGCACAAAGTGCGCCTCTTAGAGGTGGTCCGTGGCGCCTGGTGACTAACGACCTTAAGGGGGAAATTACTTTAAAATCAGACACTTGAGGGTGTTGTCCTGAGGGCGTCGGGGCTGGCACGCGCCTTGCTCTTACCAAGAGCAGACAACATTTTTTAAGGAGATAGCCCCATGAAGCAGAATGCAACCAACGACGTTAACGACAAAGGGTACATGAAACATATCGCATGGCATGAAAACGGACAGAAGCAATTCGAAGTCGAATTCGTTAACGGCGAAAGGCACGGCGCAGAGACCTCGTGGTGGGAAAACGGAAAGAAGCAATCCGAAGGCGAATTGGTTAACGGCAAGCCGCACGGTACAATCATGACCTGGCACGAAAACGGAAAGAAGCAATTCGAAGGCGAATTCGTTAGTGGCGAGGCGCACGGTAAAGCGCTCTCTTGGCACGAAAACGGACAGAAGCAATCCGAAGGCGAATTCGTTAACGGCAAGCTGCACGGTAAGTATACCGCATGGTACGAAAACGGAAAGAAGCAATCAGAGGGCGAATTCGTTAACGGCCAGAGGTACGATAAATCCTGTTCATGGCACGCAAACGGACAGAAGAAGAACATTTTCTTGCTGGTTTTGTCCCTGATGTTTAGCGCCTGCGGTAGCGAGGATGAGAGTCAATTAGAATTCTATTCCGCGCTGCAGCATGAGGCGGAGATGCTCAAGGAAGGGACAAAGGAAAGCGAGAAGGGCAGTGATGACGCATATCAAGCGGGCTCATGTGATAAGCTTTACTGGCTCGAAGATGAAGAATACGTCAGGTTTGTTTTGTCTTCAGGGGCAGTGTTCAATCCGAATTCGTCATATTATGATGTTTCACGGAAAGGTGACTTGTATTCGATATCGATACCGGGCGGGT
>JASMKV010000160.1 GCA_030749035.1 Myxococcota bacterium | reverse complement strand
TGATATTTTCATCATAGTAGTAGAGGCCAAGCTGTATGCTTTTACGGTGTCGCTTACGCTGTGCTTTCCCCCAGGTGATTTTGGCAGAACATTGATGATGAAAGTGCTCTTTGTTGAGTTCAGAAAATAATTTTTCTAAATTAAAGAATCGCCCTTTGACCCGGCGTTTCGTATATTTGGGGGGTAATTTTTGTGCAATTTTTGCAATAAAAGCATCTATGATTTCGCCAGAAACTTTGTTGTGCGTTTGTAAATAGTCGGCCAAAGCTTGAACTTCGGCGTTGCTGGCTTCCAGGAAAAGTTCATGCAAACGCAGTTTGTAGATATCTTTTTCCTCTTTAAATGAGAGCATCGTAGAGCGATTTTGTGTGAAGGCGAGCTCCAGGGGTTTTTTAAGGTTTTTTTGAAGGAATTTCAGGTAGTTAAGGCGAAGAGTGTCACTGCCGGTGCTGCGGTAAAGCCCCTCAATGGCCGGGGAGGGCCATGGTTTGGTGAATCCAAAATGCAATTGTTCTTGCATGTGGGGACCTATAACATAACTTTTGTTGCCATGAGCGCAGAAAGTTAAGTTTAAAGCTTTTTTTTGTACATTTGGTCAGTTTTACGGCAGAAACATCATAGGAGTCATATTGCAGCATCAAATTAAAAAGGGCCGTCTTTGTTTTCAAATGGCCATCATGGGTTTTGCCGTTTTGGGCTGTGACTTAGAGAGCGGTCAGAGGTCTGAGGGGCTTAAAGCCAAAGAATCGTCTGAGTTTGTAAAGCGTGAACGAGAACTCGTTGTTCGTGAAGCGAAGCTTAAGAAGAAAGCCGAGGAGCTTGAGATTCAACGTCAGGTGTTGGCTGGGGAGCTGGTTAAGCTTTCACATGAAAAAATGAAGTTGGTCGTCAAGGATGTGCAATCAGAAATTGGCTTAGAAGAAACGATAAAAATTAAAATTCAAACGGTACAACACAGTGTGCGTGATAAAATGCGGGCGCGTAGTCTTCTGGATAATGACTTAGGGGAGTATGCCCGGCTTCTACGAATGAGTGGTCGAAAAGCTTTCGAGTCCAAAGACTTTATGACCTCCTTGGCACATTATACAGAACTTCTTGGGCTTATCGATGCTCTGGAGATCAATGCTGAATTTATCGAAAACAAACTTATTCGTGTGAATCAATTTTATAAAACAAAAACATTAACAACGTTAAATAAAAGAGATGCGCAAAAAATGCTCTTAAATGCTTCAGAGGCTCTTCGAGACAAGAAATTTTCAGAGGCAAACGATTATTTAAATCGGTTATTCATGCTTTTAAGTGCCAAACAGCGTGAAACACATCGAGGTTAAGGGCTAAAGATGTTAATTTCTGAAAAAAGTCTTCGGGCAGTTCGTCTTGTCGTGTTCGCATTGCTTTTTGTGAGTGCGCTGACGGTTTTTTTGTTGGGAGATAATATTTGGATGGCCATCGAAGTAGGCTCGTTGCCACTTTGGGCCGGGTTTGTTGCGCCGATTGTCTTTACGGTGTTTGTGTTCTTTTTTCTACTCGACAGAGTCTTTCAGGTGCGTCAAGGGCGCTATCCGCTGATACGTGCCTTTGTGCAGGTTGTTTTAGCTGTTGTCTTTTTGAGTATTATTTGGCCGCAGCAAACAAAAGCTTTTCAAACGCATCAGCATTTAGATTTAAGCACGCAAGGTGTCACCGATTTGTTTAAAAGCAGAGACCCTCGTATTCGAGCGCTGGCTTGCGAGGTGTTGTCGATGCGCAAGGATGTACGAATCGAGGTTTTACGCGAGCAGGCAAAGCACGACCTTTCAGATACTGTTCGGAAAATTTGTACTGAATCCCTTAAGCGCGTTCGCTAAAGACTTGTGCTGTGAAGGCGCTGATTTGTGTTTCTGGTTCGCGCCAGGCATCTTTGCTGAGCCGTGCTTTCAGGCAAGTGTGTTCTAAGAATTGTTCCACACTCCAGTCATATTCCGGGGCCACTTGTGGCAAAAGCACACCTTTGGAAAAATCCCTTTCGACAATAAGGCCATGCACACCAATGGTGATTTGCTCGGGTGTGCACAGCTCCGGTGGGGACAGAACTGAAATTTCCAATTCTATCGTTTCCAGCTCAGCAGCTCCAAGGGGAGGAAATCGTGGGTCACGGGTGGCCGCTGCTTGGGCCATCTCGCCAATATTAAGATAAAGGGCTCTTTCGAAATTGAATGTACCAATACAGCCGCGAAGCGCTTTATCGGGCTTTTTGGTGATGGTGACGAAGCATCCAGCCTGTTTTGAGCACATTTCGGGAATATCTTGTGAGATGCTTGCCTCTTGCCCCAGTGTGGCCACAATGTGCTGGTGGGCGTATTCTAAGAGCCAGTTTTGGTCTAATTTGTTCAACATTTTATGATTCCAATATTCCTCAACTTGCTCTAGATTGTGATTTGAAGTCAAGAAGCTCTAGAAGAAAGTTAAAGGTTTAAGTATGGCATTAACTCTTGAAGCATTACGCCGGGTAAGTATTTTTTCTGATTTGCAAGAAGCAGCTGCGGTGCAAATCTTAGGCAGATTTCAGATCCGTGGTTTTAAAAAGGATGGCTTAATTGTAAGCCAGGATGATCCTGGCGATGCTCTTTTTGTCCTGATGGAGGGCCGCGTCAAGGTTGTTTTATATGGAGAAAATGGCCGGGAAATTATTTTGAAGCTTTTAAACCCGGGTGATTTTTTTGGCGAAATGAGTATTTTAGATGGCGAAAAACGCTCAGCCAATGTTCTTGCGATGGAACAGACCACGGTTTGTGTCTTGTCGAGAGACGATTTTATTGAGCACTTACGAGAAAACCCAGATACAGCTTTCAATATTCTGGGCATTATGAGCCGACGTTTACGCTATGCGGATCAATTGATCGGCAAT
>JASMKV010000159.1 GCA_030749035.1 Myxococcota bacterium | reverse complement strand
ATTTATAAGGTTTTGCGGCAATCTAAAGACCCTTTGGTACAAGAAAGTTTCGGGGAACTACTCAGCATAAGACGACGCATTGCCGCCCTGGGCGGCGCTGAGCTCAAATCAGAAAAACCTAAAATGTATAAAAAACAAATGGCTCAGCTGGTCGAGCAAAAAAATGTGCTCGAAGGTAAACTAAGCCGGTTGAGTAAAGCTTTCGCACAAACACAAAAAAACAAGCAAGCAGATGCGGTGATGGTGGCCAGGGCTTTGCCGCAAGATGCGGTGTTAATCGATTTGGCTAGAGTGGTGATGGCGGATTTTAAAAACTTTAAAAGAGCCTCCCCTCATTATATTGCCTTTATCGTGCATGCGGGCCGCGGGGAGGATGTGGCGATGGTCGATTTGGGCAACGCCGATGCGATTGATAAGATGGTCAGCCTGTTTAGGCAGGAGCTGGCCTCGCATAGCGCAAATTACGCCGAAACAGCTCGGGCCTTATATGCGCAGCTTGTTAAACCTTTAAAAGAGGCGTTGGGTAATGCACGCCAACTCTTTATTTCACCCGATGGCCCATTAAACCTCATTCCCTTTGAAGCGCTGCAGACCCCCGATGGGCGGTTCCTGCTTGAAGACTATCGTTTAAGTTATCTCACCGCCGGGCGCGATGTGCTGCGCTTTGGCAAGCCACGCCACAAGAAGAATAAAGCGTTGCTTATGGGAGATCCCAACTTTGCCATGGGACATAAGCAGAAGGTTGTCACGCTGGCGCAATTAGCCGTGCAAAATCATTCGGAGAATATGCAGACCCGCTCTTTTGAGATGGATAAACTACATTTTAAACGCTTGGCGGGAACCTTAGAGGAAATTAAAGAGATTCAGGCGCTCTTAGGTCCAGAGCATGCCAGCTTATACAGTGGCGATAGGGCGCTTGAAGAGGTGCTTTGGCAACACGAAAACCCGCATATTGTGCATCTTGCGACTCATGGTTTTTTTCTTAAAGACCAGGATTTAAGTGCCTTGCCGCCCGGGCCGCAGCAGCGGGGCTTTATCAAAATAACGCGGCCGAAGAAAAGACGGCCAGGCAGAATTCGTATTGAAAACCCCATGCTGCGTTCTGGCTTGGCTTTGGCGGGAGCCAATCATAAAGCGGAGGAGAACGCCGGTGATGGCTTGCTAACCGCCGAAGAGGTGGTTGGCCTGAGCCTGGATGAGACTGAATTGGTGGTGCTTTCGGCTTGTGAGACTGGGCTTGGGAAAGTCACAGTCGGCGAGGGCGTCTTTGGTTTAAGGCGGGCATTTATTGAGGCCGGAGTGGCAAGCTTGGTGATGAGTCTTTGGCAGGTGCCTGATAAAGAGACCCGTGAGCTGATGACGGCTTTTTATAAGCGTCTGCTACACGATAAATTGCCTCGGGCTGAGGCTTTACGCCAAGCTATCTTAGAGCAAATCCAGCGGGTAAAGGACCGCTATGGTCATCGCAATCCCTTTTATTGGGCAGCCTTTGTTTTGGCGGGCGAAGCCAATCGGCCTTTATAACGAAACCCCTTCGTAACCCGTTAATAATCAATAAGAATTTTCAGCCGCGTTGCAAAAATGTGATGCCGTCGTTTTATTTAAAAAAATCTCTAAGAAATCCATCGGTGCCGCGTCTTCTTAGGCAAATGTACTAAACACTTAAATAGGAGTTCAAAATGATACAAGTTATGAAACCAGCAAGAATATTAAAGGCCCTGCTTTTCTTGGGCGCTCTTGTGAGTTCGGTCGCTCTTTTTTCAGGGAGTGCCAAAGCAGATACATATGTTAGGGGCTATTTTCGTTCCAACGGCACCTATGTTCAGCCGCATTATCGTTCAGATAGGGACGGAAATTTTTATAATAATTGGACGACCTACCCGAATGTGAATCCTTATACCGGTAAGCGTGGCACGCGGAGAACACCCGATTCGGATTTCCTGGGATATGGCTCAAGTTACAATTACTATTCTGGTTGGTAATATTTAATTAGACAGTGTCGCAACCAAGGTTCGCTTGACCTCTGCGTATCTTTTAATCAGCGCCTCCCTAAAAAATCTCAAGGGAATTCTTTTGGGGAGGTTATGCGGCTGAATAGGATGCTTACCTTTGACTTAGCATCTAGACACTCTTTGGGTAGAACAGCACCCATTTCACTGTAGCCAATAGCTCAAGCACGGGTGTAAAGGGTGGTGATCGGCCCTCGACTTTCCCTCCCAACTCCTCCTTGACCTTCGCTTCGGCGTAGCATTTAATCAGCGCTATGGGTG
>JASMKV010000158.1 GCA_030749035.1 Myxococcota bacterium | reverse complement strand
CACTGGCTGGAGTTGGAATTTTGGTGACGGAAGCAGTGAAGACACGGGTGAAGTACAAACTGATGGTCGCAGCAATATTGTCAAACACACTTTTATTAATCAAAGTGGGGAACAACGCACATACAGCGTCACTTTAACCGTCACCGATAACCTCAATACAATCGGCAGCGCCAGCCAGGATATTGTGGTCAATGCAGAGCCCGGAAGCCAAAATGTCGAAGATTACAGCGGCTTGTGGTATTGGCAACTTAAAGAAGCTGAACCCGTCGACCCAAGTGGCTTAGGTCTGTGTGCATTTCAGGATTCGCAACTCAATATCCAGGCGGATTCAAATGCCGGCAGCATCATCATTGAAGAACTTCTCAATAATCAAGCCCAGGCAACATATTCAGGGAGCTTATCCGAAGCCACTTTCCAAACGATCGACAGTACCGGGATGCAAACGATCAATGGTGATTTTACAAGCACAACAACATTCACCGGCACTTACACAATTAGTACGATGGGGCTTTTTACGGAATGTGAAATTCCACGCGCTGTAGAAGGAATTAAACAATATTGGTTTACAAAGTAATAACATCTTGCTTGGCCTTGAGTCTCTTGACGGCGTGCGGTCGACCGCACTTCGATAAAACAATACAGCAAAACAAAGCTCCCGTCGCGCAAGCGGGAAAAGATCAAACGGCTCGGCCGGATCAACCTATCGTTTTTGATGGAAAGCACTCTACCGATCCTGATGGTACAATTATCAGTTACGAATGGACATTTGGCGACGGTCACTCTAAAGCCGGGGAAGAAGTTCAACACCAATACCCAGACGAGGGCATTTATTCAGTTATTTTAACCGTCACCGATGCCCAAGGTTTAGCTGCCTCAGATACAATTTCAGTGAACATCTCTGAACTCAACCCTATTGCCAGCTTCAGCCTCAGCGCTGATGAAATTGACACCGGAGAAGAGGTGACCTTTGATGCCTCTGCTTCCCAGAGTGCGGGTGCAATGCTGATTTACCGTTGGAATTTTAACGACTCAACGTCGCAAGCCACCGGTGTTCAAACAACACATGTTTTTGACTGTGCAACGCCTGATGACTGTACTTATAAGATTGAGCTGGAAGTCCAAGATGAAGCTGGACGAACAGCCAGCACAGAAAAATGGCTTAAGGTTAAATCGTTGCAACAAGATCAAAACGAAGAACAAACTTTTACCCTGAGCGATGTACAGGGCGTATATGATTTAAGTTATAGTCCAGGCAGCGCAAACTGCAGCAATGCGGGCTATACAATCAGCCCTGGAGAAACCAATCTGACCATCACCACAGGATCAAATTCTGCACTTTGTACATCTGACGAAACACCTATCGCTGCCTTAGGGGGTTCAGGCCAAGCCTATACAGGCTGCTTTGATGGGCAGAGCTTGAGTTTGGGCTTTGAAAAATCCGGTATACAAACCACTTCGACTTGTGTTGCAACACTCAAGGTCAATATGAATGTCACGCTTTTGAGTGCGGGTGCGTTCAACGGTAACGTCAGTTATTTTTATGATGCAATGACCGGCTGTCAGTGCTCCAAAATATTTCAGATTGAGGGTTCCCGACAAGCAAACTAGGATTTCGATGCATCAAAAAGTATCGATTCATCAATTTGTTTTTCACTGTGTGCAATCACCAGTGCACCGCACGAATCACTCCAAATATTTGTTACGGTTCGGCACATATCTAAAACACGATCAACAGCCCAAACAAGTGCGGTATACTCTAAGGGCAAATTAACTGCATTAAGAATGATGACCATCATCACAAGCCCTGCATGCGGAATCCCGGCAGCGCCAATCGAAACCGCCAACGCCAAAAAGACAATCATCAATTGTGAGGTTAAACTTAAAGCCGCAAAGCTTGGGTCCACCGAAGCATGCACTTGTGCAATGAAAAGCACAGTCACACACTCATATAACGCAGTGCCATCCATATTGACGGTCGCACCCAAGGGTAACACGAAACTGGTGACTCTATTGGAGATGCCGGCTTTCGATTGCGCCTCTTCCATCGTCACCGCCAAAGTTCCAGCACTCGAGGCCGTTGAAAAACCGGTAATCAGCGCCGCACTCATGGCTTTCATATACAAATAAGGGTTTCGCTTGGTCACCAACCAAACCAAAAGTGGTACCATCACGAAGATATGCAACCCCAAGGCCACAAACACAGTTATCACATAGGGGAACATAGAAAGAAAAACTTCCGGCCCCGATGTCGCAACCGTAAATCCCACCAAACACATGATCCCTACCGGTGCCAAGGAAACCACAAAATGGGTCATCCCCATCATCAAAGTGCTGCCTGTTTCGATAAAGTTGGTCATCGCCTGGCGTTTTTCAGCCTCTATTTTCACCAGAAAAATACCCACAAAAAGCGAAAAGAGAATAATTCCAAACATATCAAATTCGGCCATGGCTTTGAAAACATTTGACGGCACCATGCCCGACAAAACATCCCAAAACGATTCTGGTGCATGCGCCTCCCGCGCACTCGTTGGAATGCGTATATCTGCCCCAACGCCAGGGGACATGATATTCACCGTAAGCAAGCCCACAACAATCGCGATTAAAGATGTCGAGAGATACCAACCAAGGGTCTTGAGCCCAACACGGCCAACCGCATCGCCCCCACCCATGCCCAAAATCCCTGAAACAAGTGAGAAAAAGACCAGCGGAATAACAACCATCTTCAGGAGATTCATAAAAATATGCGCAATACCATCAAGCGCACCACCAATAATGTTCTCTCGAATACGGACTGCAAGTGCATCGGTTAACGCATTACCATGCTCCTGCAGATCGGCGGCGGTATAAGAAGTACCAAGAACCGCTTGGCGCACTTCGGGTAAATAGGTGCGGTTCAACGCTGTGCCGATAATCACCCCAGCAACAATGCCTATAATAACCCACCAATGGAATTTAATACCCCACATAATTTATTCTCCTATGCGAACATTCTCACCAATGCATTAAACAATGCGAAAATGGTCTTTTAAAGTGCAACGCCTAACCCGCGAAAAATCTTTGGCGGTCGTCAGTCCTTCACCGGTCGGGCTGGCAATCGTGAACGAAGTATAACCTTCACCGGTCAATCCCAAACCGGCATAGGTTGGTGCATTCTTGGTGAAAATCGATGTATTGATCGCACACGCCATGCGGTGCATATTATCAATATTTTTCGACCACATGCTTGCTGTATGCCCATTGCCATGCTCACAACGCACTGCACAAGCAATCGCCTCATCAACATTCGGCACACGCACCAATCCGGTCACCGGCATCAGAAGTTCCAACTGCACAAAAGGATGATTCTCAGGCACTTCGGCAAAGAGAATCAACGTATTTTGCGGCACACGAATTCCAGCAGTCTGGGCGATCAAAGTCGCATGCTTGCCAACCCAATCTTTGTTCGCATGCTTGTCTTGGACGACCAAGGCCTCAATCTTTGCAATCTCATCACCCTTGAGTTCATACGCGCCATACTTTTGCATGCGCTGCTTCAATTCATCGGCAATAGCGGCGACTGCAATAATTTCTTTTTCAGCGGTACAGACAATATTGTTATCAAGCGCCACACCATTGACAACCCCTTCACCGGCTTTGTCCAGATCTGCGGTTTCATCGACGACACAGGGTGGATTGCCTGGCCCCGCTGCGATCACTTTTTTCCCTGAATTCATTGCCTCTTTAACCACACCAGGGCCACCTGTCACGACCAGCAAACGCACACCCGGATGCCGCATCAGTTTTTGTGCCAAATCAATCGTCGGCTCCTCAGTGCAACACATCAAATTTTCGGGGCCACCGGCGCGTACAATCGCTTGATTCAAAAAACGCACCGTATGCGCACTTACTTTTTTGGCGCCTGGATGACAGTTAAAAATGACCGCATTGCCTGCGGCCAGCATGCCAATGCCATTACAAATAATCGTCTCAGTCGGATTTGTGGTCGGCGTGATGGCGCCAATCACACCAAAAGGTGCATATTCTTCGAGGGTAAGACCATGATCCCCGGTTTGCGCCCATGGTTCTAAGATTTCAGGCCCTGGCGTTTTATCGATAACCAAACGATTCTTATTTATCTTTTGGTCAACCCGACCAAGCCCAGTTTCATCAAAAGCCATTTGCGAAATTTCTTCAAGATGCCGATGACCTTCTGCCCGCATCTCAGCAATCACCCTGTAGCGCAACTCCAAGCCACCGGCGCTAAAACGTGTAAAGGCCTCACGGGCCGCAGAAACAGCCTCTTCAAGATCACGAAACACGCCCATCTTCCCACTTGCAACACGACCTCGAGAAGCTGAGCCCCCCGAAACCTTCATCGTCTTTGTCGGCCCACAGCCATAGGGTGGATTCACGGGCGCTGCCGGCATATTTAGTGTAGGGGCCGTCGAATTATTCTCCAGCCTTGCAACAACCTTGTCGACAATCGAAGTTATTTTATCTTCAGAAAGATAAGGCATGGATGCCTCCTGGGTTTCGGCTCACAAAGATTTAGTTTTCACTGTCTTTTCGATAGGCAAAATCATCTTCCTCTTCAACGAGGTCTACAATAGCCATGACTGTTGTATCCACAGGTCGATCCTTGGTGACTGCGGTTTGGCGTGCTGAACTGCCCGCCGCATAAAGGACTAAATCGCCTGCACCAGCCCCCACCGCATCGGCAGCAACGACAAAATGTTCGCTGAGCTCACCGTTAGGCGCCGTTCTTTGTACTAAGAGAAACGTCAGCCCGTCCAGCGAGGACTCCTTGCGAGTGGCCACAACTGTGCCGACTACGCGTCCAATGAACAAGACCTACTCCTGTGCAGTATTGCGACCAAGTGGTAACACTTCGTCGATATTCACATGTGGTCGCGGTATAACATGAACACTGACCAATTCCCCTACACGCTCAGCGGCACGAGAACCGGCATCGGTTGCTGCTTTCACTGCCGCAACATCACCACGCACAACAGCGGTCACAAAACCACCGCCAATTTTTTCAAAACCGACCAATTCAACACGGGCCGCTTTTACCATCGCATCCGAGGCTTCTACCATGCCTACGAACCCGCGAGTTTCAATCATTCCTAATGCATCAGCCATCTTATCCTCTTCCTTATTCCTTATAAGTCATTCTTGATGAATCAAAACAACGAATTTACTGTTCCTGTCCTGTCACACTGGCGATAGCCGCCTGCGCGGCATCTGCAGCCGAATCAATATCAGCCTCTTTACCACACATATAAAGGCGCCCAAACGCGCCAAAAGGGGTAACCTCAACCAAACGTACGTCCGCCGCTTTTTCCGCTTCATTCGCAGCAAAGGCAATATAAGCCGCAGGCACGGTTTCCATGATGAGTAAAGACTCACCCGGCGTAATCATCGATCCGTAGCGAATCTTGTTTACACATTGCGCATGATCGGGCTCGATGGAACGAATAATACGATTTGTAGCCACCTTGGGCTTCAGTCTGTCCTCGACCTCATAACCGAGTTCATCAAGAATAGCCTGTCCTGCCGAAAGGACTTCGCCCTTATCGTCACTGTGCAACATCACCATGCCATAGGCACGCTCTACAACAATCGTGGCTGGGTGTACTTTTGTCGATTTAAGTGCCCTGTCGAGCAAACCATGAATGGCCATCCCCGGAGCTGTCTCAATCCAAAGTGAAGCCTCACCAGGAATGGGCCAAAAGCCACGACAAGTTGAACAAATATGCGCCGTGAATTGCGGCTGCAATGAATCTAAAAAGATGTAAGAACGTAGCGAAACACTCATGATGGTTTTAACCCTTCCTCTGGGTCAGCTTAAAGTTCTCTAAAAACTGTCCCGTGTATAGTCAGGATTCGTGGTCAAAACAACACGTTAAACAAAAATTAATCCTAAAAATGATAGACCAATTGGTTCGCGCCTACATGTAGATTTGGGTTGGTATGCCACAAAGGAATCACTGTCCCAAAAAGCGAGCCAACCGCAAACCCCGCAATCACATCGGTTGGAAAATGCATGCCGGCACCAATGCGGCCATAGGCAGTAAAACCTGTCGCCAAAATACCGCACCCTAAAACCACATAACGCCAAAGGCCTTTGGGACGGCGCAAAAAAGTGGTCGTTATCCAGGCGGCCGAGCCCGCGGCGGCACCTGTCACATGGCCGGATGGAAAAGACAGCTGATGCTCAATAGAACCCACAAAACGGTCCTCACTGTATTGGGTTGGTCTGGGCCGACGGATCGCAAACTTAAAAAGCGTTGTGGTCAACGTGGCCAAGCCTATCGCCTGAGCGGAAACCAGAAGATCTTTGCCAAACCCCTTACCGTCCCAACCCGATTCCCCTAAGGATTGCAAGCCACTGTCTAAGGCCAGCGCAAGAAAACTAAAGTTTCCTGCAATATCACTGATGCGCCCCCAGGTTTTAGATTTCTTATCCACCGCATAACGATCAAAAGCATAGAGATTTTGTGGATCACAACGACCATTATCCAAAACTTCACGACAGGTGATGCCACCTTCCAAAGAAGGCTTAACCCCGGCCTCAATCGCAATCAGCAAAGTGTAAGGCAAAACTGTGGCCATGGTGTCCGTCCAGGGATCAATATCATAGGGAGAAGCACTCGATGTGCTCAAAACCAGACTCAAAAGTAACACAAGCGGCATCTCTATATCCTTGCAAGATCACCAGAAATCAGACATGAAACGCATATCTTAAAGCGTATTGTGCTTAAAGCACTTAGATCGGCAAAAAGAAAGCCACAAGTGGAGTGATTGAATGCAAGTAAAGTGTCAAAAGACTTGGAAGCGCGCGCAAACCTATATTTTATGCCTTAGCTTAACGGGGCTTCTAAGCTGCAGCGGTCAAAATCTCAAACCGACACACATTGATGTTGATACCGCAAATCCCTACAGCTCTGGTCAGAATTTTTCCCAGGTGACCATGGATTTCTCAGGCACTGTCAAAAATACGTATACAGAAAGCGTGGAAGTCAAACGCATAGATTGGCACCTCTTTAGTAATGATGTGCAAATCCAAAATGGCACCCAAAAAGTGGATCTAAAAATCGCCCCCCGCAAAGAAGGCGAAATTAGCCTAAGACTTACCTTGCCCACACAAACAATACACGAAGCCGACTTAGCGCCCGCCCCGCTTGCTCAGGTGCGTTTAGAAGGCACACTTTTTTTAAACGCAAATGGACACACCACAACGAAAAAAGTTTATTGGGTCGGTGAGCATTTTGAGCCCATGCAACCCAAACTCACTTTAGATGCTGGTACAGCCCGCCGAAAAAATCTAGCCGAACTTGTCTTTACCTTGAGTTTACAAAACACAAACCAATTTAAACTTGTGCTCGACAAGCTTGAATACAGTATGAAAGTCATGGGTGTCGACGTTGCCCAAGGTACCGCTGCACAGGGTCAGGTTCTTAGGGCCGGTGCCATTTTTGAATATGATGTATCCAAATTGGTCGGTAAAACTGATTTTTTTGATCTGGCCAAAACAATTGGCCGAGCAGATGAAGTCCCTTATGAATCTGTGATTAAAATATACAGCGGTGATAAAATCTGGACGAAAGAATTTAAAGATAAAATCGTTTTCTAAGAAACGTGCGCCAAAGGCCTTGAACACTTTTCAACAAGGCTTTGACTTGAACGAAGACGAAAAGAAATCTCGGCCAGAATTGAGCCGCAGAATCCTAAAACACGACCCAACTTAAAGCTGTTGCTCTTTGGGATCATCTGTCTCAGCAGTCCCGAGCACATCATTCACCGAAGGAAAACGCATAATTTCACCTCGGGACAAACGCCAAGCCTGCTGGACTATCCAAGACAACGAGCGATCCTGTCGGTTCGCTTCGGTTTGAATCTCGTTAAGCATTTCTTCAGGGAAATACAAACTCTGTTTCCGCTTATCACTTTGACTCATATCTACCCCCATGTAGGAAGCGAACTTAAGTTCGCCTACAGTTACCTATATTATGTATAGATAGAGGTGCATGTGCGCGTCAAGACCTCAAAACAAAGTTAACAATGCATTAAAAATGAGGACCAAGACGGTCATGCCAATCGCCAACCAAAGTCGGCGCCTGATGGACTCAGAAACGCTGTGTATGCTCATGTAGGACATTATCTCACCCATCGCCCAGATTGCAAAAAATATGCAGTGTTTTTTGTCCTCTATTTAAGGACGCTATAGGCTATAAAGAAATAAAGAAGAATCGAACCCATGCGCCAATATCTCATGCCTCTAAGCCCCTTCGCCATCTGCTTGATCGCTGGTGTTCTATGCCCGGGCAAGCCCGCCATGGCCCAAGACAACAATGAAGCACGCATCGTCAAACTCGAAGCCGATGTGCAAACCTTGAATTGGTTTTTAAACCCCAACAATCCAACGAGTCGAAGCGAATATCGTCTGCGCCGTGCTCTGGAAGTGGCAGTCAAAAATCCCGCACAAGCGCAAGCCTATTTTGATTTAGCCTTAAAAGATGAGGATTTATCAACCAACAAAAAGGCGTTGATCCATCTTGAATGGGGCCGCATCCTTACCAGAGATACCTATCACGCTGAGGCCATCAAGCACTTTTTAAAAGCGATGGAAACGGCCTCGCGTCAACACTTGCGAGAGCAAGCCCTTGAGGCCTACGCCATTAGTCTGCGAGGCGCTAAAAGCATTGGTGAATTGCCTGAATACTTAACCACATACGAAACCGAGCACACCCATCAGGGCAAGCTTGATTCAGGCGCGCAGGAGGCACTCTACAATATCAGTTATGCGTTGGTGCGTCAGTCAGATCAACGCTCAAAACCGCTGCTCGAAAAACTGAGCGGAAAAACCATGGTTGGTCGGCGCGCTTTTTATTTATTAGGCGCGTTAGAAGTGCAATCCAAAAATTATCCTAAAGCCCAAACATATTTTACCCAGGCTTCACAATTTGCATTGCCCGCCATCACCGATCCCGATCTGCGTAAACGTGATCAACAGGTCAGAGAACTTTCTTGGCTGGCTTTGGGGCGCGTCTGTTTTGAAACCAGGGATTTCTTTAATGGCATAGACGCCTACCAAAGCATTTCTAACACTTCATCAAACTTCACTGATGCGGTCTACGAAATGGGCTGGTTCGCCCTCGATCATGGTGAACACACCACTGCATTGGCCGCTCTTGAACCCTTAGCACAAGCCCGACCCAACGATGCCTTAGGCTGGCAGGCCCTCCTGCTCAAGGGTTATATCATGTTGCAAAAAAATAATTATAAGGGTGCGGAACTCTATTATCTCAACCTTGTTGAATATTTCGCACAACGTCGTGCGGAACTGGCGCAAGAACTTGAGAACCTCAAGCCCTACACCCGACTTCTCGACGATCCGACGCTCAAACAAGCCTTGGGCAAAAAACCTTTTTTACAAAAACTCTATCAACAAGCCGATCTCCTCAAAGCCCAAACCCTGAGCCTTCCTATCCAGGAATTCACATCCATGGACAAAGAAATTTCCCATCAATATCAATATATTGAGACCGCTCTTGACGAAACAAAGACCACCGGCGCAAGCGCCAGTCTCAGTGAAGACATCAATCGCATCGACCAAAAGAAAAACCAAATCAAGGAGCTTAAAAAGGCCAAACTCACACAGAAAGAAAATGCGCGGCTTGACCAACTCGACAAAACTCTTGGTCAACTTTTCGAAAGCATCACAAACGAGCGAAGCCGGATTAAAAAGAGTTTCATCAGCGAGCGTGGGCTTCTTGACGGGCTTAAAGACGAACGCACAAAGCTGCAGGAAAGTTATCAAGTCTCCCTCAAAATACACCGTGATGAACTCCTGAACAGCGCCGTGAGTAAATTTCAAAAACGGATTGAAGCCATGAGCATTGAAGGCGAAGCCGGTGTCTTGCAGGCGCTATGGAGCTATAAAGAAGATCAATACAACGTGATTATGGGATTGGTCGAAGCACGCCATAGCGAACTTGGAATTTTGGAAGAAAGATTTCAAGAAACACTTGAATATCTGAGTAAAGGTCCGTTTTAAAACAAAAGTACCGCCACGTACGTCGAGGACCATTTTCCGCCAAAATCAAAAGGTTTCAAGTGGATATTCATCTTTAAATGCGTTTAATTGTAAATGATTAATGATCATGATGCGCAGAATTTTCTCTATATTAGGACTCTTGTTTCTTTGTTCGTGGGTAACGCTTTATTTTTACTCACCTCAAGCGCAATCAGGAACAACTGAGCCAACCATCGAGCCTGGATTTCTTGAGCCGCAAAACCTTCACGACGAGCGTAAACATTTTCGAATACTCTCCCGGGCAGAAGCCCTGCTCAATTTTGGGAAGACTCAAGCCGCCGCTAAAATTGTTGAGGAACTGCCCGCGCATGGCACGCACAGCATGATGGCGCAACGGATTCTGACCAAGGCCTACTGGAAAACCAAGCAATATAAGAAAATTATTCGCTTGCTCGGCAAGGGGAAAAATCTTGACCCAGAATCGACGCTGCTGCTCGGCGCAAGCCACCTCAGAACACATCACAAGACGGCCGGCTTGCGACTTTTACGACAACTTTGGTGGTCAGCACCGCACACGCGCTGGAGCCTGAGTGCACTAAGGGTACTCGCGCACCCAAGCAATGGCATTTATCACGAGAACAACAGTGAAATCATACGCCATATCGTCCCCCCCCTGGATGCCTATAAGAACAATGAAGGTGACTTTCAAATTGAGTCCTATCTTCTTGAAATCATAGAAAAAGCTGCTCCTGGCGATGACCTGAAGAGCGAAATCTATCATGCTTTAGGGGTAATCCATTTACGCCATCAAAAATTCGATCTGGCCGTCGAAACGCTCAAACAGAGCCACCAGCACTCTAAAAACAGCGAATTTGAACGCGCGCTTAAACTGCACTTGGGCCAAGCGCTTCGACATCATGGTGAATTTGCCGATGCCCTGGCACTCTTTCAGAATGTGAGTGATGGCTATCAAGACACCTACGCAGAGGAAGCCCTTAGTCTGGCAGGCGAAACCGCCATCCAATATCAAGAATATGACGCAGCCAAGGCACTTTTTGAACAGCAGATTTTTGAGAATCCTGTCGGCGAAACACGCCAACAAGCCCTATGGGGTCTGGGCTGGATAGCTTATCGACAAAAAGATTACACGCAGGCCGAACAATTTTTTGCCGCCCTGATCCAGGATTCGCCCTTCAGTGCGCTGGCCCCAAGGGTTCTTTATTGGCTAGGTCGCATTCAAGAACACCAAGGCAACAAAAACACTGCCGTTACGCACCTATCAAAACTTATTCATCTTTTTCCAGTCGACTATTATAGCTTTTTAGCCCGCAAACGGCTTAAAGCTCTCGATGCCCCACCCGATTTTACAACATCAGCAGAACTGCCTACAAACTCTAAAAATACACACAGTGAAGTCGCACGCATTTTAGAACTGGTGGATTCAAAAATGCCAAAACGCGCCATTGAAGCCATAGAGCAACTTCTGCTCTCCGAACGCAAACGGCTTCAACTTGGGCCGCATGACTATAGCTTAATCACACGTCTGACGAAACAACTGGGGCAATACCAACTCATTGCTATGGCTGAAGAACATCGTCGGCAACGATTCCCCAAAACACAACGCGACGCCGAAGAAATTCTGGCGCTCTATCCGAGAATGTATACCTACAGCATCATCGATCTGGCAAAAAAAGAGCGCGTTGAACCCGATTTACTTTTGGCCTTAGTGCAAGCGCGTTCTCAATTTAATCCGAGGCTCATATCGTCAACGGGCGAGTTAGGGCTTTTTCAAATTGAACAAAGAAGTTCTGAAAAACTCTTTGAGGAAATTTTCCCACAAGACAATTTAAGCACCAAAGCACTTCTCGATCCTGAAATTAATGCCGTGCTGGGCTCGAAATACGTGGGGCGCTTGTGGCGCGCTCTCGGCAAGAGCCTGCCTTTAACGCTCGCTGCTTATCATGCAGGCCCAGGACTCCTCACACACTGGTATGCGCAGAACAGAGATTTGCCACTGGATGTCTTTGTTGAGGAGCTTCCCTATCACCATACCCAGAACTTTGTCAGACATGTCATCTCCGAAATGGCCAGTTATCGTTTTGCCAACCACATGCAGCAAACTTTAGAGCGCACCACATCGGCCTTGGCCACCAAGCAAATCTCAAAATCCCTGTAATTCCAGAGCTCTACAATGATCAAAGTGACTTGGCGCAATCGATTTGTGACTTGCTATAATGAAATGGTCATGCTTAAGGAAGATCCATCATGCAATCGGCGACATTACATCCGGCATTAGCCAGTCTCCAATCGTTTTCGGAGCCTCCGCCAGCAGGTAAACCCAATATTCTCGGCACCCCCTTAGCTGAATTAAGAACTTTTGTCGAAAAACATGGTCTACCCGGTTTTAGGGCCCAACAAATCTTTCACGGTGTTTTCAGACACCGCCACAAAAGCTTCGCCGACATCACCAACTTATCCAAAGAGTTTCGTGAAATTCTCGAACAAACTTTTGACATCACACGCCCCAGGGTTGACCAAATCGAAAAAAGTTCTGATGGCACACGAAAATATCGCTTTTTAACCATCGACAATTTAGCCTTTGAGGCAGTCTTTATACCTGAAGTTGCGAAAGGTCGTAAAACAAGTACCCTCTGCGTCTCAAGTCAAACTGGCTGTGCTGTCGGATGTAAATTCTGTTTCACTGCCGCCATCAAGCGCAATCGCAATCTGGCCGCCAGTGAAATTATTGGCCAGGTGTTGGCGGTCGCCGAAGATATTGGTCACAAAGAACCTGATGCAAAATTTACAAATATTGTTTTCATGGGCATGGGCGAACCTCTCCTGAACTATGAACATGTTGTACGTTCCGTACGGGTCTTGCTGGACGAAGAAGGCATGGATTTTTCTGCCCGCAGGATAACAATCAGCACCTCAGGCATTGTACCTCGAATTTATGATCTCGGACGCGACGTCCCCGTGCAGCTGGCCATTTCACTTAATGCAACAACCGATGAAGTCCGTGACATCATTATGCCCATCAACAAAAAATGGCCGATTCATGAATTGATACAATCCATGCGCGACTATCCGCTGCAGAACCGACGACGCATCACTGTCGAATACGTTCTTCTACAAGGCATTAATGACAGCCTTGATGATGCACAGAGGCTGATACATCTGCTTGAAGACATCCCGGTCAAAATCAATATTTTGCCACTCAACCCACACGATAAAACGTCTTATTTGCCGCCCTCAGCAGAAACAACCGACCAATTCCAAGCAGAATTGCGCAGACACGGGTATCATACGATGGTCAGACGCACACGCGGCGACGAAATCTCGGCTGCCTGCGGGCAACTTGGTGAAACTGCACTTCAAAACACAACCATGCTTTAATCCATGTCTCTGCCAAACCACCCTCCACCCTTACCGATAAAAAGAAGTGCACCACAAGACCATGCACTAGAGCTAAGAAATAAAATTGCACACATCGCCACCACCCTTGGACTTGAAAGAATTGGCTTTGCACCTCTAACTCCATTTGAGCGCGGCGCAAAAGCGCTCGAAGATTGGCTGGACAAGGAATATCACGGCGATATGAAATATATGGCCGATCACCCTTTTCGGCATGATCCCGCACAGCTCTTGCCCAACGCCAAAACGATTATCTCTGTGGCCATGAGTTATGCGGGCCACGCCCATGATGACCGCGGCCGAACCAGACTGCACGGCAGAGTTGCACATTATGCACGAGGACGAGATTATCACCGGGTGCTCAAGGCCAAACTCTATGCTTTAGGCAAAGAGATACAAGAACTCACCAAGCACGAAATACAAGTTCGACCGTGCGTGGACACCGCCCCTATTTTAGAACACGAAGCCGCCGCACTGGCCGGTGTCGGCTTCATCTCTAAGTCGACCCTTACACTGATCCCTGGGCTCGGCACCTATGTTGTTCTGGGTGAACTTTTGATTGATATCGAATTGCCGCCTTCAAAGCCCATAGAACCACGCTGCGGTGAATGCAAAGCCTGCCTGGATGCTTGTCCAACCAATGCTTTTATCGCCGCCAATGTTCTTGATGCAAGAAAATGTATTTCCTATTTAACCATCGAATACGATGGCGTCATTCCAAGAGAATTACGGCCTAAATTTGACAATATGATTTTCGGCTGTGACATCTGTCAACAGGTGTGCCCGTACAACACGGCACCTCAACCCCGACCAGCTGCAAATGAATTCAAACCATTCGAACGATTTTCAAATCCCGCTTTAGCTGATATTCTTTTGCACGGCTCTGCGGCACACAAGCGATTTGTCAGCGACAGCGCACTGCGTCGAGCATCACGCAATAAACTGGCCCGCAATGCGGCCATCGCCCTGGGCAACAGTTCAGACACACGCGCGATCG
This sequence comes from Myxococcota bacterium, assembly GCA_030749035.1. Lineage (GTDB taxonomy): Bacteria > Myxococcota > XYA12-FULL-58-9 > XYA12-FULL-58-9 > JASMKV01 > JASMKV01. The sequence continues at coordinate 17,018 of JASMKV010000158.1, read as the reverse complement.
GTCCCCTCCTTGAAGGGCTTGAGTTGCACGAGGATCCAATCGTGCGCGGACACATCGTTTGGGCCTTAGGCGAACTTGGCGGCAAAAGGGCACAACATCAGCTTTTGAAACTGGAAAAGACTGAAAAAGATTCTTTTGTCCTGGAAGAAGTTAAGCATGCGCTCAGTCGACACGCACCCGCATAAACTATAAAGTTTTAAGGTCAAAATCAGCCAGAACGGGAACATGATCGGAAGGTTTTTCACCTTTACGTTCATCCCGCTCTATCCATGCCTTCTTCAGGCGTTTAGCCAGAGGCTTTGTGGCCAACACAAAATCAATACGTAAACCATCATTGCGTTGAAAACCCAAACGCCTATAATCCCACCAGGAATAGAAGCCCCCTTCAAACTCAGATTGTCTAAACGTATCGATCAACCCCCAGTCTAAAACCTTCGTAAAAGCATCACGGGCATCCTGATGGCACAACACACTGTCCTGCCATGTTTCAAGATTTCGCACATCAAGATTGTCTGGCGCAACATTAAAATCACCACACAAAAGCAAGAGATCGTCCTTATGATAATGCGCCTCTAAGTGCTTAACCAAGCGTTGATACCAATCAAGCTTATATGCATATTTGTCCGAGCCGACTTCACTGCCATTCGGCACATAAGCAGAAATCACATGAACTTTATCGTAACGAGCGGCTAAGAAGCGCGCCTGTGGGTCATTCTCTGATTGGCTCAAGCCAAAGACCTGCTCTTCGCCTGGTATACGAGAAAGAATAGCCACGCCATTATAAGTCTTTTGCCCCAACACAAGCGCATGATACCCCAGCGCTTGAAACTCCGAATAGGGAAATTTCTCTTCCACACCTTTGAGTTCCTGAAGACAAAGTAAATCGGGCGCTTCTTTCTTCAACCACTTCAATACTCGAGGCAATCTGACTTTAATTGAATTCACATTCCATGAAGCAATTTTCATGAAACCCTCCTAGAGCACATTGGCCAACTCTTCATAAAGAAAAATCGCCGAAACCACAGCTTTTTCCCAGTCACTTAAGGACAAGCTTTCATTTTCTCCATGTGCATTGGTGTACGGATCTTCAATGCCCATGAGCAAAGCCGGAACGTCCCCAAAGGCATCACACAGTGGCTGAACGAATGGGATCGTTCCACCACACCCCATCATCACCACATCTTTTCCATAACCTTTTTTTAATGCCGTTTGCGCCGCAGCAAAAGCTGGATGCTCCGTCGTTGTGCACCACGGATCAACACAAGTCACTTTTTCGCACTCCAAGCGTGCTCCCCATGGCACTGCGGCAGACAATGCCTGCTCGAGCAATATATAAACTTCATCTGCCCGCATATCAGGAACAATACGTATGCTGACTCTTGCCCAAGCTTCATCCACAAGCACAGAGCGTGCATCTTTTTTTGATGATGCCTGTAGCGCATTCACCATAAGTGCGGGTTGCCACCAATTTTCCCAATACGGATTTTCTTCACCAAGCAAAGAGACACCATCGAGTAATTTAACCTGTTGCGCAAACGCTTTGGCACCTGCGGGTAATGGTATTTTTTTCGCTTCACCAAAAGAGCGCACCTTTTCATAAATCGCCGGGATGGTAATACGCCCATCATCATCCAACAAAGAGCCAAGCGTTTTGCACAATGCGCTCGCCGCATCCGGCACGGGTCCACCCCACATCCCGGAGTGCACCGAGTGATCGATGGTACGGGCTTTGACATCCATGATGACGACACCGCGCAGCGAGGTCACCAATCCTGGAATGCCCGTATCAAAATTATCCGTATCGGTGAGAACCATCGCATCGGCCTCTAATTTATCTTTATAGGCCTCAACAAATTGACCTAAGTGTGTCGACCCGGATTCCTCTTCACCTTCAATAAGGATTTTAAGGTTCACCGGTAAGGTTTTTTCTGACTTGAGCCAAGTATGTACTGCGGCCACATGCACCATAATACCTGCTTTATCATCGGCTGAGCCGCGCCCAAAAAGTCGATCATTGATTTCAACCGGCTCAAAAGGATCGGTTTTCCATTTCGATTCATCTCCTACCGGCTGCACATCATGATGCGCATAGAGTAAAATCGTGGGTTTCGCCGGATCGACAATAATTTCTCCGTAAACATAGGGGTGGGCATCAGGAATCGTAAGTATCTCAACATCTTCGAAACCATATTGCGTCAACACCTCAGACACCGCCTGCGCCGAACGCGCAACCTCCTGCGCTGCGAAACCTGGAAAAGAGATACTGGGAATGCGCACCAATGCTTTTAATTCATCGAGATACTCCGCCTTATGCGCCCTAAATGCGTTGATCATTTCCTCCATCAGGCCCCCTTTTAAGCTCGGCATATGTCCTATCAATCCATCATACCTTGACACCGGGCACAAGACAGGGCTGCACTCTTTGCCCTTTAGTCCCTTATCCTGATTGACCCATTCTTCGTTCACGGCTATATTTTAAACGTGCTCAAGAATAAAAAAACCAATGGATTCACACTCATCGAGCTCCTTGTCGTGACGGCCATCATCGGCATTATGACGGGGATTGCCATTCCCAACTTTATGCGATTTCAGACCCGTGCCCGACAATCCGAAGCCAAAACAAGCCTTAAAGCGGCCTTTACGGGCATAAAAAGTGTGCACGCAGAAAGACTCCGCTACAATTGTTATTGGTGTGGCTGGGAGCCTTCGGGCGGTTATCGTTACAACTATTACTGTGGAAGCACGACCAGCACACTCTCAGGCTCCAAGGGCTGCGCGGAAGCCAACGGCATGGAGGGGCACCCCAGCCAGATGATGGGCGGAAGCATGGGCGGGGATATGGGTGGCGACATGGGTGGTGATATGGGTGGTGATATGGGTGGTGAATCCGGTGGTGGAACCACAACTGATCTATGTCGAGCACATGCTTTTGGCGGCGGTATTGTCAGCGCGGTACAAACCGATCCCACGAACTTCCAGGGGAAAAGCGACCCAGGTGGCTTTACGCTCACAGCCACGGCTGACCTTGACGATGATAAGACCTGTGATGGCTGGTTCATTTCCAGTTACGCCAGCCTGTGCATGGTGACCAGCGATGCGTCCATAGAAGCCCTACCCTATTGGTATCAGCAATCCAGCAGCGGTGGCGACATGGGTGGCGGCGGCGGCATGGGTGGTGGCGGCGGCATGGGTGGCGGCGGCGGCGGCCAATACAGCTCCGGCGGTGGTGGCGGCAGCAGCGGTGGCGGCAGCAGTGGTGCCGGCAGCAGTGGTGGCGGCAGCAGTAGCGGTGGTGGCGGTAGCAGCGGTGGCGACATGGGTGGCGACATGGGTGGCGACATGGGTGGCGACATGGGGGGCGGAATGTATGAATAATCTACCCGGCAGGCCTATTTAGCCCAAAAAAAGATTGGCGGATACTCGAGCGGCCATGCGATCAACAAAAGCCCAATAGGGTAGAAATCTCCACCTCAAATCCCATTCGTGTATTGCAAAAAAACAGGTCGAGCGATAATGAGCGCCCATGACCTCCGATGCGCGTCACAGTCGATATATTGCCGTTGAGGGCCCCATTGGCGTCGGTAAAACCACATTGGCCAGGGCCTTGTGCAAACATCTCCAAGCACGCTTGGTCCTTGAGGAGTTCGATGAAAATCCTTTTCTACGCGAATTTTATAAAGACAAAGACAGAGTTGCCTTTCAAACACAGGTCTACTTTTTACTGACACGCTTTAAGCAACAAGAAGGGGTGCTGCAGCAAGACCTCTTCGCGCGTGCCATCGTCAGCGATTATCTTTTTGCGAAAGACAGAATTTTTGCTTATCTCAATTTAGCCGAAGCTGAAGTGCAACTTTATGAGCGCATCTACGAATTGATTCAGCCCCGACTTCTTAAGCCTGACTTGGTGGTCTACCTGCAGGCACGCCCAGAAGTTCTGGTAGAGCGTATGCAAAAACGTGGTCGGGAATACGAAATGACCGTTGACGTTAAATATTTAGAAGACCTTCAGCGTGCCTACAATTCATTCTTTTTTCATTATAACGAAACGCCGCTTTTGGTTATCGATTCTTCGGAAATCGACATTGTCAATAATCCGCAAGATTTACAGGAAATATTTAATGTGATCGAAAATACCCAACACGGCACCCATCACTACTTGCCGAAAAAATCCTAAAGCCCCCACACCACCACTTAAACGCTGATGGCACCTTTACGGAAATCCGAAACGCCCATCTCCACATTCACCACGGCCGCCTTGTCTGCAGCAAAGGCGCGCTCCAGGGCGCCATCAATTTGGGCAACTTCGGTCACATGCTCACCATGGGCGCCCATGCCTTGCGCAATCACATCGTAGCGCGTGAAGGCTAAATCCGTGGCCACGACACGTTCTTGGCCATACATCTCGACCTGTCCACGGCGGATTTGACTCCAAGCCGCATCATTACCAATGATGCAGGTCACTTTGATATTCTGTCTGACCATGGCTTCAAATTCAAAACCGTTTAAGCCAAAGGAACCATCGCCTGAAATCAGCACAACATTCGTATCAGGACGCGCCAACTTCGCCGCCATCGCATAACCTGGTCCTACACCCAAAGTCCCTAAAGGACCTGGATCCATCCAGGAGCCGACCCCTGACACATCCAAAGTATAGGCCGCAGAGGCCACAAAATCGCCACCGTCACCAACAATAATTGTATTCGCATCAATATAAGGACGCACACGACTCAAGAGATAAAGCGGCTTAATCGGATCGCTGGCGTCATTTAATTCCGCATGCATACGTTCTTTACGAGAGGCTTCCAGCCCTTTCACTTCATCTTGCCACGCACTTGTATCCTTGCCTTTGCCTTTTAAAAGCCTCGCCAGTCCATCAAGCACGAGCCCTGCGTCACCCACAAGACCAACATCCACACGTCGATTACGCCCAATCTCACCACCATCGAGATCAATTTGAATAAGCTTGGTCTCGTCTTTAATGGCTTCACCATAACGCAATCGGAAATCCAAAGGTGTACCAAAAATGACCACCGCATCGGCCCGGGACAGTGCCTTAGAGCGGCATTGAGCAAAACGACAAGGATGATCTGCGGGTAAAGCCCCCCGCGCCATGCCATTTAAAAAGGTCGGCATGGGGTGGACTTCCAGAAATGCATTCAAAGCCTCACGTTTATCGGACCAGCGCCACTGCGAACCCACAATCAATAAGGGGCGCTCAGCCTCCGTAATCAACGTCGCCGCTGCCTCTAAATAGTCTGGATCGGGGGCAGCTTTTGCGCCAGTTTGATAACCTTCGTAAGCAATGACCTCAGCCTCATCACAACCCATGAACAACACATCCAAAGGCATTTCCAAGAAAACCGGCCCTGGCACCCCCGAGCTGGCTATCCGTAAGGCACTTTGGACATATTCTGCGAGGCGCCTGGTCTCAGGCACAGAAACGGCCCATTTTGTAATAGGACGCATCAATTCAACATGATTCATATCCTGTAATGAACCCCTGTCCTGGCCACCAAACTGGCTCAAGAGCCGGGCTCCCTGGCCGCCAATAATAAGCATCGGCACCCCAGCGCGTTGCGCATTCGCGGCGGCAGTGACCGTATCGGTTAAACCTGGCCCTGCAGTGACAATCGCCACACCGGGCTTACCGGTGGCTCTGGCCCAACCATCGGCCGCATGCCCGGCACTCTGCTCGTGACGCACATCGACAACACGGATGCCCTCACTCAAACAACCGTCATAAATCATCTGTACATGCCCACCACATAATGTGAACACATGATCCACACCTGCGGCCTTCAATGCACGCGCAACAATATGTCCACCTTGAACAAAACCCATACTAACTTCCTATTCTGCGCCGATCAGCGTGCGCTTTCTTAAACGTAAATATTTGCGAATCATTAAAAGATTAATCAAAGCCACTGTACCAAGCCCACCTAAGAGGATAAGATAAGGTGTTTTGCCTTCGCCTGGCGCCACCCCAACCTGTAGAATACGCATTTCGTCTCTGCGTTTAGCCGCATAACGCGCATGATAGTCCTCAATCAAATAAAGATACAATGTTGCCTTTTTGGGATCGACAACACGCCCTTTGACCGTGACCTCGGTCATAAAATCAAAACGCTGTTCATCAGGCGGAACTTCAATAAACACACCGCGTGAACCCAAAAGGCGAAAATACCAATATTCTTTACGGGGTAAATCAAGACCGCGAACATATTGTTGCGCCATGCCACGATGTTCCGTAATTCCGGTAAGCTCAACGTAATCGTTATGTTTGAGCTGACTCGGTTTGATCGCAGAGATATCGGCCACAAGGGCTGGGGCTCTGGCGTCGGCAAAAACATATTCGAGCCAGTCTTTATAGCCATGCACAAACCAAATACTGACCACGAAAAAAGCCAGCGCGCTCAAGACAAAACGTCCCTGCGTTTTTTGTTGACGCTGATATTTCGCCAACTGCGCCTCTAACGAGTGTTCTTGATCGGACATAGCCTTAGTGGATTTGCCCGATCCATAGCCGAAGTGCAAGTCCTAAGCGGAGACTAAAGCCATGCAACGCAAAACAACGCCACGGCGCAAAACATACACGCACATTTTTAATATAAGGGAGTGAGGCGATGCCGGGCCACCAAGCTACCGGCATCATCTCATAGGAGAAAAGGGTTTAAGCCCTTTGAAAAATCGACTCGAACTCGTTTTCGACTTCGACTTCATCACAGCCTTTGGCCACAGCCAACTCTTTGAGCAGGAGCGCTTTGGCTGTATCGAGTAATTTCAATTCACAAAAGCTCAAATCCTTATCGGTTTTAAGCAAATATAAATCACGCAAAACTTCAGCAACTTCATACACGGAGCCGGTTTTGATTTTTTCCATATATTCACGATAACGACGATTCCAAGTGGTCGTATCCACACTTAAATCTTTTAAACGAAGAATTTCGAAGACTTTATCTACCTTGGCGCGATCGATAACCTCACGCAAACCAACCTGACGCACATTGTTGGTTGGAATCATGATTTTCATGCCATTTTCTAAAATACGAAGGATATAGAATGTTTGATTCTGGCCAGAAATCTCACGATTTTCAATGGCCGTTACCTCGCCCACCCCGTGTGCAGGGTATACAGCTTTATCACCGATCTTAAAGGTCATATGCATTAACTTTCCTCCTCAAAATACGTTTTCAGCAGCTTTATAGACGTGGCATAAAATTCGTGAGGCGCAAAATAACATATTTTGGCCCCCCCAACAATGAAAAAAGTAGTATAATGTCCTACCTCATCCGACCACCCCCCACATAGACTCACAACCTATGGTAATAACTAGAATAATTCAAAAGTACTTAAGATCAAAAAAAATGGCAGCTTTATTCTTTGTTGCCTCGTGACACTTTTCATTAATGCATTAATGAATAATCAACAAGACAAAGTCATTCTCTTGCGCCAAACAACCACCCACACCCATGCAAGCCCATCAAAAATGACAATCGACTCTTATGCGGAGCCATTTTGTCTCCAATCCGAGCCACAACAAATGATCTAACCCCTTAGATTTATTGTCTCTATACGGCGAAAACACACTTGGATCCAACGCATGCATATAATGATGTTTTCATTTTGACAGATCACTTTTCAGCGGCTAAGATATAACCCATTATAAATATTGTATTTTTTAATATTTATCAATAAAATTGAGAAGGATACCACGATGCAGTTTCGCCCCGATGAATTAGAACTTTACTACGATGCCGAATCCATGATGCGCCAGCGCTACGCAGAACTTGAAGATTTAAACCAGGCCATCGCAGAAGCTGCGCCTATCTCCTCTATGGCCAGAAATAATATAGAAGAACTGATGGATATTTCATGGATTTTTCATGAAAATGGTCTTGAAGGTGTGGTCCTGACCTTTCCAGAAATCAAAGCCGTGGTCGATAACAAGATTGTTTCCGACGTCAGCCTCCTGCCCACCTACGAAGATATTAAAAACCAAAAGTATTGCCTCGATTTACTCCGCGAAAAAGCCCAACAAAAAAGGTTCAATGTCAGCATCAATCTCCTCAAAGATCTACACGGCCGTCTGGTCGGCGATCCAGAGCTGGCTGGCTCTTATCGACGTGATATTCCCATTCATCGCACCTATTTCCATGAAATTGAACAACCGGCCAAAATTCATAGCTCGCTGGGTGAAGTTTTAGACTACATCAATGGCAAGAAACCTAAGGATCTTCATCCTGTAGAATTTGCTGCGAATGTCCATCACCGATTCCTGAGGGTTTATCCCTTCTCAAAATACTCTGGTTTTCTTGGGCGTCTCTTGGCCATCCACGTCCTTATGCGCTACAACTTTATGTCAGTCATTATTCATGCTTCCGACCGCCAAGCCTATTATGAAGCCTTGCGTGGGCCTGAAAATGAATTTCGCGTATTTTTCACCAACACCATGCGTGAAGGCCTTGAAAATAGCCTCAAGCACCTTACAGGTTCGGAGCAATTGCCGAAGAAAAATCGACGACGCGCCTCTTAAAGGACTTTCACGCATCGTTTAGAACTTGCACTTTGTCGGTCGATTATGCTACCTGCGTCCTGTCTATCTTGGCCCAAGACGCGTAATATAAGACCCTGTGAGTAAGATGCTATGAGTTCGACTTCTCTTAAATTTATTGACGACAAAAAGCTCCAGGTCGCTGAAGAGCCAAAGCGCATGTATGTGGGGCAAGAATGGGTCGAAATTTATGCAGAAGCTGAATTGCCAACACGCTATGGCAATTTTCGCATCTTTGTCTTCCGCAACAGCATCGATGCCAAAGAACATGTCGCCTTAGTGCGCGGTAACCCGCTCGAAACACAGAATATGCCGGTCCGCATTCATTCCGAATGCCTCACCGGTGACGTCTTTGCCTCACTGCGCTGTGACTGCCGACAACAACTTGAAATGGCCATGACCGATTTGGGCAGCCATAACAACGGTATGCTCATCTATATGCGCCAGGAAGGACGTGGCATTGGGCTCGGCAACAAAATCCGTGCATACAGCTTACAACAATTCGAGGGTATGGATACAGTTGAGGCCAATCTGCATCTGGGTTTTGACGACGACTTACGCGACTATCGCGTCACCGCCATGATACTTAAAATGCTGGGCGCACAAACCATTCAGCTCATCACCAACAATCCCCGTAAAATAAATGGATTACGTGAAAATGGCATCGGTATCGCCGAACGCCAAGCATCCTTGGTCCAGCCCAACCAACATAATGCTGAATATCTGGCCACCAAAGCCCAAAAAAGTGGACACATTATTCCTCATATCCACGAGCTTTCCCCAAAGCGCACGCCAAAAAAATAAGCGCGCACCGGATAAAAGCATACGCGAGAAGAAGACAAACTAAAGCGGCTTGGCTTTAAGTACGGTCCGGCCATCCTTGATTTGAACTTTAAAGCTCACCTCACCACAACGGCTGGACTTTCTAATGGCCGCTGCTTCCTTGCGTAAAAGCTTGTCCAAAGCCGCTTTGGATATTTTTGTCGACTCGCCACAGGTCTTACGACGCTCAACAAATTCTGCGTGGATCTGATCAATCCACGGTAGCCCTTGGGCGGAAGATTTTTCTGAGAAGACATAACCTGACTGTGTTTTCACAGGTTTTACCTTTTCTGTCCCTCCCATACGTGTTGCGCGGCGAACATCACGCTTAAAAGTACCCTCGTCAATCTGCCGATTGAGTCGATTCCAATAACTTGAATAGGACACAAAACTCGCCTGCAAAGATTGTAAACGAAAACGTTCCTCCGTAGGCAAATCCCGCAGCTTTTTGAGTTCCCGCATCTTCTCTGCAAAACCCTCGCGCTCACGACGCGGTTCAAGACGCAGCTGGCCGGCAAAATATTTGTCATAGAGCATGCGCAATTCCCGCAATGCATCGGTCAATCTGTTGATCTCTTGTTTTCGTGAAGCCATGAGATACGCCCTTAAGGATTCGACCTTGCGCCAACCACCAGCGCTGAGTCTCGACTGGAACCCGCTAAGAGATTACCAAGTTTATCCTGCAAGCCCCAAACATCTACCAAAGGACTTCGATAATGGTTTACAATAAACGCAAAAACCAAATCCTCACCATCTTTATTCACCACATACCCAGAAAGAGCGCTTGCCGAAGAAAGCGTGCCGGTTTTACCACGAAGATAATACTGCGCCTCAGCCTGGCGCATGCGTTCTTTAAGTGTGCCTGAGCTTCCCGCCACCGCCATGGAGGCCAAAAACTCCGTGCGCAAATGACGCTGGTTATACATAAATTCAAGCACTTGCGAAATCTGTCCAACGCTAAACGCATTCACATCGTGAAGCCCACTGGCATTGCCAAGCACATAGGTGCCTGATGCAATGCCCATCTTGTCAAGAAATGCATCCATCACCTGCACACCCTTGGACCAGGTTCCAGGCACGCCCATCACTTCGGCACCCAAGACACGCGCCAATTGTGCTGCCATAAAATTATTCGAAAACTGATTGACCTTTAAAACAATCTCGCTCAAGGGCAAAGAACCATACTTAAAGATCTCGGGCGCTTCTTCAGGCACAAAACCCTGCTCCACCTTACCTGCAATCTCAATACCTTGTTCTTGCATGAGCGCTTTAAAGATCTCGCCGGCATAAAGGGCCGCCGGAGACACTTTGCGCCACTTCACCTTTGGCTTGTCTTCGCTGTTGATACGCCCTGAGAGCCACACGGTGCTTTTGTCGGGTTCATTGACCGTGTCGACCAGGATCTTTGATGTTTGATCGCTGACCGTCATAATATGGCCTTCGGTCTGCACATAATGATTAGACGGCTCAAAAGAAATCAGCGCCGGCTGTCCTATCTGCTTGGCCGGCTTAATATGAATACCCATGGCGTTAAAACCAACCGATAAGCCCCCTGCCGGTGACATATAAGCCGCTGAAGAGCTGTCCTGCTCTGAGCCCCGTGCATGGTGGGGAGGCGCAAAATAAGAACCATCAGCAATGATGCGTCCACGCACTTTTTTCAAACCAAGTCGCTTAAGCTGCGTGATGATGTACCAAACCTTTTCAGGCAAGAGCCATGGATCGCCGTGGCCCTTAATCCATAAATCCCCAGCTACCACGCCCTCGTCATCCATGTCGCCATAAATCACGGTATAAAACTTATAATCGGGTAAAAGATAATAGAGTGCCGCGCCAGTGGTGATAATTTTAATATTTGATGCGGGTATCATCAAACGATTTTTGTTCAGCGCAAAAAGCTCTTCCCCGCTTTGAAGATTCTTCACCTCCAAGCCAACATCCGCACCTGCTAAAACTGGACTCTTCAGAAGCTCCATCACCTGGCTTTGCAGCTTTGTTTGCGCAGACAAAGGCGGCAGCCATAAAAGACCCAGCGTAAAAAAGATGCACCAATGTGGTAATTTTAAGATGACCATCGACTTAATCCCAAGGCATGCCTCGTGTACTTGAGTGAAGCTTCTAGCCTCTGAGCCGAAGCAACAAAAGCCCTGAGTGAAAAAAAACGCCGGTTTTAAGCCTCTTTTCAGGCCTTGGTCGTACGCCTTAGCAGCCAAGCATTTCTAACAATGTGGCGACCGCAACCCCTGTACCGCCTTTGCGATAAGCGCCGCTGTCTTTCGAGGTAAAAGCTGGCCCGGCGATATCCAAATGCGCCCATGGCGTCTCCTCCACAAACTCCTGCAGGAAGAGCCCAGCGGTAATCGCCCCGCCAAAACGTTCTCCCGTATTTTTCAGGTCCGCCACATCACTCTTGAGCTGCTCTTTGAGCGCGCCCGTCAGTGGCATTCGCCAGAAATCCTCTCCTGCTTTTTTCGAACCGGCCAGGATATCCTCAGCAACCTTATCGTTGTTGGAAAAGAGACCGACCGTATAACCGCCCAAAGCCACCATACACGCGCCCGTCAGTGTGGCCAGATCGACAATACGTTTTGGCTCGAGACTCAACGCATAATTGAGCGCATCCGCCAGCACCAAGCGACCTTCGGCATCGGTGTTGTTGATCTCAACACTCTTACCAGCAGCCCCGGTAATGACATCTCCAGGGCGAATCGCTTCACCAGAAGGCATGTTTTCGGCCAAGGCTAAAACCCCATGCACTGGAAATCGTGGTTTGATCTTCCCCACCACACTCATCAGACCAAGCACCGAAGCGGCGCCGCCCATGTCCATTTTCATACCGTACATGGCCCCTGGTGGTTTAAGACTTAGACCACCCGAATCAAAAGTAATCCCTTTGCCCACAAACACCACCGGCTTCGCCTTTTTGGCACCCTTGGGTTCATAGCGCAGGTGTACTAAACGTGACTTGTTCTCGCTGCCCTGGCCCACCCCAAGCAAGAGGTTCATATTTTTCTTTTGCAGCTCTTCAGCCTCGAACACTTTGATCTTTAATTGACAAGCCTTCGCCACCTCATTGGCACGCTGCGCAAAATCCGTTGGGCGCAAATCATTCCCCGGCAGATTAACCAAATCTCTGGCCAAACAAACCCCCGCTGCCGTTAATTCAGCGCGCGTCACCGCCTTTTCGAAACTCTTCTTGCGTTTTTTTGCATCTTCTCCACAAATTCCCAAACTCGTAAGACTCTCTTCGTTATCATTCTCGCTTAAATATTCGTCGAACTTATAGACCCCCAGATAAGCACCACGGGTAAGAACTTTCGCAACTTGAATCGCGTCATCGCCAAGCTTGGGCAAACACAGCAAAGCTTTTTGAGCGCCAACTTTATTGCCTAAACGGGCAGCGGCGCCACCTGCGGCAAGCCAGCCTTCAGTGTTGATGCTTTTTTCCGAACCCAGTCCAAGCAAGGCCACGCGCTTGGCGCCCAATTTACCCTGGGTGTGCATGACCAGACTCTGGCCAGCCTTCCCTTTAAATTTTTCATCGTTCACCGCCTGTTCGAGTGAACCCTCAAGGGCTTTGTTTAAAGCTTTTTCCGTGGCACTTGAACCGACCTTGCCATCAAAAACCCCCACCATCAGCACATCAACTTCTGCACCAATACAATCCTTAGCATGCACCTCAACTTTTAACATCGCTCTTATCCTTTCTTCGAAGACCGTAATGCCATGACGACTTGCCATGAACCGCGTAGTAAATGCAATAAGCGTTTAAACAAATTGCTGCTGCCATAAAGGCCCTTCACAAAATCAAATCCCGCAAAAGCAATGCGGCGTTGATATGGAAAAACCCATGGCATCGCAAACGAAGGTAAAATATTATAATTGACGTGACGCTGCTGACAAAAGTGGCGTAAGCCTTCTGCCGAATGGGCCACACCGATACCGCTCTCTTTAATGCCGCCCCAAGGCGTTTCGGGGATGGCGTGGGTGAGCAAAACATCGTTCACATCCACCGTGCCTGCCTCTAAGCGCTCGGCAATCTCCCGGCCGCGTTGGGTGTTGCGGGTAAACACGTAGGCGGATAAGCCATAACGGCTGTCGTTGGCTTTAGCGATAGCCTCCTCCACATCTTTGACTTTCATGATGGGCAAGGTTGGACCAAAGGTTTCATCGCGCATGACCCCCATCTCATCGGTCACATCGGTCAACACCGTCGGTTCGAAATAGCGTCCATCCTTCGCTGAACCACCGGTGCGCACCGTGGCGCCTGCCTCTATCGCCGCAGCCACTTGGCTTTCAACAATCGCCAACTGCTTGGGGAAAATCATCGGCCCCACATCCACCTCGCCAGTGAGCCCATCGCCTTGGCGCAGATTTTGTACCTTCTCTACAATACGTTTGACCAGAGGATCATAAATCGATTCCACTGCGTAGATGCGTTCTACAGAAGCGCATACTTGTCCAGCATTGGCAAAACCCCCGTGCACCAAGGCGCCAGCCGTATAATCGAGATCCGCATCGTCCAAAACAATCGCTGCGTCCTTACCACCTAACTCCAACACATAGGGAATGAGCTGACGTCCACAGGCTTCAGCAATTTTTCGTCCCGTCGCGCCCGAACCGGTAAAATGAATCATATCCGTACCGCCCTCAACCAGCGCCGCGCCAACATCACCAGCGCCCATGGCAATCTGCAACAGATCTGGATCAATGCCAGCGGCTTCAATCACCTCTTTAATTTTTAAACCAATGGTCGGCGTGATTTCAGAAGGCTTGAGGACCACCGCATTACCCGCAGCCAGCGCCATCACCACATCACCAAAACTGATGGTGAAAGGATAGTTCCACGGCGTGATGATACCAATCACCCCTCTGGGGACATAGTGCAGATAACTCGAACGGTATTTGAGCAAGTGAATCGAAATGCGCCGCTTCTTTAATATTTTTGGCGTATCACTACCAAAAAAGCGGGCAAGCTCAGCGGCGGCAAAAACCTCATGATAAACCGACTCCAGAAGTGGTTTCCCCGTCTCCCTGGAAATCGTTTCAGCGATGTCTTCCGCCTTCTCCGCCAAAACACCGCAAAGTCCCTTTATCTTGCGGCTGCGCGCGTTGAGGCTCAAAGCGCCCCAGGCTTTTTGGGCTTGCCTGGCCCGCGTCACCAGGGTTTTGACCTCCATGGGTGCCGTTTTTGCGATTTCGGCGATCACTTCGCCGCTAACCGGGCTAAAACTCTTCAGATTTGGTTCCACAGAAAACTTCATATTTGCGCAATATAGTGTGTCCGGGATGGTCATAGCAACCGATAATAAAGGCGTATTCTCATGATTGAGAGCATAACCAACCTCGGTCCAAGGGTCCCCAAGTTGGGCGCGGTGTTTTAAGACGAGGCAAAAAGATGAAGAGGAACAAGAGGCCCCAACGTATAACTTTAATGATTTCGATTGCTTGCGCAATCTTAACCTTGATCGGCTGTGGCCGACCACAAGTGGGCACCAACGCCTGCTCGAAGAATAGCCACTGTACCGACGGCAAACTCTGCATTGCAGAGCGTTGCGTCAATCCACCCAACGACGATCTTACGCCCACAGGTTTTTGTCAGGATGACGCCACCTGCCAGGCCGGCGAGAGCTGTATTGGCGGCACCTGCCAACCCACACCCGAGTTCAAGTGCGAAAACGATCTCGACTGTGACGCAGGCACCTATTGCCAACCAAGCTCCGGGGATTGTGTCACTTGCTTAAACGATGGCCAATGTGGCGCCGACCAGGTTTGCAACAGCAGCAACACCTGCGAAGCAGTACCTCCACCTCCACCAGCGGGCTGCGCCAGCGATGCGGACTGTCCAAATCAACACTGCGATATTTACAGTGGCCAATGTCACGACTGTTTAAACGACAGCCAGTGCGAAAGTAATCAAAGCTGTAATCTTGGTGTGTGCGAAGACAACACACCGGTCGACACACCATGCACCAGCAACTTAGACTGCGAAGGCGAACAGATATGTGAAAGCTACAGCGGTGATTGTGTCGATTGTGTGAGCGATGCCCATTGTAGTGCCGGTGTCTGTAACGAAAGCAACAACACCTGCGTCGGCTGTCTTGACAACAACGACTGCGACAATGGCGTATGTGATATGAGCACCAACAACTGTACCGGCTGCTTAAGCGATAGCGACTGCGTCGGCGGCGTCTGTAACGAAAGCAACAACACCTGCGTCGGCTGCTTAAACGACAACGACTGTGGCAGTGCGGAAATTTGTGTCGGCCAAACGTGTCAGGCCGATCCCAACGCCTGCAACAGCGCCGAGGACTGTGCCGCCGGACAAGGCTGCGCCCTTGGGCAATGCGGCGCCTGCAGCAACAACGGTCAATGCCGGGACAAGGAAGTCTGCGTGGCCGGTGTGTGTGAAAGCGTACAACCTGGCGCCTTTGGCGACGATTGTGTTGTGCAAGAGGACTGCGGCGATGGCCTGCTCTGCTACGGCATTGAATCCACCGAAAGCACCTACTGCTCACGTCCTTGTATTGGCTCTGGTCAAGGCGGTGAAGCGGACTGTCCAAGCAGCTACGCCTGCCTGGATTTTGCCGATGGGCCGCTCGACAATATCTCGATGTGTACGAAGTCATCGAGCTTGAGCAGTGATTTCCCCGGACAACCTTTTGATCAAGAACCCGGCGAAAGCTGCGCCGCAGGCAACAGCTGTCAAACCAGCATTTGCTTCACCGACAGCTTCGAATGCGCCCGCGCCTGTGTCGCCGACGACAACTGTTACAGCGATGAGGTCTGCTGGTCCGTATGGGATCAAAACGGTGCCAACACGGGTCTTAACTTATGCTACGCGAGTTCGTCTGAACTCAGACAAAATGGCGAGAGCTGCTCGGCCGGTGGCGAATGTGACAGCGGTGTCTGTACCGGTGTCTGTGAGTGGGACGGCTCCCTATGTAACTCTTCATCCGATTGTTACGTCGGTTCCTGCATGGGACTTTGCCAGGAGCACTGCGGTACCAACGACGATTGCTACAGCGATGAGGCCTGTACACCATGGCCGATGCAAATCACCAGCACGGCCAACGATGCTTGGACCACGATCTGTATGCTCAAAGAAGGCAACGGTTACTTAACCCAAGGGGCAAGCTGCACCCAGGACACCCAATGTGCCAGTGAATGGTGTATCGATGGCGGCTGCAGCACACCATGCGTCCTACAGAGCGACTGCAATACCGTGGGTACTTCCTGTGAACTCGTCACCTTTACCGAGCAAGGCTCGGACGAAGCGGTCTTCTCTATGGGCTTTTGTCTTTAGTGCGACTTTCGTGAACTTCTTTTAGTACCGCCGCTTCCTGGCACACCCAGGGCTCGGCGGCGGTATAATCGCCCGTATTAGCATACACAGCGCCGGAAGAGCGCTGGCAATAAGGGCGCAAATCACAGCCCTGACAGCTTGAAAAATCTTCGTGCTTAAGGTTGCGAATACGATTGAGGACCGGCGACCTCTGCCAAATGTCTGCAAAACTTTGCTCACGAATATTACCCGATGGTATGGGCGCACCAATACAAGGATATACTTCACCGGTTGAGGAAATGGCGCATTTTCCTTTTGCACAGGAGCATTGCATCAAACGGTTTTCACTAAAGACTGGCG
>JASMKV010000157.1 GCA_030749035.1 Myxococcota bacterium | reverse complement strand
GGGTAAACCAATCCCCACCACTGTCTCGATGGCCTGATCAGCACCATCATAATACAAACGACGCACGCGGTGGTTCTGGGTGTCGGCAACATAAAGTTCGCCATTCTGATTTAACGCCACAGCTTCGGGTCCATAGAAATATGTATCCAAAAACAGACCACTGTCATCCACAACCCCTGGGGTTTGTGAATGGCCAGCATAAAGCTCCAAGGTACTGTTCGCGGCCACGGCACAGGGCTCTGTAAAAGAAAGCGGAAGTTTTCGAATCACATGATTGCCTTTATCGGCAATATAAAGCGTTCTCCAGGTACTCCCGACCTCAAAGGCCAACCCCATCGGTTCATTTAAATGGCTCTCCAAGGGCGCTGCGCTTGTGCTGCTGTAATCGGCCTCCCCAAAAACCCCAGCAATCGTTGTAATGGGGGCAGTGGTTTGACTTAAATCAACACAACGAATCGTATGACCATATGTTTCACTCAGATAAAGCGCCTGTAGCCCTTGATCGTAGGCCAAGCCCGTCGGGCTTGCAAGTAAGCGGCTTCGTCCTGCAGGTATGTCTTCTGCCGCCTCATCCTCAAGAGTAAAACCCCCGCGATAGCCTACAAGTGTGGCAAGTGTTTCATCCACATCCTCTTCACCGGGGCCATCAAGGAGGGTCAGAGTCATAATACGTCCTTGATACGCATCGCTCAAAAAGAATTGGCGCGAAGCGTCACTCGCATCGAAGCCTATCACAGAGGCTGGTGAAATCATTCTGCTCTGCGCAAGGAAACCAGTATAACCTAAAATATTTCCAGCCACCGTTCTTGCCGTCCAAAGCAAAGATTCCGAAGCCTCGCTGTCCAGCTTACGCAAAACATCCGCATCGCGATCTGCAACAAAAATTTGCCCCTCAACAACCAGGACATCGCTGGCAGATTCAAACATGGCATCACTCGCATCGGTCAGGCTATCTCCTGAAAATCCATGCACACCTGTACCTGCGATGCCTTGCATCTTAGCGCTGCCAAAGAGACGTATACGCGCACCTTCTGCAATGGCCACCTTAAAGATGCTCTCGTTCACGTAGAGTAAATCAATCGCCATAGGGTCAATCAACTCAGCTTCCGTGGGCGTCCCTCCATCACCACAAGTGCCGGTTGCTTCAGCACATGCCGTACCTGTGCCCGCAACACTCTCGACCTCACTGTTTTCAGGGGAGATGGTAGCGCTGCCCACCGCATGAATGCGGCGAATCCGGTAATTGCCCCTGTCGGCAACAAAAAGGTCACCGTTGGTATGGAAAGCCAAATCATAGGGGCGGTTAAAATGACTTTGGCTTAGAAACGTTTGTTCATCACCGGAACAATCCGTATAGCTTCCACCCTCTGCATAAAAATTATCGCCAAGACTCGCCCCTTCGCATGCATCCGCTGATATTCTTTCAATATTGGCAAAAACGCCTTCGTTCATCGAAGTGCGGAAAATCTGATGTCGATCTGGCTCAACAAAATAAAGTGCACCTTGCGCATCCAAGGCCAATCCCCTTGGCGCCAGGAGACGCGCACTTCCGACAGCTTTGCCCGTCAAACAAGGATCTGGATTTTCAAAGACACCTTCACATTGCACGCCAGTGCCGATGACGCTTTCAACAAATCGTTCAGCGAGGTCTACCTTACGAATCCTAAATGTGCCAAGATCTGTGAAATAAAGCGTGTTGTTGTCCTCATCAAGCACCAAAGCTCCAGGCAAGTTTAACTTTGCCGCAAAGGCGCTTGTTGTCTCCCCATCACCACAAGCGTCAATGTTTTCAGGCGTCAGACAGGGTACCCCGGAACCCGCCACCAATTCTAAACGGTCTGTCGTTAAGCTATACGCTAAAATCCGATGATGTCCCGTATCGGCAAAATAGATTTT
>JASMKV010000156.1 GCA_030749035.1 Myxococcota bacterium | reverse complement strand
TGTCGAATTTGCTTTCCATCACCTAAGATGTGCAGTGGGCTCTGTTTTTTAAGAACTTTTTGTACTAAATCAGGGACCACGTGACTTAACGCCAGCTTGATGTTGCCCGAGCGTATATCAGCATCGCCCAAAGCTCTGCGTTCACCGATGCCCACACAATTAAAGGGACGAACAATCGTATAGGGCAAGCCATATTGTTGCAGGGCGCCTTGAGCATAGTATTCGGTGGCAAGTTTTTGAAAGCCATAGGTTGAGAGGGGGGGCGGTGATTTGAGTTGATCGCCCTCTTTTGACGGATAAATCTCCGTGGATTCAAAAACCATGGACGAAGACAGCACTGTGAGCTTTTGTAATTGATGACTCTTGTGGGCGTGTATCGCTGCATCAAAGGCTGCCGCGGTGATGCGCTCATTCTCGGCCAGAAGATCGTAGGCGTATTCATGGAAATATGAAATGCCACCAATCATGGCCGCTGCCGCAACGAAATGATCACAATCTTTAAGTTGTGTCGCCAAAACTTCGGTGTCTTTGGCGTCGCCTTCCACAAATGTGTAATCTGGATGATTGTCGTAGGATTTCTCTAGCACGCCATATTTTGAAAAATTATCGAGTCCAATAACCTGGTGGTTGTGTTGTAGGAGCTCTTCGATGAGATAACCGGCAATAAACCCGGATGCCCCAGTGACCAAAATTTTCATAAAACTTTAATCCTCTGCTCTGCAATATTCCAAATGTCGATAATGGGTTTGTCCGGCCACTTAAGTTCCTTATAAACTTGGTGGGGCGCACCTACAATAAGCACGTCAGACTTTTCCAATAGATCTTCTAAGGCACAAAGCCAGTCATTTTGTAAGTAAGGATCGTGACAAAGCAGCTCTTTGCAATTCGGGCGCAATTGACGTCTAAGTTTAAAGGACAACGAATCACGTATATCATCGCTATCGGCCTTAAAAGTCATGCCAAGCAAACCAACACGCATTTCATTCAGCTCAAACATTTCCTGCATACGATTCACAAGATAATTCGGCAAACCCTCATTGACCAACATGGCTGCATGCCCAAGGAAGAAATTATTATTATGGAAAGCTGAGAGCTGCATGGTGTCTTTGAGCAAGCATGGTCCGGCAGCAAACCCCGCTTTGGGAAAGCCCTGGGTGCGTTCGTAATTTTGAGTCATCGCCGCGTGAATGGCATAAAAATCAGCACCATAATCGTTGGCCATGGTAAAGAACTGATTGGCGACGGCGAATTGGACGTAGCGCCAGGTGTTGGTAAACAGTTTGGCCAGTTCAGCAGAGATTGGATCAAGCCGAATAATTTCAGGGGTTAAGAGTTTAAAGAGTTCTGCTGCGCGTTCCTCTGCCTGTTTTGTGCAGCCCGAAACAATTTGCGGCAAAGAGGTGATTTCTTCTAAGGCGCAGCCTTCGGCGACCCGCTCGGGGCAGAAGGCCACATCCATGCTAAGTCCCTGTTTTATCAGCTCTTTTTCAATGTGCTTTGTTGTTCCCGGATAAATCGTCGAACGCAAGATAAGAAGTTGATCTGAATTGAACATATCCGCACATGAAAGCAATGCATTTTGTATATTTTCAAGCCGCGGGTTTAAATGTTCATCTACAGGTGTACCGGTGACAGAAATAATAATTTTAGCATCTTTAAGTGCCAATCGATCTGTTGTGCAGCGAAAAAGATTTTTGTCCAAAACGGTTTTCAATAATTCATCCGCACCGCGGTCACGAAAGGGCATTGTGCCCTGATTTGTTTGCTCAACCTTTTGTGCGTCAATATCAAAAGCGACAACCGTTTTTCCCTGACTCGCTAAAGCCAGTCCGAGCGGTAAGCCCACATGTCCACATCCACCGATGATGGCGATTTCGGCCTTCAACTTTTCTGCCGATTTATCCATGATATCGACCAACCCAGTAATAATCGAACCCCTCAGCATGAATTTCATCGGGTTCAAATATATTTCGGCCATCAAAGATTTGCTGATGACGCATGACTTCTTTTAATTTTGTGAAATTGGGATTTCTAAAAGCACCCCATTCGGATGTGATCACAAGTGCATCACTTTTTTCACAAGCCTCCTCACTGCTTTGGTGGAAAGACAAATTAGAATGTGTTTTCATTAGGGCTTTTGCATTGTCCATGGCGATGGGGTCATACGCCTGTACAGCGACATTGTGTTCAAGCAGGTGTCCAATAATCTTAATGGCGGGCGCTTCTCTAATGTCATCGGTATTGGGTTTAAAGGCGAGCCCCCAAACACTTACCGTTGGATGGGAAAGTGTTTTCACTTTAGAAAATATAAACTTTGCAAATCGTAACCACTGCTCTTCATTCACTTGATGGGTTGCAGATAAAAGATTGGTGGGGCAATCGCTTTCTTGACCCAACGCGATAAGGGCTTGAACATCTTTAGGGAAACAAGAACCCCCATAGCCGATGCCAGGATAGAGAAATTTCATGCCAATACGCCTATCGCTGCCGATGCCCGCTCGAACATCTTTGATGTTTGCACCCGTATGTTCACAAAGATTTGCGATTTCATTAATGAAAGAGATACGTGTGGCCAGCATGGCATTGGCGGCATATTTTGTCATCTCAGCAGAATGCAGAGACATAGGCAGAAAGGCGTGCCCATTACGAATAAAATCTCTATAAAGTGTACGCATGGTTTTAAATGCGCTTTGTTTATTTGCACCAACCACGATTCGGTCAGGGCGCATAAAGTCATCGATGGCCACACCCTCTTTTAAAAATTCTGGATTTGACACAACATCGATATGAAAGTGTTTATTTTGCGCAGCAAGGTCATGATTCATTTTTTGATTGAGTTTTTCACACGTGCCCACCGGAACAGTTGACTTGACTGCAATAATGCACTCTTTTTCTAAATTGTTCGTGATGGACTCCACCGCTGAAAAGAGGTGTTGTAAATTGGGGGCACCATGTTGATCGGGGGGGGTGCCGACGCAAATAAAACAAATTTTAGTGTTTTTAAGCGCCTCTGGGACATTGGTGGTAAAGGAAATCAGTTTTTCTTTAAGGTTTTTGCCTAAAAGCTCATCGAGCCCGCGCTCATAAATAGGGCTTTCACCACGCGAGAGAGAATCTACTTTTTTTTCGTCAATATCAAGGCAGCTGACATGATGTCCCATTTCCGCCAGGCAAACACCAGTCACCAAGCCAACATAACCTGTCCCAATAATTGCGATTTTCATGGTGTGGTACTTTCCCCTGTGCCCCAATACATACGCGATTCGAATGAAGAAATCAAAGCGTCATTGATCGTTTTGGTGCTCTAAAGGTATAAGTTGAAGAGCCGCATCCTCAGCGTTGTCGAGTGATTTTGGAATGCAGTATGCTGTGGTTTCCTGGCTGGGGTCTTGTAAGTGAAGGCGTTCATGTCCTAGTGCAAATAAAAAGTCATAATTTGCACTAAATTTTTGAGATTCGATATTGGCCTTAAAAGTGTTTTCCGATTCGATAAAAACAATTTCACCAGATGTTCCAGAAATTTGTATGTTTTTGTCGGGTTTACTTTGCTGCTTGAACGGGTGAAAAGCGGCGATGATATCATCACTCAGTGGAATGCTCATTTTTGCATCTTCAAGAAGAAAGCGGTGAAAAGACTTTTGGGCTTCGGCAAAGCCCTCAATGTTCCCCCGAAGAATACGTTCTTTCATATCCTCCAGGTAATCCTGCGCATCTTCAATATGCTGGATGCGTAAATGTGTTGCGAAGGGGTTAAAGGGATTTAATGCATGCGCAAGACGGATGATTGCCAAAAGGCGTGTTGTTTTGATGGGAAATTCATGCAGGTGTTGTGTGGCAATCGCGGTACGGATGAGCTCTGCTTCACGGTGTGTTAAGACTTGGCGGTAGCGATTGATTTCATCCGTAAAGATACGTGCGCTGTAGGCTCGGTAGAGCTTTGCACCACGTGTGCTGGCGCGTGCGGCGTAAGCGGTGAGGCCTATATTTTGATGAACCTGAATAAGACGCATGCAAAAGCGCTCTTTGGGGCTAAAGTCAGGATAGGCCTTAAAGGGTTTGAGGAGTTGCTCGCCGTGATGAATAAGCCCATACACGTAACGTATGCCCCTGTCGCCCTGCATGCGTTGCCTTGAAACAATTTCAAGATAAATTAGCTTTTTGACCCAGTCTTCAAGAATGGTGTGCATATCAAGTGCACCTATGCCCTGTAGGGTGCGTTGCTTTAGGCATATATCCACAAGTGCATGGTTTTCTCGATTAAAGCGCATAAGAAGTTCGTAAGAGTCAGGGGCCAGAAGAAAGTCAAAGGCATCAATCAAATTTTCAATATTGCGTTGCCCTCTTTCCAGGGCTCGAGCATCGAGTCGTCCACCAATTTGATGAGGAGGTTCCCATGCGGGTAAGGCGTTGGCGATGGTAGATTCAAACTCCAAGCGAAAACGTTCGGTGGCGCCGGCTTGAATCTTTTGCTCTTCGCTTAAGGTATCCCATATCTCATCAAGATTTTCACCCGGGCGAAATGGTGTTTGCTTGGCTAAATCAAGAAGAAAATTCTGTGTGCTCTGATAAGCCGACTCGATAAGGCCAATCGTGCGCGCTTGCTGTGTCCTTTGTAGGTTGTTTGGAGGCAGTGCGGGACGTGTTATTTTTTGTGCACCGCCGTATTGCTTTGGTGACTCTCCACGAATCTCCGCCTCTTCTGCATCTTTAATTTTTTGCTGAAGCCCTGGGTGAATGCCAGGCATATTCCGCGGGTGTACAGACTTTTTAATACTCAAAACATGCTCGAAGGTTAAAGATTAACTATCAATACGCACGGGCCTATTATTTGTTTCCTGTATTGGCCTTCTGTTATTATTGAGTATTGTGGAAAATATTTCAAGCTGTTCAGCGCTGGCTTCAATGGGATTTGCAAAGATAATCCATTGGACATTTTCAGTGCACGGGGGCGTTGTCAGGGAGCCGCGATAGAAATAGAATGTGCGGTCTTGTGGGAAAAGAAGGTTGGCGTCAAAAGATTTTTCGCGGACAATTGTTTCTCTATTGATGTGCTCGGGCATAACGTTCCATATGTTTTCAAGAAGGGCATTGTTTTGACCTGCCTGCACAAAGACTGAAACGATTGCGGTCGTATTATCAGCTGAGCGGTGATAAAATTGAATTTCCATCGGATATTCAATACCGCTAACCAGATGTTCGCTTGGGGTGCGAAACTGCAAACGAACAAGTTTAAATTTACGCTTATTCAGCATTATTTTGGCTTTCGCAAAATAATTTATCAGGAGTGTTTTGCCGTTATTATACAGACTAATGCTTGAGGGTTCATAGTTAAATTCAATATTGAGATTACTCTTGGCGCTCTCTTCGGGAATATCAATGGGGCTTTGGGCGTTTCCTTGTCCACAGAGCGAAAAGTTTTTATGCAGGTCGTGCCAATGTTCCGGGCCAGTGATGCCATGGTAATCCCAAAGTTCGTCGGGGTTTTTGTTCGTCGATGCGCTCTCTTTTAGTCTTGACGCTTTGATGGCACGCTCTCGGGCGAGTTCCTGTAAGAGTTTTACCCCGTCATCGCCTAAGAGATTTTCTTGTTGGCGTTTGGCAGTCTCTTTTTCGTTGCCTTTTTGCGCTTGTGACTTTTGGGCGGCAATTGTTGCCGAAAAAAGACCTGCAACAAGCAGCCATCGGGAAATGTGACGTTTAATCTTCATGTCGAAAAGCATCTTACAAATGCTAACATTGGAGTAAAGGCTTCTGCACTAAAAATGACAGGAAAATTTCTAGACAAAATGCATGCTGACCTTAAAGGTCCATGATTGCCAAATCCATTGCGGCCGTGCTAGAAGCCGACCAGCATGCAACACGCTTTGACACCATCATTTCAAGACACAATTGTGGCTTGTGCGACAGGCCCCGCCACAGGCGCTTTGGCCATTATTCGGCTGGCAGGCCCCGAGGCCATCCAAATAGGCCAAAAAGTGGCGCCCTCAAAGCGTCGACGTGAATCACACCGTTTGGAATTGACCGAAATTTTTGACCCCAACCATAATCTGCTCGATGAGGCCATGATTGTTGAAATGCATGCGCCTCGCTCCTATACCGGTGATGATGTTGTTGAGTTTCATTTGCATGGTGCACCAATTATTGTCGAAAGAGTTACCCATACACTCCAGCAATATGGGGCCCGCTTGGCCAATCCAGGAGAATACACGCTGCGCGCTTACGTGCATGGCAAGCTCGATCTCACCCAAGCCGAAGCCGTCGCCGACCTGATTGCGGCCCGTTCAGAATCCGAGTTGCGTGTGGCAGGAGCACAACTAAAGGGGAAATTATCAAGTGATTTAAATAGCTTAGTGGATTCCTTGGAGACCATTCTAAGGGACTGGCAAGCGGTTTTAGATTTTCCAGAATACCCCTCAGGTGACGGTTTGGTGGATGGCCATCGCGCGAAACTTGGACAAATTAGATGTAAGATACAAGAAAAAGTTTCTGATGCGCGCGTTGATGTTCTCGGATGTCGTGAAATTGTTTTGTGTGGTGCACCCAACGTGGGTAAGTCGACACTTTTAAATACCTTGGCCGGTGAGCAACGGGTTCTCGTGGATGTGGAGCCAGGAACAACCCGAGATCCAGTGCGTGTCGATTTTGAGCAACATGTTCAGCGCTGGTCTATGTGGGATACTGCCGGTATTCGTGAAGCTTCCAGCCATTTAGAGAAAATGGGCATTGATTTAACACATCAGCGTATCGGTCGTGCTGATTTGGCGTTATGGATTGTGGCCGCGGATAAGCCAGTCTTGCCGCCTGAAGGTCTTGATGTGGCTGTGGCAATATCAAAAAGTGATTTACTTGCGTCAGAGGCGCTGAGCGCGCTGGCAGAACGCCTTGAACTTTCGGACTGGACCTATTTGGGCGCTTTTTCAGCCCAGAATGGAAATGGTATCGAAGATCTCACCCAAACGATCAGTACCTATAAAACCCTTGGTGAAGACGAGCTTGCTGGTGTTGTGGTGCGAGAGCGTCATTTAGAGCTCCTTAAGTTGGCAGATGATGTTCTGGTACAGCTTTTGGCGGCCTACGATGGCGGTCAAAGTTTGGATGTTTTGGCCATGGATTTACAGGATTGTATCGAATATCTCGGCCAAATTGTGGGTCGAAATGTTAAGGTTGAGGTTCTTAACCAAGTATTTTCGCACTTTTGCATTGGAAAGTAGGGTTTCACGTGAAACATTTTGATGTTGTTGTGGTTGGCGCAGGCCACGCGGGTTGTGAGGCGGCTTTGGCGGCTTCACGCATGGGTGCGCAAGTTGGCTTGGTCTCTTTGCGTATGGACCGTATCGCGCAAATGAGTTGTAATCCAGCGATTGGTGGTGTGGCCAAGGGACACTTGGTACGTGAGATCGATGCGCTTGGTGGTGTGATGGCACAAGTCGCAGATGCGACCGGAATTCAATTTCGACGTTTAAATACGAGTCGTGGCGCGGCAGTACGTTCGACCCGCTGTCAATCAGATTCAAAGCTTTATCGTGAACATATGAGCGCACGTATCCTGGCGACCGCCGGTATTACCCCTATTGAGGCTGAAGTCAGGGCCCTCATTGTTGAGGACGGCGCCTTGCGTGGCGTCGAGACCAGTGTTGGGGCGATTTCTTGTGAGGCTTGTATCATCACGACCGGAACTTTTCTTAACGGTTTATGCCATATTGGTGATGAGCAATTTGCTGGCGGCCGAGTTGGGGATGCCCCGGCGAATTATCTTTCTGAGGCGCTCAAAAGTTATGGCATTCGTTTAGGACGATTTAAGACGGGGACAACACCCCGATTGGCCAAGGATAGTGTGCATTGGGATAGGTTGGAGCCCCAAGAGGGCGATGCACCGCGGCCACAATTTTCTTTTGAATCAGAACTGAATGATTTACCGCAAGTGACCTGCTCGATGACCTATACGAATGAGCAAACGCATAAAATCATTGATGAAAATCTTTCCAGATCGCCACTTTTTCAGGGTATGATTAAAGGCATTGGGCCTCGTTATTGTCCTTCTTTAGAGGATAAGATTGTCCGCTTTAGTGATAAAGACCGGCATCAGATTTTTCTTGAGCCGGAGGGCCTCGACTCTGAGAGAATCTATCCGAATGGGTTGTCGACCTCATTGCCTAAGGATGTGCAGGAGGCATTCCTCAAGACGATTCCCGGTTTGGAGGATGTGCGTATTCTTCAGTACGGTTATGCGGTTGAGTACGATTATGCGCCGCCCACCCAATTGTCAGCGAACCTGATGACCAAGGCGGTTCGTGGGCTTTTTCTCGCGGGACAAATCAATGGGACAAGTGGCTATGAAGAAGCAGCGGCCCAGGGGTTAATGGCGGGGATCAATGCGGTTCAATTCTGCGGGGATTTAGAGCCGGTGATTTTGCGTCGCGATCAGGCCTATATCGGTGTGCTTATTGATGATCTGGTGACCAAAGGTGTCGACGAGCCCTATCGCGTATTTACCTCACGGGCCGAACATCGCTTAACCCTGCGAGAATCAAATGCGGAAGACCGCTTGGCGGATACCGCACGGGATTTGGGGCTGATTGATGACGCGCGCTTTGCGCGGGTGGAGGAGCGCCGGCGTCTACGTGTGCAGATTTCACAACGTTTGTCCAAGGAGCGTGTCAGCAGGGAAGACTTGAATAATGGCTTGCCGGTCGCTGAAAAATATATTGGCAGCCAAAAGGTTGATATTTTACGTCGCCCCGAGATCACCATGATGGACTTGCTGCCAGAGCTGAGTCAAGAACATCCCGAGCAGGCCCGTATCGTTGAAGAGAGCATCAAGTATGAGGGTTATATTCGGCGTGAAGAGAAAGATATATCGCGTTTGGTGGAACTCGACCGTATAAAATTACCTGGAGATTTCGATTATAAGCAGGTTCAGGGCCTATCGAATGAGTTGTCCGAAAAATTAAACGACATTAAACCGGTGACTTTGGGGCAGGCCAGTCGCATTCCGGGGATGACCCCTGCGGGCTTGGCGTTACTTCGCATCATGTGCTCTAAGGGTTTTGCGAGTGCAGCTTAGCCCCTCGCCCCATTGTTTCACGTGAAACATCGATATGAGCTTGAACGAAGAAGAGCAATTTTGTCAGAGTCTTGAAGTTTCCTTAGGGGCTTTAGGCGATATTGTTGCAGAGCATTTTGTTGAGCAGTGCTGGGCACACTGGCGCCTCTTGCTGCAGTGGAATCAAAAAATAAATTTAACATCCATTTTGGAGCCGGAGCAGAGCGCCTTATTGCATTATCGGGACAGCATTGAGGCCATACACAAGCTCCAGGGTACCCATATTGTCGATTTTGGCTCAGGTGCTGGTTTTCCAGGGATTCCTTTGGCGTTGGCGCTTCCGCAGAAGCATTTTACGTTGGTTGAGGCGCGGCGTAAGCGGGCTTCATTTCTACGCGTTTGCAAAAGTACTTTAAAGATAAACAATATAGAGGTCCTGAATTGTCGAGCAGAGGACATGCCCAGCAAGCAATTTGATTGTGCTTTAACACGGGCAACATTCTCACAAGATGCTGCTATTGAAGGACTTTTTCGTTGGCTTGGACCCGGTGCCCCCGTCTTGCTCTTTCGCTCTTCCGGGGAAGATGGAGAAAATACGAGCATTGAAAAACATGCTTATGAGATTATGGGGCGCAAAAGAAGCCTTGAGGTTTGGCATCGAAAAGGCTAGTGGAGCCCATAGGGGAGTTCTTCGTGGCGCGTATTGTTGCTGTAGCAAATCAAAAAGGTGGTGTGGGTAAGACAACCACGGCAGTCAATCTGGCGGCTTCTGTGGCAGCGGCGGAGCATAAAGTTTTACTTGTCGATCTGGATCCACAAGCCAATGCCACCAGTGGTTTAGGTTTAGAGTCCGCCGATCTTGAGCATAGTGTCTATGCCGCGCTTATGGAGCCCAGCAACGCGGGCGCTTTGGTGCGCAGCAGTGAATTGCCGTTTTTGGACGTTCTGCCTTCTGGGCCCGATCTTTATGGTGCAGAAATTGAGTTGGTTGAGTATGAGGAGCGTTATGCACGCCTACAGAACGCATTGCACGGGCTTGAATCCGAATATGAAATTATTATTATCGATTGCCCACCATCTTTAGGATTGCTTACGCTCAACGGTTTGTGTGCCGCTCGCTCTGTGCTGATTCCGATGCAATGTGAATACTATGCGCTTGAGGGCCTAAGTCAGTTGAGTAAGAGCTTAGAAATGGTGCGTGCCGGTCCAAACCCGGATCTTTATGTCGAGGGTGTCCTTTTGACCATGTTTGATGGGCGCAACAATTTATCCAGACAGGTTGCGGAGGATGTGCGGACAAATTTTCAAGGCCGGGTTTACGATGCAGTGATCCCCCGAAATGTCCGATTGTCTGAAGCGCCCAGCTTCGGCAAACCCATTTTACTTTACGATATCTCTTCAAAGGGATGTCAAGGCTATTTGGCGCTGGCCAAAGAATTCCTTGAGGTTCCCGGAACCCAACATTAGAATATACTGAATATAACAATAGGAAATAAAAATCATGAATTTAAATTCGAAAGAACCCCAGAGAAAAGTTCTCGGCAGAGGTTTGGCTGCATTGATTCCTCCTGGCGAAAGTGTCTCACGTAAAGGTTTAGAGCATATTGGCATCGAAAAAATAAAGCCCAGCACATTTCAGCCACGCAAAGTGTTTGATCAAACAACACTGGAGGAGTTGGCCGCTTCGATTAAGGAGCATGGTATTTTACAACCGATTGTCGTACGTAAGGCTGGTGCGGGCTATGAGATTATTGCGGGTGAGCGACGCTGGCGCGCCTGTGGGCATGCAGGGATACATAATATTCCAGCAATCGTAAAAGAATTCAGTGACGAAGAGGTTTTACAGACTGCCTTAATCGAAAACATACAGCGTCAGGATTTGGACCCACTGGAAGAGGCTTATGCGTATAAGCGTTTAGTTGATGATTATGCGCTGACTCAAGAAGAAGTCGCTAAATCGGTAGGCAAGAGCAGAGTTGCTGTCAGCAATACGCTACGTCTTTTAAAGTTGCCAGAAAGCATCATTTCATATTTGGCCAACGGAAAAATTACTCCCGGGCATGCGCGCGCGATTATGATGTTGGGTGCCGTGTCGACTCAGGAAAAATTGGCTGAAGATATTGTTCGTCGAGGGCTTTCGGTCAGAGATGCGGAAGTGATTGCGCGGCGTATGAATAAGTCGTCGACCAAAGTTGCGACGAAGTCACATACGCGCTCTGCGGCCGAAGAGCAGGTCGAAGAAAAAATTCAAGAAGCGTTGGGCACAAAATGCCGACTTCATTATCGTCAAGGCAAAGGACGGATTGAAATTTTCTTTCATAGTGCCGACCAATTTGAAGCACTGGTCAAAAATATTGTTGCTTAAGCAAGCCTGGAATAACAATTTTATGATGGGTTTGTTTGAATCAAGAGCGGTGCATAACCCTATCACCCAGGTTCGCCGTTTTGCCCCCAGGTCAATTACCAAGGCAATAAGATTATACACCTAAATTTTGTCGAAATGATTGCCCTATGGCGAAGCGTAAAATTGACTTGGACATTTTGCCCCCAGGAAAGTTCTCCAATAAAATAGTCCAAATATATTTCACGCTCCGCTTTGGGTCAGTTTAACGATGTTCTTGGCTATTGCATGCGGTGTGCCAGAATGGGGGCGCTAAAAAACTCGTTTATTCACAGCAGCTTACGTGCCGAACTCTTTGCCCAGAGAAGATCTGCTGTGCATATGCACAAAGCCTCTTCAAGAGATTTGTGCAAAACCCAATTTTTGTACCCTTTGCTTGCGCTTCTTTTGGCCGAAATATCGTACTTTGATGTAATTCGGCATAGGATGGTTGGGGATTAGGGAAAACTGTGGCTCTTAAATTTGCTCCATCGGCTTTCAAGAAGCTTTTTGACCTTCTTGAGCTTTCAATTCTTCGTCATGCAAAAATCTTTGCAGTTTTGTTTGTTCTGGTTATTGCTCTCGTTGCATTGGGGATTCCTGGTTTAAGCGTTGATTCTTCAGCCTATTCCCTCATTAATCAAGACAGCAAACAGCAAGCACGTTTAATGGCGACGAAGAATCGTTTTGGTGCGCCGAACACATTTGTTCTGGTTGTGGCGGGAAGTCGCGAGTTGCGCCGACAGGAAGTCGTCAAGGCTCTTTTAAGTGAGTTTTCAAAAATACCGGCGCTGGCGGGGCGAACGTTTGCGCGTTTAGATTTTGAACAAATCGCCGAAGCACTTTTTATAAAAGATCCTGAGAAATTTCATGAAATGGCAGCTTGGCTTGGGGGCCCTGAAAAGGTGGCGCAAACAATAGAGGGTGGTGTACCTGCGATATTGGAGGCGGTTGTAGAGCGTTTAAATTCTGAGGCAGAGACGATTCAGAAGCGTTTACGTCGCGGTAACCCTGTTGGGCGCCAAGCCAAAGCGATGCAAGAGAATCTACACAGCTTTAACGATTTGGCGACAATTTTTGAACTCTATTTAGACGATGAAAATTATTGGCGTGATTTTGCAAAGCCATTTGTTGAAGAGCTTAAGAGCGCCGACCTTTTATTGGATGACCAGGGCTATATTACTGGTCGCAGTAAGCGGCAGCATTATATTGTTTTGATGCCCGATCTGGCTTCGGAAAAGGTTGGCGATATGCATCCAATCATTACCCAGGTGAGGGAAATCAGTGACAGAGTTTATAAGAGTGTTGGCCGGGGACGAATCTCGATAGCGCTAAGCGGCATACCCGTCCTTAGACATGATGAGCATATTGCAGCCAAGCAAGGCATGCGCAATTCTATGATTTTGAGTTTTTGTGCGGTGTTCTTGGCGCTGATGTTATATTTTCATTCTTTCCGCACAAGCCTGATGGCATTTTTGCCGCTGATTCCAGCGATTGTCTTTGTTTTTGCCGCAGCCAATAAATTTTTTGGCGGCTTTAATGTTGCAAGTTCTGCAGTCATTGCGATTATCTTAGCTTTTGGAATACGATTTTCAGTTGGATTTATTGTACGCCATGGGGAGATTTTACGTCGAGATATAAGTGGTGAAGATGCGCTTTTTATGGTTGTGCGCCGAAGTGGACCGGCGCATTTGTTGGCCGCAACAGCCATCGCTATCGCTTTTTTGGCCAGCGCCACCACAGAGTTTTCGGCTTTTACCGAACTTGGTTTATTGACGGTATTAGGTATTATTGGTGCAGCCATGGGGATATTGATTTTTTATCCCGCATTTCTCGAGTATCGAGTTGGTAAGCACAATTTAGCCGCAAGGGTAAATGACAAGCTTAGAAGTTTTGGTGAAGCTATTGAGCAGCGTTTTAAGCAGCTGACTATAGGTTTAATTTTGATCATCATTGTGGCTGGTTATTTTGCCACAAAGGTGGATTTTTCTATCCGTTATACAGATTTTTTACCCATCCGCTCAGAAAGCGCTCGTGCGTTGAGGGTTTTGGAAAAGGATAGGGTGCTTACACCGGATGCGGCTTGGCTGGTGACGTCGGATATTGAGCAGGCACGTGAGTGGACTGAGATTCTTCGTGAAGAAGAATCTGTGGCCGCAGTCTATTCTCCAAGTGACTCGTTGCCTCGTCTAAGCAAAAAAGATTTCAAGCGATTAAAGGAATATTTTTCCGAAGAAAAACCAAATCCAAATTTTACCCTTTTACGTAATCGTTGGTTTGATGCCAAGGAGCTGAATAAACAGCTTAGGGTGTTATACCCTGTTCTCGATAAGCTGCGATTTATTTTAGCGCTGGCGGGGTTGAATAATGAAGAGGTTGTTCGCTTGGAGAAGAACATTATCAATATTGTTCAGCGTCTTGATAACCCTCGTTTTGAAGAAGAGCGGCGTATACGTTCTATACATGCATCAATGGCGAATGTCCTGGAGCGCGCTTGGATCACGGCGCGAGATGTTGCCCAGAATGAACGTATAAGCAATCAGAATTTACCGGGCTTTTTTAGATTATGGTTTGCGGCCAAATACGACTCTGCAGTTCGACTCTTGGTGTATCCCAAGGGGAACTTTTGGGACAAAGAAGTTGGTGCACAATTTATTAAAGACATAGAACGCTTAGATCCACAAGCCACGGGCTTTATTTTAAGTCTTCATCGATATCGAGATCAAATTCTCACGGGTTTTATCAAGGCAGGCATGTGGGCTTTCTTGGTTATTTTTGCGTTACTTACATTTGGATTTCATTCATTGATGAGTGCGCTGCTTGTGATGATACCGGTTATCTTAGGGGCAATTGTGACACTTGGGGTTATGGGGGCCTTGGGGATACCTCTTAACTACGGAAATATTTTAGTTGTGCCGCTTTTGTTCGGGGTAGGACTTGATTCGGCAGTCCATTTGGTTTGGCGATGTCATGAAAGCGCGCATTTAAACAAAGGTGTGGTCAAAATATCTGAAGTCTTGGGCGGTGCCGGCGGCTCTGTTTTTGCGGCCGCACTTATTACCCTTTTAGGATTTGCAGGGCTTCTTGTTTCGCCGCACGGTGGTTTGCAAAGTTTTGCATTGCTTACAATGATTGCGATTTTGTCGAGCCTCTTTATATCAATGATCTTTTTACCGCTTTTGGTCTTGGTGTTTAGGCGTACGAAATCGCCTCCGGCTTTGGCCCAGGAGCTCGAAGAAGAGCTTAGTGGGGTTGGTGTGCCTGACGATCTTAAATCACCTTAATACTTTACATGGCAGCACAGTCAGAATCATCAAAGTTAAATTCTTCACAGCTAAAGTCTACGCCGTGTCCTTCATATTCCCATGTGCCATCGTCACACCAGCCATCTCCCACCCAGGAAGCAGGGCCACATTTGCCGTTGCAATCTTCAACTTCATCATCATCACACTCCACACCTTCTTGTACGACTTGGCCATTGACAGTCACTTGGCCATTGGCGGCCCAGTTGATGGAGGAGCCATCAGCATAGTTGATGCTGATAGAATCATCGGTATTCCACTTGGTCGAAGAACCATCAGCATTTAATCTGGAATAGGCGCCATCGTCATACCATGTAATGTTAAGGCCATCAGCGGAGTTAAAGGTGATGGTGCCGTCGGCATTCCATTGACTTAGTGAACCATCGATAAATGTAGCGCTGATAGAAGCATCATCATTTTGCTTGACCGTAAGACCATTTGTATAGCCAATAAGAGCAACCAAATTGTTGTCCCAGTCAGCACTTGTGCCATGTGGGTCAGTCCACTGACCTGAGCCGTCTGAATTCCAATGAATTTGCAAGCCATTTGTGAGGACAACAAGTACACTGCCGTCGGTGTTCCAGGTGCTTGATGAGAGGTCTGTGTTGATGGCTTTGATTGAACCATCCGCATACCAAGTCATGCTTGTACCATCGGCATAGGATTCGGTGTATGTGCCATTGGCAGCCCACTCTTTTTTTAAGCCATCCGTGTTTTCCCATACTTCTGAACCGTCAGCAAAAGTTGTTTCGGTTGAACCGTCACTGTAGGTTGTGTGGGTGGTGCCATCGGCACGGTGTTCTTTGCTGTAGCCATTAGGTGAGGTTTCACTCCAGCTGCCATCAATATTCCACTCTTGTGTATAACCATTGGCCGTTGTTGAAGTGAAGTTGCCTTCGGCATCTTCGCTGTAGAAGGTGCCATTAGGATAGGTGACACTATGACCACCATCATTTTCCCAGTTGTATGTGATGCCATTGCTGTAGGTTTCTGAGCCAGAGTTATCAGCATTTAATGTGTAGCTTGTACAATCAACACCTTGGTAAAAGGTCGACCCGTCGGTGTATCGAAGTGTGTAGGTGCCATCGACATAGTGCTCGACGATGGTGCCATCAATTTGGGTTTCGATAATCGTGCCGTCAGCCTCAACGTTATAGGTCGAACCTTCCTGGATAACATTTTCAGGGCTGGATGGAATTTCCAACGTACAATCTGGACCCTCGTAGGTGTAATTGCCTTGTGCGTCCCAGCTCTCGACTGCACCATTGGGATAGGTGACGGTATATGAGCCGTCGGCGCCGTAGGTGTAGCTTACACCAGCAGGATAGGTATAACTGGCTGAACCATCTGGATTCCATGTCATGGAAAATCCGTCAGCGTGCTCGTAGGTGTAGTTCCCGTCAGCGGAGAGACTTTCAGTGCTGCCGTTTGCGCTGGTGGAGTTGGATGACCCGTCCGCATTTTCGGTATGTGAACCACCACCGACAAACGATGTTGTATGATTACCTTCTTCGTCCCAGCTTTGGGTTTCGCCGGCAGAGGAGGTCACACTGCTTGAACCATTGTCAGGTTCGTAGCTCAACACGGTGCCGTCGTTGCTTTCAAAAGTGTAGTTGGCTTCGACAACCAAGCTTTGACAGGTGTTGTCACAGATATTGCAGCTTGTTCCTGGTGTACAGCTTTCGGTGATTTGATTGCCATCATCGCAAGCTTCACCGGCGTTAACAATGCCGTCGCCGCAGTAGGATGTTTGTCCGGCAACGCTTTGGCAACTGGCATCACATACGGTGCAATCTGTTTGCCCATACGCACAAGCTTCGGTGATTGTGTTTCCATCATCGCAAGTTTCGTTGTTGTCCTGGATGCCGTCGCCGCAGTAGGATGTTTGTCCGGCAACGCTTTGGCAAGCAGCGTCACATACGTTGCATGCTGTTTGCCCATACGCACAAGCTTCGGTGATTGTGTTTCCATCATCGCAGGTTTCTTCTTCTGCATCGAGAGTGGCATCGCCACAATAAGATGTTTGACCTAAAGTGCTCTGGCAAGAAGCGCTGCAAATCACACAGGCGGATTCTCCGTATGCACACTCTTCATCAATCGTATTGCCGTCATCGCAGCCTTCGTTTTCGTCTCTGTTGTTGTCGCCACAGTAAGAAGTCTCTCCGGCAACGCTTTGGCACTTGGCGTCACATACGGTGCATGCTGTCTCGCCATACGCACAAGCTTCGGTGGTTGTGTTGCCATCATCGCAGGTTTCGTTTTCGTCTTGAACGCTGTCGCCGCAGTATGAAGTTTCTCCGGCAACGCTTTGGCACTTGGCGTCACATACGGTGCATGCTGTTTCGCCAT
>JASMKV010000155.1 GCA_030749035.1 Myxococcota bacterium | reverse complement strand
GGAGAGCGGGGTTGGCGCGGGCTTTGAATTGAAGTTTGTCCAAGCCAGAGTTGATAGAGTTGATAGGTTTGATACAGGTGCTTCGCTTTTGATGAGGCACTGGCTCTGTCGCCCAGAAGTTCAAGTTCTCTAAAAGCTTTGCTGTGATGCTTGATGGAGATGTAATAGAAGATGCGCTCGACTTCTTCATCCAAAAGAAGCTTAGGCTTAGAATTTAAGAGGGCAATCTCATTTTGAAAATTCTCCTTTGTGAGACGTCGCTGAGAATTTCCGGTAGCGAGGCGAAGGAATTTATCCTTTGTCTCTTGAGAAAGAATGGGCAGAAAGGTCGTGACACAGCCCAATAGGACGATTGCAAGGCTTAAGTACAAAGATTGTCGATGACGTTTTCGGACGATTTCCACCCATATGAAGTCCAAACCAATGCCAGAACATACGGCCAGCGGGATAATGGCTGGTAGACGATATCTCCACGTTACAAAGGTGAGTAAATTTGCAACCATCACCATGAAAAGAGTGCCGCCCAAGAGTAATAGGGAGCGCCATTTTTTCTTTCGGATTAGACCAAGAATGCCAAGTAAAGCCAAAATGAAAATGCTGCCGAAGCCGGGGGATGGGAGCTTAAGAAGCCAGATCTGGGATTGGATATATTTGAGATATTCTACACCTTTGATCTCGGCGTTATTAAAAAACAGCAGTGCTTTGCGCGAGACTTGTTTAAGCGCTTCATATGGATTTTGTTGGATATAATTGAAAGCAACACCAAGGTGATATCGATTGGCCTCCGCAGGGGTCAAGGTTGAACCGAGTTCTTTTTGTGCTTGTATACGTGCCACAAAAACATGTCCAAGGGGATGATTGGGAATATCCGGCAAAGGATTATAGAAGCCTGTCGCATTGGGATTAAAACCGATGCGTATATGAATGCCACTTTGTGGCCAAAAGTGTTGATGTCCTTTGGTTGAGTTCATGGGTAAGAAAAATAGAAGAGCGAGGGCGAGAGTGAAGAAGAACCATAAGGAAGCGCGTGTTGTTCGTATGTGTGAGTGGTTTCGACCGGTCAGATGGATAAATGCAATGGCTGGGATAAACCAGAGGAGGGCACTTTGTTGGTTGATGGCGGCTAAAAACAGACACAGTCCGGTAAGCCATTGGTAGCGGCCTCTCTTCTCCTCTTTCCCGTCTTCAACAATAGAGAGTAATAGCGATAGCGCAAGGCAGAGAAAAAACAGATTGAGTGAAACCTTGTGCAACATGGTGTTAAAATAAAGCAAACTTGGAAGTGTTGCGCACAATATCCCGACAACACAGCTTGCGATAAGACTTTTGGTCAGGCGCATTGTGACAAGAGCCAAAAGAAGAATGGTAAGAGAACCAAAGAGCGCCATGAGAAGGCGATGCCAAACAAGATTGTCACCAAGCAAGCTTCGGCTAATGGCCAAATAATAACTAAAAAAAGGGGCTGAAGGCAGCATGAGCGCAAAGCAGGGATCGGTCCCTTCCAGGATGCACCCAGCAGCCTCCCAATGCAGATCGATATCCATACCGGGGGTCGGTGTACGAAAGTCGATATGCTCGTAGGTCTCAAAGATGAAAAGGGCGCGTAAAGCAAAGGCGCAGAGAAAGATTAGAAAAAGGGTCTGTGTGGCTTTCATGGCATCATCATAAGATTTAAAAGTGCTGACTTTTAAACCTTATCGTCACAATAAAAAAAATTCAAAGTGTTTCATTGTAGGAAATTGGTTTGTGTCTTTTCTCCTGGCATTAAAATACTGGAAAATGTAATTTCCTTGGCATTGGGCGATGAAATGACTATGTTTGTGCCTTGAACGGTGTTTTCATGAAGCTTTCATTTTTGCCCGATATCATCAAGCCGCGCACCCATATCATTGCTCTTCTCTGTGTTGAACTTTTTCTTGTGTTTCGCTTATGCGTACCTTTCTGGTCGAACAACCTGCAGAGCTGGGACCTTATGGGACACTATTATTCGGCCTGGTTTGTCCACGAACATCTTTTCCCAAACATCACGGGCTGGAACCCAACGTTTTTTATGGGTTACGAACAAGGGCAATTCTACCCACCTCTTTTCTCATATCTCACAGCACTTTTAGGGCAAGTGCTCTCTGTGAAGGCCGCTTTTAAAATTCTTGTGATAGCAGGCATTTTGGCAACACCCGTGTCTTTTTATGTCCTCGGTAGAAAATGGGATTTCCGCCCATGGAACGCCATCTTCATCATGGTTGCCATGTTGGCTTTGCTTTTCATTGTTCCTTATGAGACAGGAATTAATTTTTATTCGACTTTGAATGTCGGCAATATTAATCACGGCATGAGTGTGCCACTCTTATGCTTTTATTTAGCCTGTCTTCCCGAATCGATTCATCAAAAAAGATATCTTCTTGCCTCCATTTTGATGGCGGCAATTGTTCTTATGCATCCTTTTATGAGTATTGCTGCGGCGTTCTTTTTTATGGCCTTTGTTGTTGCTGGTGTAAGGGACCGCACAACTTTTTGTTATTGTGTTCTGCATGTAAGCCTGACGTTTTTCTTGTGTGCCTTTTGGATTTTGCCCTTTGCATTGTCGGATCGAGTAGAACTCTCTCCCATGATCTTATTTAAACTTTCTGCATTTGAAATAAGTGTGATTACCTTTCTTTTGACAACATATTTAATTTGTAGGCAACCTCATAGAGTCTTTACTAAGCCATTGATGAAAACGCACATTGCTTTTTGGGGAGTGGTTTTGCTGATCGGCACTTTGCAAGTGATAAGTAGTTTATTCTTTTACGACCTGCGTTTGCGCTATCACCGCTTTTATATGCTCTATTTCCTTTTTATGCCGATACTTGGTTGTTCAGTATTGGAGTTGTTGTCGTCACCTCTCAAGAAAAGATTATATGCTGTTTTTACTATCCTTGCGATCGCACTTGCACTTTATTTCGATAAGACAACACCAAAGGGTATTGATGATGTCTTCGTCCCACAATTAGAAAAGCTTGATGGTCGCGTTTTTGTGCATACGAAACCGACAGAATATGCAAGACATGTGGTTCAGCATCGCCTGCCGATGGAATCGGGAAATATCGCTATCAAAGGTCTTTTTGCTGAGTCCTCTGGAAATGCGGAGTACCTCTTCAATGTGGAAAGAATAATGCTTGGAGCACATGCAAGGCGACGGGATGTCCCATGGTGGGGCTTTGAGTGGCCCCGTTGGCTTGTGTCCTATGAAATGCGGTCTCATCTCTCGGACTATTTTCGGTTGTTTCAGGTGAACTATATCTTTACCAATAGAGTTCTTTCGATTCCTGATGTGAGTATTGTCGACCGCAAAAATCTTGGTGAGGGTTTTTGGCTCTACAAGGTTGGTGAACACGACTTATTTGAAGTGCTCGATGAGATGCCAGAAATTATTCCAAAAGAGCGCGCGGCCATGCGAACATGGCTTTTTGGTGAAGGACCTGA
>JASMKV010000154.1 GCA_030749035.1 Myxococcota bacterium | reverse complement strand
GAATCAAGGTGCATATAGCGGGACTTAATACCCGCCCCATGATCCACCTCAATCCACAAACCTGCGCGACTCTTTGGATTTTTCGATATGTGGCTGATCATCCCCGCATTGGCCGCCGCCACTGGCGTTCCGGTTACCTTCGCTAAATCTAAGCCACAATGCCCCCCAAAACACTCTTCAGGGCGTAAACCTGCACGCTCAGCGCCAAAACGCTGTCCCGCCGAATAATCCTGAGGTAAATTCGAAACTGGTGCCTGCCAAGTGCCATCCATCAATCGCTGATGTATTTTAAGCCCCGCACCTGTCGAGTTTTTGACGCCAAGTGACTCAGAGATGACTTCTGCAAGCCCAAACCCTTGCCCTTCGGAGGCCGATTTTGCCATCTGTTCATCGAACATACTTTGGTAAATCGACTTACCAGAACCCCCACCAAGAAGCCCGGATTCCGGGATCGACTGGCGCATAACCTTTAAAAGCTGAGTAATTAAAAGACCTTCGAACTGACGCGCCACCTCCTGAATCGAAGATTTTGTCGGTCCAAACCGGCCATGCTCGATGGCCCCTATGTGCTGTGCTAATTTCATAAGACTTCTAATTCAGCTCTTAGTGCTCCTGATGCTTTAAGTGTCTGCAAGATTGTGACCAAGTCTCGTGGACTCACGCCTAAGGCGTTTAGGGCTTCCACAACATCACTCAATGCCGCACCTGGCGCCACTTTTTGTAATACACCCTGCTCTTCTTCGACCTCGATACGCGTTTGTGGCACAATCACCGTCTCGCCTCCCTCAGAAAACGGCGCCGGCTGCGATGGAATCAAATCTTCCTGCACTTCGAGGGTCAAACCACCATGGGCAATCGCCACCGGTGAAATCCGTACACCATCACCCAGGACAACAGTACCCGTTCTTTCGTTCACAACCACTCTGGTGGGAATATCGGGATTCACATCGAGTATTTCCAGTTCAGCCATTAAAATCGGGATCCGACCTTTATAATCTTCAGGCACATTCACAGTCACGGTCCCCGGATCGCGGGTCACCACATTAAGCGATGCCTTAATTTCGGCAACAACCTTTTCGTAGGCTTTCATTTCAACCTTGTGGGCTTTTTGAGCTTGTTCCAGGGCAAGTTTTTTCCTGTCTTCCATTTCAGCCCGCTTGCGTTTAGAAAGACGCCTTGTCCCAGCCATTTCGGCATCGATTTTGCTGACTTCGCGCATATCCACCACCGGCATACGTGGCTTAAGTTTCGCCCCCAGATAGCTCTCAATTTTTGTGGCGACGCGTACAGCTGTCGTAAAGTCAGGCGTTTTAAGGGCAATGCGCAGCATATCATCGACACCCAAATCCATGGTCACCGCGCGCTCAACCATAGCCCCGCAGGGAATGCGTGCCACATTGGTGTAATTATTCTGTGACGAACTTCCGCTTGAACCACTGACGTTATAACCGCCCACCGTCAAAGAGCCTTGCGCAACGGCGTAGACTTCCAAATCTGCGCCTTTAAGTGGCGCTGAGAGCAATGTCCCCCCCTCTAAGCTCTTGGCGTTACCAATCGAAGAGATGGTCACATCCACACAATGCCCCGGTCTGACAAACGCAGGCAGCTTGGCCGTCACCACAACCGCGGCAATATTCTTGAGACGTAAAGTGTCCGCATCCGCATGCACGCCCAGACGCTTAAGCATATTGACAATAGACTGGGTGCTAAATTTGGCAGACACATCATCTCCAGAGCCTTGCAAACCCACCACCAAACCGTAGCCAATAAGCTGATTGGGACGCACGCCCTCTAAATCAGCCAAGCCCTTGAGGCGTTCTGCCTTCAAGGTCGAGGTAAGCAATAATACGCTCAGAAGAGATAATAGTTTAAATCGCATCCGTTACTCCATCACGCTCTTAAAATGGCCACACATAATCCAAGGCTCGGGACAACCAACCCTTAGAGTTTTGTCCAGCCAGTACACCACGGCCAGTGTATTCAACCTGCACATCCGCAAGTCGATAAGAGGAAACCGTATTGTCCGGCTGAATGTCGATAGGTCTGACCACACCGCTTAAATAAAGATGAGTTTCTTCTTCGTTCACCAAAAGCACTTTCGTACCTTCAACAAAGAAATCACCGTTGGGTAATTTCTGTTTGATATGCACCGGCAAAACAGCCTCCAACTGACCCTTGCGGGTGGTGCTGCCGGTACCTTCAAAATCCGTTTCCATCGCCGCTTTAATCAGTTCGGCACTGTCCAAACCAGGATTCCGACTCGCGACTTTGTCCATCAATGTAAAGAGGGTAGAAATTCCGAAATCCGCCTCACTCTTGCGCTTGGTCTTTGTCGTTGCATCCCTGCTGGCGTCCGCTTTTTCCTCAACAACAATCGTAATTAAATCACCGACACGTCGACCGCGGGCATCTTCGAATAAACCGTGACTTGCCTCACTCCAAATAGAACCCATCGAGCGCTGCGCATCTTGAGCCGCGTAATTTGGCATCTCATACAAGCGCTCCTTAGGTGTATAGGGCGCGATATGCCCGCTTGCACATCCCGTCATACCGCAAAAGCTAAGCACCAGGAATATTGTGTAAATTCTCATAAATGCATCTCCACCGTATTCGCGTTCAGAACTTTGGCGCGAATCAATTTGCGTCCACTCTGTGGGAGAACTGCGATAAAACCACCAACTGCACCGGCTTCTTGCGCCAGAGCACGGGTTTTGATGGCAACACCGCCCTTGCGCACAACGACTGTCACCTGTGCACCCCGCTCAACGACAATACTGCCTCCATCACCCCTATCGGGCCATTTGAGACGAACGCTGATCGGAACTGCTGAAGCCTTTGCCCCATCCACATGGACCTGAGCCATCAAAGTCTGCCAACCATCCCTGTATCTGGCACGCTTATTCAGCTTTACACTGACCTCGCCTTGTCCAAGCAAAAGTCCCCCCGGGACACGCACATCTTTAATGATCACCCCTGAAGAGATGGCCGACTTCACACTGCGCCGAACAAGCCTGGAGAACTTCACCTCGCTAAGACTTTGCGATAAACGCTTGATTCTTAATCGTGCCGGCATCTGCATCGTCTTGGTGGATACCCTTGCACGCTCGAGTCTGTTCTTGACTTCCCGCCGACTGACAAGTCTGCTTTGACCCGGCTTGGGCGCTGGGCCAAAATACAAACGTGCCACTTCAGGAGAAACATCCCGCAGCAAATCACCCATATAAATCCGATCCTGAGCGACACCTACAGTGGGCACCTCTGCGGCGAATACCGCCGTTGAGATACCCAAGAGGCTTAGACTAAGGACACATAAAATTTTACCAAGGTTCATCATCACTTTATTTACCTAATGATTTGAGTTGTCTGACGCAGCATTTCATCTGCCGACTTAATGATTTTGGAATTTGTTTCATAAGCGCGCTGCGCTGCAATGAGACCAATCATCTCTTCAACGATCTTGACATTCGACATTTCCAAAAAGCCTTGATTCAGACGACCCACTCCTTCTGAGCCAGGCTTGCCCACAAGGGGGATTCCCGATGCGGTGGTCTGGCGATAGCGGTTATGTCCAACGGCTTCCAAGCCGGCTGGGTTGGCAAAAGTCACAAGTTCGACTTGACCTAACTCCACCGATTCAGCATCGTTGGCGCGCGTAATCCGCACAGTCCCATCACCAGCAATCATCACGTCGCGAACATCCGGCGGGAAAATCATCGGTGGGTCGAGGACCAAACCATCGGCATTCACCATGCGGCCCTGCGAGTCTGTTTTAAAAGAGCCATCCCGCGAATACACAAAAGTCCCATCGGGCTTTTGTAACTTAAAGAAGCCGCGACCTTCGATGGCGAGATCAAGCGCACTGTTCGTTTGATTTAAGTCACCCATCGTAAACTCTCGTTGGGTTGAAGCCACGCGTGTACCCTGGCCAACCTGAATGCCTGTAGGGCTCTGGTTGCCATCGGCACCTTCTTTACCGGGGGCTTCTAAATTATCATAAAGTAAGTCCTGAAATTCACCACGCATTTTTTTATAGGCTGTGGTGTTGACGTTGGCGATGTTGTTCGCAATCACGTCAATTTGTAATTCCTGGGCTTCCATTCCAGATGCGGCTGTACTTAATGCACGTATCATGGTTTGCTCCTTCTATGTTATGCGACAGCTCAGCGACTTAATTGCTGAGTTGTCTTTTCATCAATCTTCTGAAACGTCTGTATACCTTTCATAAACATTTCATATAAACGGGATATCTGAATCATGTTCGTCATAGAGCGAATAGGATTCACATTCGATTTTTCGAGCCAACCGGTCTTAATCGAGACCTTGCTTGTCAGCACCTCATTGGTCGGTGGGTTTGTCCACAGATTATGTCCCTCACGCTCAATCTTCTGTGGCTCCGCAAACGAAACCACGCGCAGGGTATCCAAAAGGCGACCACGTTTAGTCACGTTGCCTTCGTTGTCTACCCGCAATCCACGTGGGTCGCGCAAGTCAATGTCTCCACCCTCACCTTGCACACGATACCCCTGTGCATTGACCAAATAGCCTTCGGCTGAAATGGTGAATGCGCCGGCACGCGTATAGCGCTCGCCACCTGGCGTGTTCACGACAAAAAAGCCATCACCGGCAATGGCCAAGTCGAGAGGATTCCCCGTCTTATCCATCATGCCTTGACGCAAATCCGTATAGTTTTTTGCGACACGTACCTGGCTTTCACTTGCCATCTCCAAACCGTCTTCTGATTCTTTGAGGACTTCTTCAAACACCAATCGATTCGCCTTAAATCCATGCGTGTTCGCATTCGAGATATTATTCGCTGTCATCTCTAATGCGATGTTTTGTGTCCGTGCACCGGACATCAAAACTGAGTATGAACTTTTAGGCATCTGTGTTCACCTTTGCGGGGTTATTCCCCGGCAACC
This sequence comes from Myxococcota bacterium, assembly GCA_030749035.1. GTDB lineage: Bacteria > Myxococcota > XYA12-FULL-58-9 > XYA12-FULL-58-9 > JASMKV01 > JASMKV01. Next base: position 2,235 of record JASMKV010000154.1, on the reverse strand, counting down.
TTTCGTCTCTTCGTCTCCGCTTTTTTCTTTTCTACACCAAGAAGCACACGCAAGCGCAACGTTGCTTCACTCATGATTTGACACACACGAGACTCGCTCACATCAAGAACTTCTCCGATTTCCTTGAGCGTTAAGCTTTCTTGATAGTAAAGATAAAGGACCTGCTGATAACGCTCTCCAAGCTTACCCAAAGCTTGCTGCAAACGTTCAATCATTTCTTTCTTGGCATATTGCTCAAATGGGTTTTCTACCGTCCCAGGCATTGTATCACTGTGCACTTCATTAAAACTCATCACTTTAACCGGCGTGAGTTTTTCAAGTTTCGTGCGAAGCTCAGTGACATCTAGCCCTAAGCGCTCAGCAATTTCATCTTCTTCCGGCTGCCGGCCCACTTCCTGAGTAAGGCCTTCAATCGTTTGTTGAATTTGCTTGGCTTCAAGACGTGCATCCCGCGCCATTAAATCGCGACGACGCAACTCATCCAAAATCGAACCTTTGACACGAAATTCAGCGTATTTCTCAAAATCACTGACCTTCGTTGGATCATAACGCCCCATGGCTTCGATCAGTCCAACGACACCAGCGCCCACCAAATCGTCCAGGGTGATATGCGCAGGTAAACGACGTGCCACTCTATGTGCCACTTTGCGAACAAAGGGCAAATATTCAACAACCGACTTCAATTGTGCGCCGTCAGCTGTCTCCAGAGGCTGTGCCGTCAGTGCCGTCATTATGAATCCTTCCAACCAATCAATTTTTTCCAGAACAAACGAATACCGCCTGCCCCGGTGTCATCACCGTCGGCTTCGGCCAACCGTCTGGAAATGCTTACAATACATTGACTTGCCGCCGCTTCGGGCTTACCCACCAAAACCGGTACCCCGGTTCGCACAGAGCGCCCGACAGCATTATCGCGGTTCACAGCACCCAGATAGTAAAGGCTTACACCTAAAAAGCGGTCCAACATGGAAGCCAACTTCATATAGACCTCTTCACCTTCAGCTGGAGAACTCACCATATTCGCCACCAAAAAGACCTGCTTGATGGCGCATTCACTATGCAGCACTTTGATAAAGCCATAGGCATCCGCAAGAGCTGTTGGCTCTGAGCTGGCCACGACCACAACTTTTTGTGCAGCGCCCGCAAAATGCACCGCATTCGCGCCGATACCGGCGCCAATATCGAGAATGAGGGTGTCAAATCGCTCTTCAACCGTGTCAATCGCTGAGAACAGACTGTAACGTTGTGCGTCACTCATATTCGCTAATTCGTACCGACCAGAACACCCCGGCAAGAGATGCACCTTATCCGAAACTTCGGTGAGCACCTCATCGATAGACGCACTGCCTTGAAACAAATCCCAAAATGACGCCTTCGGTCGTACACCAAAAGCCAAATCTAGATTGGCCATACCCAAATCCGCATCCACCGCCAAAACGCGGCCGCCTGCTTGCGCGAAAGCAATCGCCATATTCGCAGCAATGTTCGTCTTACCGACGCCACCTTTACCGCCTCCAACAGCAATCACCTGGACTGGTGAAACACCATCCATTGTTTCAGCCTCATGTTCCTGCTTCATTTCTGCACTCATGTCTTCCTCTCCTAATCCCTTTTTCTCTAAAAACATTTGTGAAGCCATGTTTCGCAAAGTTCCAGCTTGGTCTGTGACAAACATCATCTTAAAGCCTTCTCCATGCTAAGCATGAACTCCTGCAAGCATTTGCCATGACAAGCCGCGCTCCTCAACTGCAGCTTTAGGCAAATACCTGTGCGATTCACGGAAAACGCTTGCAGCGATTTCCCGAGCATCTAACTTACTCATATCTTCGGGCACACGCTGCCCAAACGTCGTATATGAAATAGGCACATCGTAGTGCATGCGCGCATTGATCAGAGCCCCCAGTACACTCGCCTCATCCAATTTGGTAAAGACAAAGGCCGACGGAGCCAGCGGCAAATAGCGACTGACCTTACGTTCCAACTCTTTTTTTCGTGTCGCAGCGCTTAAGGTGAGATACACATCCACATCAAGCCCATCGAAAAGCTCTCGCAAAGCAGGGACCTGCTTTATGTCCCCCGGATTTCGCCCCGCCGTATCAATGTAGACGACATCGCAATCATCGAATTCAAGTAAGGCGTTTTCAAAACCCGCCCGGTCCCAAACCACACGCACAGGCACATTCATCAACTCCGCATACTCGCGCAATTGGTCGGCAGCGCCAACACGGTACGTGT
>JASMKV010000153.1 GCA_030749035.1 Myxococcota bacterium | reverse complement strand
TAACTCGGCCTTCTTTGTTGACGCCGGCAAGATAAGCGGGCGCTATGATAAACTTCATTTGGTGCCCTTTGGTGAATATGTGCCGCTGCGGGAAATCTTGCCCGTCGACAAGTTTGTACCCGGAATGTTGGATTATTCACCCGGGCAGAGTCATGCTCCCCTTAATGATACTTGGGGGGTGCTCATTTGCTATGATGGTATCTTTCCGGAAATATCCCGCGAGCATGTTCTGGCCGGCGCAACCATCCTGGCCAATCTCACCAATGATGCTTGGTATGGTGTGTCGAGTGCGCCGTATCAGCATCGTGATTTTTACGCCTTGCGTGCGGTGGAAACCGGACGCTGGTTAGCACGCAGTGCAAACACGGGAATTTCTGTTTTTTTTGACCCCAAGGGACGCATGTGGGCACCGACAAAACATAACGCATCGGCCATCACGCTCTATGATGTGGTGCCACACAGCGGACAAACCTTCTATGTCCTCTTGGGCAACTGGGTGATTGCTTTGACCTTGGGCCTTTTTCTGATTGCGGGCTTGAACATGCTAAGTCGCAAATTCAAAAGCAACGCGGATGCAGCATAAGCTGCGCTTGTTTTACTGGGAACCGCGGCTTCAAGGTTCTGCAAAAGGCGATTTCTGTCCAATATTGCAGTACAATAGCGGCTAGAAAAGGCGCTTAGGTGTAGACCTTTATTCTCGATTAAGGTAAAACTGGCCCGGAAAATGGGAGGAAAATGCCGTGGCAAAGAAAATATCCCGTAAGGAATTATTGAAAAAAGACGACGCGTTTATTGCAGCAGCTGGGCAAAGCGTGCAGTGGGCGCAACACAATAGGTCGAAAATCATTGCCGCCAGCGTGGCTGGCGTGGTTTTGGTGTTGGGTACGTGGGGCGTTTTTGAGTATCTTCAGATGCGTGACCATCATGCCTCAGAGGCCTTTCAAGAGGCGATGCAGGTGATGGAGACCGAAGTTATTGCCGAAGCAGACCGGGCAGAGGATGCGCAGGGACCCTTGTTTGACACAGAAAAAGAAAAGTGGGCAGCGGCGCTCACGGCCTTTAAAAAGGTCCAGGAAGTCGGTGGTTCATCGGGCGTGGGCGCGCTGGCACGATTTTATATCGGTTCGTTAGAGGCCAAACTCGAGAACAAGGATGTGGCATTGGAGATTTTTGGCGCCTTGGCAGAGTCCTTATCGGTATCCGATGAGCTGTATTTTCTCGCCAAGGAGCGACAGGCCTATCTCTTTGAGGATTTAGGCAAGTCCGATCAGGCTTTGGCCGCCTTTGCGGCGCTGGCCAGGGATAAAAACCATTTTTATGCGGACTATGCCGGTTTGCACCAGGCGCGCTTGCTGCAGAAGCAAGGTGAAGCGGAGAAAGCACGTAACGTCCTTGAGCGTTTGCAAAAAGACTTCCCGGAGTCTTCTTTGAAAGATGATATCGAAGTGCGATTAAAGAAGCTGACGAAAGCAGATGCAGATGTCGGCCAGGCTCAAGCTGCTGAGGCGAAGTCCAATTAAATGTTAGTGCGGCCTTTTATCACGCTTGGGCTTTTGTTGTGTTTCTCCTTAAGCCTTCATGCTGGA
>JASMKV010000152.1 GCA_030749035.1 Myxococcota bacterium | reverse complement strand
CAGTCGTGCCAGTTGCTGGTGCAGTCATCATCGCTATCGGAGTTGTTGTTCACATAGCCGCTAGGCACATTCGCATTGCAGTATATGCTTGCAGAACCCGCCCCTAAGCCATCACCATCGCCATCGTAGTAGTAGGTCTGGTTTTGGGCGCTACCATCGCATACACCGTTACAGTCGTGCCAGTTGCTGGTGCAGTTGTCATCGCTATCGGAGTTGTTGGTCACATAGCCGCTAGGCTGGGAACACGCGAAGGTCGTGCTGTCTGGGTCACCATCACCATCACCATCTTGATCTTGGTACCAAATCACATAGTTTGAATCCGACACGCCGCATCCACATTGTCCCGGCGCTTGCTTTTCTGGATCCGCAGGACAGCCATCTTCGTCGTCACTTACACCATCGCCGTCCTCATCCGAAAAACACTCACCAAGATATTGTCCATTATCCAAATCCCAGGTGATTGTTCCAATATAGTTATTATCACAGATGCAATAGCCTCCATTTTTCGTCGCTGATTCGGGGCATTCAGGAAAGTCATTATGGCTGAGTTCGATGATGCCTGTGGTGTGAGCTCGAAGCCAGTAGCCGCGTCCAGGTTCAATTGTTGACTCATGCGGACTATATGTGCCGCCAAACTCCGTAAGTGTTCCAGCAACAATAATGCCTTCCGGGTCAATCACTTCTGCGATGTCAACACTTTTAGAAAGACCGCCAATGAGATTCCACCCTTCTTGCAGCTCAATATCCACTTCTTCCAGGGGCGCATCGCAGGTAAAACTCATGAGTCTTGGCGAATCGAAGTGCAGCCAATAGCCCTCACCGGCAACGAGGTCGCTGATAGCTTCATAGGTACCATCAAATCTATATGCTGAGCCCGAATCAGGATAAACATCCTCTTTTGCTGCTGACGGAACCTGGCATGGTAAAGAAACAAAATTCCATTCGACAGGGTAGTAGTAGGGTTGGTATGCATCGCAGATGTCATTTCCGTCCTCATCGGGTCCATAGTTGCAACCTCCCTCTTCTGTAGCACTTGCATTATAATCACAGGCATTGCTGTCTTGACAGCCAACTATCTCGTTTTCATCGCATACGCCGTCGCCATCGCTGTCGTTATAACAGTTTCCGTTGCAATCAACGACTGAAGGTATTGGCAAGATAATGCATGATCCATCATCATCGGTGGCATTTGCATCATAATTACATGCAGAATCGTTTGTGCAGCCTGTTATCTCAAGCTCATCGCATACGCCGTCGCCATCGCTGTCGTTTAAACAATTTTCATCGCAATCCAAATATTGTTGAGCATAGGCACACGCCCCATCGTCGTCAGTGGCCGCCGGATTGTAGTTGCAAGCAGACTCGTCGGTGCAGCCCGCGATTTCAAACTCATCACAGACGTCGTCACTGTCACTGTCACTTAAACAATTGCCATCGCAATCGTAATATTCTTGAGCATAGGCACACGCCCCATCGTCTAGAGTGGCTTCGATATTGTAGTTGCAAGCGGACTCGTCGGTACAGCCCTCAATGACAATCGGGACGCAATTGGACGGCTCTTCGCTATCACATTCCCAGCCATCTTCGACCAGGCATGCAGCTGAACAGCCATCATTACCGTCACCGTTGCCATCGTCGCAGACCTCGGCGAAATCACCCAATGCGCCGTCGCTGCCGTCGACCAGACCATCGCCACAATAGGGTGTCTTGTTGTCAGTAAAAGTGAGGTTGTCGGCTTGTAGGGTTGCGTCTTGTTGAGCGTATACGGCCGCTCCTTGCCGAGCCCGGTTGTTTGTAAAATGGGTGTTGTGGATTTGTACATTACTCTCTTCTATGAATATCGACCCACCTTGCTCGGCAATCCCATGGCTCAAACTAAGGTTCCATAAGACCACCGGGTCGTTGTTGTTGGTGTGGATGTGAAAGTGGCGATGGCTTCCCTGCGCAACCACTTGTGTGCTCTCAAAACTACCCCTAATGGTTAAGGGGCGGTCGATAAGAATCTGCTGGCTTAAGATGCAGTGCGCATCGGCAATACAGATAACGGAGGTCTCGTCGCACTCAGAGTTGTTACCGCTGATGGTCTGCTGGAGGGGTGTATAAATATCACCAACATCGTCGGCTTGAATTTCACAGGTACACTCGGGTGTGGACTCTCTTGCACCATTGCTATCCCTTTTTGCAGCGACCTGAATAGGGTTTTGAGATTGCATGATAGGAATGGTGTCAAAGCCGCAGGAGTTTAAAAGAAAAAGATAGGAGACTAACACCGCTTGAAGCTTGAGTTGTGGACCCTTTTTAAACATCATTTTCTCCTTAACTTGAGAAGCAAAACTTTGTGCTCCTGAGGTAATTGCAAGGGGCGGGCCAATGAGGTCCTTACCGCTCAGCCTCCAACCCTTTAGAGTGAAAGGGCATTTTTAACGCTTTCCGGGGCCTTGGATTTGCTGAAGGTGTGAGCAATGTACAGGCGGGGCTCTTTTGTACAATTTTAATCCTTTTCGCAGAATGGCGCTCTGGCCGCAGAGGTGTGGGATTATAAGGCGATTGCGCGAGCTTTTACGCAAACGATACCTTTAACAACATGGGGTTCTTCTGTTGCCTCTATACTCATGGTTCAGCCAGGACTGCTTAAAAATTGTTATAAAATCAGTTTGTTCCTGTCGCTCAGGGATCCTGGCCTGAACCTTGCTCTGAT
>JASMKV010000151.1 GCA_030749035.1 Myxococcota bacterium | reverse complement strand
CACACGGTTTTCAATATCATCAACGCCAGCGAAGGGATCGACAAAGTGATCACGTAAGGGTGATGCGGCCATGGCGTTGACCGTAAAATCACGACGGGCTAAATCCTTCTCAATCTCGCGATGAAAAACCACCGAGCTTGGTCGACGGCCATCTTCATAGGCGCCCTCACCTCGATATGTTGTGACTTCGACTTCGGCCCCGGACGCAAGGATTTTGATGGTCCCATGCTTTTCCCCCACCCGAACAACGCGCGGGAAAAGGTCGGCAACCGTTTCGGGCAATGCATTTGTCGCCAAGTCCCAATCCGGTGCCACACGGCCTAAAAAAGCATCGCGCACCACACCGCCAACGATGTAGACCTCAAGGCCTGCTTCTTCCAAAGTCGACATCACGTGCTTGACGGCTGCGGGCAGGTTATCCCGCAAAACCTTCAAGGCAGCGTCTATCTTATCCATCAAATTCCTGTCTTAGTGGGCTGTGATATAGATGACAGCAAGACACATCTCATCGCTGGTGCCCTCACCCCAATGCACATCGCGCGGCTCCTGGGGCTCGCCATCAATAACCCGCTGATTGGACACAGAGTTATCCCATTCGCACTCAATGTAGAGCTTATCACCGGGCTCAAAGACTTCGGGATTCTCCAGGGAATAGCCCCCTTGCCAGTTAAAATCCCAGTCATCGATCTCCAGAAGACAAGCGCGATCACCATTGGCGCGATGCACCTCAACCTTAATCTCTTTGCCAAGCTCATGCATATGTAGGCCGGCACTGTGGATTTCAAAAGCGGTATTACTTGGAATAAGTCCATCGGATAAAAGCGACATCCCTAAGAATGGCGTTGGGTCAAAAAGATATGAATGGCTGACCGAGGCTTCCCCGGCGGGGATATCCATGCCGCTGCCGCTTAACCACTGGTAGTTGGTAAAAGGCAAAACAAAGGCCGGCTTTTCAACCGTGTCATCAATTTTAAAATGCACCGTGGTCTGATCAAGCATCCCCTCGACATACAGGGCCGAATCGTAATGCACCTGCAAGGCCACCTTCGAACCCGGCGCGACTGGAATACCGGTGCCCGCTGGTGTATTGCCGCCAGGATCGCCTGGTGCCCAAGCCCCTATCCAGCCGACCGCTGAACTCGGATCACCACCAGGGCCACCAAAACAGGTATACCCCGGCGCGCTGGATTCTGCGTCAAGGGCGGCATAGTCCGCAGCATCTTCAGGCGAAATCATAAAAGCAATCACATGATGGACGATTTGCATATTGCCTGGTTCGGCATGAAATCCGGTCACATATTTGAGTTCGGTCTCGGGCCAATCGAGTAAGAAACAACGGTAATCATCGGGGAAGAGTTGTGGCTCATATCCTTGCGGCATTTGCATGCTCAAATCGATACGACTCATGCCTTCTTCGCCATCACCACCGGTGACCAAAGCACTGGCGCTGGCATTGACATCATCAACGGGATCGCCTTGCGGTGCGTCGTGATCAACCCATTCAACAATGCTCGCGATCTGATCGGCGCTTAGACTAAAATCCCCTTCATAAGTATTGCAGCCATCGGCAGGCTGCCAGGGTGGCATGGTCTCATTGATCACCGCCGCACGAATCGCATAGCGCTGGTTATAGACCTGCTCGTAGGTTTCCAGAGCAAAAGGCGCCACACCGCCTTCAAAATGGCAATTGGCACAACGTGCGTTGAGTAAAGCGCCAACATCCTGATTGTAAGTGAGCATCGTCGCCGGTTCCTTGCCTGAGCAGGCGGCAAGAACAAAAACGAACGGCAAGCACAGTGAGGGCAATGTGAATGACAATTTCATAAGAGCAACTTTCCGGGCTAAAAATTTCTTTGCGCATTATAGCCTCTCACACACCTGCCTGACAAGTCAGAAAACACTTATTCTTCAAGGCTTTCCCGAGACGCAAGGGTCAAAAAGCGCCATGAATTGGCGCCATGATTGTGCAAATGTAAATACACGGGGGTCGCTTTGGGCCAATCTCCGCTTAAGGTCACCACCGGCGTATACATGGCTTCGGCACCGGGGATATCGATCGTCTGCTCCCACAGCAACTCAGTACCCAATTGTAAAGCCACATGCGCCTGGGCCTCTTGTGCTGCAATAAGATTAAGGTGCCATAAAACAATTTCGATCTCATCGCCACGACGCACGTCCAGCAATGTATCCTGGCTCAGAGTCACATAGTTGCATTGATCCGTTTCTATCTCAAAAAGCTCTGCATCCCCTTCCCCTTCAACCTGATAGCTGTAGTCTGGGCATGTGATCGCATCGGGACGATGCTCGGCAAAAGGGTCTTGCGATGCGCTCACCACACGCCAAGACGCATGCGTGACAAGTTGACCGTACTCACGTGATGCACCTTCGCAACTTGTTATCAACGCCACACAAACGCTGAGAATACATCTGCTAAAAACTTGCACTTCACCTCGCTCTATGGTTTCCAAGGGCATATCTCAGGCCCCAAAGGGCCTTGAACAAAGCTCAATACCGGAGAAACGTCTGCATGCGAATTATTCCACAAAAGCCTAAAACCTTCACCAAACTATGCCATACTTTATTGTTCCTCACCATCTTCTTGCCCGCACCGGCGTTCGCTTCCGGTGTAGGCCTAAGCTTTCTACAACCTATAGGGGGCGGAGGCGGCCTCGGTTTAGGTGGAGGGATTTCTCTGACCTTCGGCAAATTTGTTTCTATACCCATCTCTCTGACCTACTATCACCTTGGCGGGATCCCCGGCGGTTGTCTCAAACAAAGCGATAACACCTCATCCATATGCGCTGCAGACAAAAATAGCTTAGACGGCACAGACTGGTTTCAAAGTCATTTATTTTCAGCCGAAGCGGTTACCCGCATTCATCTTCCCATCAAAGGACATGAACTCTATCTCCAGGGCGGCGGTGTCGCCTTTCTGCCGATGACGATGACCTTAAGAAAAGGCCAGGTCGCTAAAGATTTGCACAACCTCAATGGCTATCAGGCCATTAACATTGATGGCATTAAAACAAGCATTAAGGACTATGCCCCCTATGGCTGGCAAGGTGGCCTCGGTTTTGTTTTTGCCAAAAAATTCTTTGTTGAGTTTAAATATTATCAAGCCGAGGGGGAACTTGAGTTCACTGGTGAAACGACCGCCTTTGCCGCTGGCGATTCAGTCAGTCCAACCAGCCTCAACGCAAGTGATCTGCTCGCCGACACCAAAATTGATTTGACCGCCTGGGGCATGAAAATCGGATTGCACCTATAAACCATGCGTCAACGACTCATATTTTTGTTTACGCTTGCACTTATGGGTGTGAGCAGTGTGGTGTCTGCGCGCAGCATGGAGGCGGGCAGCATATGGTTAAGCGGTGGTCTGGGGCCTGGCTTGGAACTTCAAGCCGATCCAAGTGACTTAAGCAAGGCACTCATTCTTTCGGGTCAAGTCGAATATCCTTTTATCGAGCATTGGTCAGCGATCGGGGAGCTTGGCGTCGGTATCGGTGCTTCACACCCCATCGAAGCAAGGGTTGGCGCCCGCTATCGGGTGACCGGACTCTCCATTCCTGTTTCCCCCTATATGCAAGGCCAGCTCCTCTTAGGGCGTCTCCTGGGTTACAGCTCAAATCAATTGACTTGGGGTGGTAGAGGACTGATTGGTTTGGACTTTTTTCTCACCAAAGACATTGCCCTGGGCGGGCAATTTGGTTTCAGCTTTATCGGTCTTATCAACAACGACAACACTTCAACCGCGCTGAGCAAACGCACAGGCTCGGCTGAATGGCTCCTGACGGCCAGTGTCGCCCTCGACCAAGAAAAAGAATAGCGCTCAGGCTAGAAGCTTGGAGAGCCGTCTCCAAACCCACCTGGGTTGGGATCGGCGACGACTTCTGCGGCTGGCGCAGCATTTGCCGAAGCGCCCGCGTTGACACGCTCACGCAACTCTTTACCGACCTTGAAAAAAGGCAGCCGTTTGGCGGGCACAGCAATACTCTCACCGGTCCGCGGGTTACGCCCCATTCTTGCGCGATAAGACTTGCTCACAAAGGAGCCAAATCCCCGTAATTCAATCCGTTTGCCATCCGCCAAAGCCTGTGTCATCTCTTCAAAAATAAGATGCACAAAATCCTCAACCTTTTTATGAGGTAACTTTGACTTATCCGCTAACATATTAATTAAATCCGATTTATTCATAATATTTTCTCCCTTATAATCGGCTCTTAACCATCACCCCTTCGTTGGCG
>JASMKV010000150.1 GCA_030749035.1 Myxococcota bacterium | reverse complement strand
GATGGTTGCCGCGCTGTCATAAAGACTTCCCGTTGAGCTGGCGTTCAGTGCGGTAGGAATCTCACTCATGCTGTCTGTGCCGATGACCACATAAGGGGTGGTACTTTTGCTGACTTCAATGCAGTCATTGCTGTCGAGGGTCCAAACCCGCGTGCTGGTGGCGGTGATGGACATTTCGAGACCATTGAGGTCAATGGCACTTTCACTTTCGATGGCGAGCTCGATCCATTCGTTGGCGCCGCCGGTCGCTTGCGCATTGGCATAGATTTCATTGATGACGAAATCTCCGGCCGCAGGGGCGACAATGGCGCGCGCCGTGCCGCCATCGTTGCAGGTGCCGCCACATAAATCGGTGTTGGCCTGGCCAGGGGAGCCGATTTCATCAAAGATCCCGGTGACTGTAGCTTCACAAAAATTGCTGGCCAAGTCGTTGCCGCTTGAACTTAAATAGGCTGGATCCAAGGCGGTGGATTTGCCGTCGAAGGGTTCGCCAACAATAGCGGTGTCGATGATGGTGGAGCCGTGCTTAAGATCGATGGTGAGTTTTTCGATATTGCTGTTGCCCATGCTTAAGTCGCTGGCGAGAACGTCGACACTCACCCCGCCATTTTCGCTGGTGTCCGTTGATGCGCCGATAACAAAATACGCACCATTGCTGGCGCTTGTGCAGTTGGTGCCTTCTAACCAGATCTTTTCACTCGATTGGGCCCCATCATCTTCAGTGGTTTTGGTGATGACCAGGCTCAAGCCATTGAGGTCAACCGTTGTCGATCCGGCCATATAAATTTCAATCCATTCTTTGCCTGTGTCCGAACCGCTGGCGTTGCCGAAGACCTCCGTAATGATCAAATCACCGCTGGTTGGTGGCACCACATCGCGGACCGTGCCGTTGTCATCGCAGGTGGCAAAGCCGCACAGGCCGTTGGTGTTTCCGGGCGTGCCTTTGTTGCCATCGACATCGTCGGTGATGGTTTCGGTGGCTGAGCACCAGTAGGTGCTGTCATCGTTGAGTTCGTAACTTGGCGCAACGCCGCCTTCAAAAGCCAGGCTTTTGCCTTCGTCAGGCGCTTCGATGTCGCTTTCGCCACCGTAGACGATTTGATCGATGACATCGTCTTTGCAAAGAATTTGCACACTGCCGACGGTGTTGTTGAAGGCCGAGATGCCATCATCATAGCTGAAATCAAGATATTCGAGTTCATCAATGTTACCATCGCCCATCACAAAATAACTTTTGGCGGCCACGCTCGGTGCTCCGCGGACCGTATAATCTTTAGCTTCACCGGAACCAGCGACTCGAAAAATAACCCGATTTAAAATAATGCTTTCCGAAGAGGCGTTGTAAATTTCAATCCACTCTCTGCCAGTGTCGCTGCCGACCGGGTTGAGCATCAATTCACTGACCACTAGGTCACCAACAATGAGGTTGCAACCATCGCCTTGCGAGATCTCTTTTTCGCAGGCGGTGTTTAATGAGCAAAGAACAAGCAATCCAAAGACAAGAAAGTGGCGCATATATTATCCCTACTTAAAAGATACTCATGATAACGCTAAGTGACGAATGTTGCCACGTTTTTAATCCGTTTTGGGGGTCATCTCATAGTCTGGGCGCCCCTGCAAGGAAAGGATGGGGCGCGGTAAATTTGATTTACGGGCTCTGACGCTTTTCGATCGCTGATTTTGCCTCTTTAAAGTCCGGTTTAAGCTTCAATGCTTTCTTAAAAGCGCTCAGGGCGCGCTCCTTTTGGCCGAGTCGCTCCCATGTAAAGCCTAGTAAATAATAGATTTTTTCGTTGTTTGGGGCTTGCTTCAGGGCTTTGTTATAAGATTGTCGTGCCTGTGGGTATTGGCCTTGGGCATGTTGGGCTTTGCCAAGGCTGATGCGGGCATGCAGATGTTGTGGATCCCATTGCAGAGCCTGTTTGAGGAATTGAATTTCATGTGGCGCGTCGTTTAAAGCATAGGCCAGGTTAGCCAGTCCCAGATAGGCATCGACTTTGGTGCGTTGATGTTGAGCCGCTTTTTCGTAAGCTTTTTGACTTAGCTTCCACTGCTCGCCGGTGAGATAGAGACGGCCAAGCTCAAGTTGTAGGGTAGGCGTGTCGTTTTTGACCGCAGCCTTTAAAAGTTCTATGGCTTTTGGACTCTTCCCCGCTTTGGCCAGCGCTTGTGTATAAAGCACAAGCAGGGCTTGGTTGCTTGGATGTTCTTCATATAAGTCCTGATAAATCCCCAAAGCGGTGCTCCATTGTCCTGTTTTGCCGGCATTTTTGGCTTTGAGGATTTTTGTGCTCAAAGTATCATGGGGCAGTTCGCCGTCGCTTAAAAGGGCTTTGGCCAGTTTTGGATTTTTAGTCTCCAGCTCCAATTGTGCAATGGTGGAGCGATGTTCTTTGCTCTGTGATGAACTGGAGTCCATTTTTTTATAAATGGCCAAGGCGCCTTGAACATCGTTTTGCTGTTCAAGGAGTTGGGCGAGGAGAAGATGAATTTCTTGATTGCCAGGATCGATTTCAATGAGGGCATAAAGGGCTTTGCTCGCTTCAGGAAGTTGATT
>JASMKV010000149.1 GCA_030749035.1 Myxococcota bacterium | reverse complement strand
TGGCGTTGGTATTATGACGTGGTCGGTGAGGGACGTTGTCCGATTGTCGATACCTGGTGGCAGACCGAAACTGGCGGTATGATGATTGCGCCACTTCCTGGGGCGACGCCTCTTAAGCCAGGTTCTGCAACTTTACCCTTTTTCGGTATTCAGCCAGTTCTGGTTGATGATGAAGGGCAAAGGCTTGAGGGCAATGATGTTAGCGGTAATCTTTGTATTGAATTTCCATGGCCGGGAATGATGCGCACGGTTTATGGCGACCATGAGCGTTTTAAAGACACCTACTTTTCTCAATTTCCAGGTAAGTATTTTACTGGTGATGGCTGTAGGCGCGATGATGATGGTTATTATTGGATCACCGGACGCGTTGATGATGTGTTGAATGTCTCTGGACACCGCATGGGCACCGCAGAGGTCGAAAGTGCTTTGGTTGCCCATGAAGCAGTTGCAGAAGCGGCCGTTGTTGGGGCGCCTCATGAGATTAAGGGCACGGGCATTTATGCCTATGTGATTCTCAATGCAGGACAGCAAGCCGATGAGGTTTTGAAAAAGAGTCTTGTCGAGCAGGTGCGCAAGGACATTGGTCCCATTGCTTCACCGGACTGGATTCATTTTAGTCCTGGATTGCCCAAGACGCGCAGCGGTAAAATCATGCGCCGTATTTTGCGCAAGATTGCTGCAGGACAAAGTGATGATTTGGGTGATGTGAGCACACTTGCTGATCCAAGCGTGGTTGATAGCCTTAAAGAAGGCGCGCTGCGCTAATTTTAAAAGGCTCGATTCCAAGTCTAAAGTGGGTTAGATTTACCTCTGGATTTGTGAAGGGAGCTGGCTATGGACAAGAAGAGCAGTGATGCACAACTCAAGCGTGATGCTCTTGCTTATCACGAAGCCGAACCAAAAGGGAAAATCAAGACCGTTCCCACCAAACCCCACGCCACAGCCCGTGACCTGACTCTGGCCTATTCACCAGGCGTGGCTTATCCCTGTCTGGAAATCGCTGAGAAACCAGAAAGCGCTTACAAGTACACCGCAAAAGGAAATCTTGTGGCGGTGATCTCCAATGGTACGGCAGTGTTGGGCTTAGGGGATATTGGTGCTTTGGCTTCAAAGCCGGTGATGGAAGGCAAGGGGCTTTTGTTTAAGACCTTTGCGGATATTGACGTGTTTGATATCCAAGTTGATGCGACAGATCCTCAGGAATTTATCGATACGGTGGTACGGATTGCACCAACCTTTGGTGGGATTAATCTTGAAGATGTGAAAGCGCCCGAATGTTTTGAAATAGAGCGGGAGATTGCCAAGCGCACAGATATTCCTGTGATGCATGATGATCAGCATGGTACGGCGATTATTTCCGGTGCAGCGCTTTTGAATGCGGTGGAGCTTCAGAATAAGAAACTTGAAGACATTCAGGTCGTGGTCAGTGGCGCGGGGGCTTCGGCGATAGCCTGTGCCAAGCTCTATGTGGCACTTGGTGTAAAAAAAGAAAATGTTATTATGTGTGACTCGAAAGGTGTCATTAGCAAAGCTCGTTTGGATGCAGGCGAGCTCAATGAGCACAAGGCGCATTTTGCCCATGCCAGCGCATCAGGGTCCTTGGCGGAAGCGCTGGTCGGAGCCGATGTGTTTTTAGGGCTGTCCCGTGGTGGTCTCTTGGATGGGGAGGCGATTAAGACGATGGGGCCTAAGCCGATTGTTTTTGCTTTGGCCAACCCTACTCCAGAAATTATGCCTGATGAGGTTTCTGCGGCGCGTGATGATGCCATTGTGGCGACCGGGCGTTCGGACTTTTCCAACCAGGTCAATAATGTTTTGGGCTTTCCGTATATTTTCAGAGGCGCCTTGGATGTTCGCGCCAGGGACGTTACAACGGCGATGCAAATGGCAGCCTGCCATGCATTGGCCGCCTTAGCAAAAGAACCGGTTCCCGACAGTGTGGCACGCGCCTACGATGGAGAAAAACTTGTTTACGGGAAGGAATATATTATCCCCAAGCCTTTCGATGAACGGGTGTTGATGTGGGTTGCTTCGGCGGTGGCGCAAGCGGCGGTGAACGAGGGCGTTGCTGGGCTTAAGCCTGAAGAATACGATATGGGTCGACATAAAGAGCAGCTTGAAGCTCGCTTAGGCGCCAGTTACAGCACGATGCGCACGGTGCAAAATAGGGTTCGAGGGCGTGGCGTTCGCATTGTTTTCCCGGAAGGCGACCATGAGAAGATTGTTCTTGCCGCAGCTGAGTTGGTCGAAGCGGATATTTGCCAGCCGATTTTGCTTGGCAATGCGCAACGTATAGAAGAACTCAAAAAAGAGTTGCATGTGGATTTTGAATGCACGGTTGTCGACCCGTCGAAAGAAACAGGGCAAATGCAGGCTTATGCAGAAAGTTTGTGCGCAGAACGCGCCCGCAAGGGTGTTTCTCTTGTGGACGCCAAGCGTTCGATGCGCTCGCGTATTTATTACGGCGCGGCGATGGTCAAAGCCGGTGATGCGGACGGCTATGTTGGTGGCATTGAGCAGCATTATGCAGATATACTAAAGCCATGTTTGGAGGTTTGTGGTGTCGCGCCTAAGGCCCACTGCGTTATTGGTTGTTACATGCTTTTGACCAAAGGGCGTGTTATGTTTATTTCGGATGCGACGGTTAATGTCTATCCCGATGCGCGAACCTTAGCAGAGATAGCCATTCAAACATCAAGAGTGGCACGACACTTTCTGGTGAAACCCAAAGTCGCCATGCTGTCCTATTCTAATTTCGGTTCCACTTCGCGGCATCGCACCCGAAGAATTGAAGAAGCGATTGAGATTGTTAACGAGCTTGACCCGGAACTTTTAATTGATGGGCCGATGCAAGCCGATACTGCTTTGGTTGAATCGATTCAGGAAGATTATCCCTTCATGAAATTTAAAGGCTCGGCGAATGTTCTGGTTTGTCCGAATCTTGCGGCAGCAAATATTGCCTATAAGTTGATGCAGCGCTTGGCGGATGCGGAGCTGATAGGGCCCATTCTTTCCGGACTGGGGAAACCGGTGCATGTCTTGCAGCGCGGTGATGAAGTGCGTGATGTGGTGCATATGGCATCGATTTGTGCGGATGATGTGTTTGTGCGCAGCTCGTCATAGAAGGCAGCAGTTTTTTGGTTTTGTGGCCTTTCTTCCCCTTTTTCTTTTTTAGCGCCTTATCCTAAGCAACTGTAAGGAAAAACTTTTTTCTTGTAAGAGCAAGTGGAACAAAACTTGCTGTCATGGATTGATCTATGCATTGCTTTTTTTGTCCCAGCCTGCGCGCATCTGCGTTTTGTCTGTTTTTGCCTGCCATGATGGCATGTCTGGCACCAAAGACTTTTTTTTCAGAAACCCGTTTAAACAATGCGGCCCATCGAAACTCCGATGATGGCCGATGTGTGGTCGAAGGCGTTGATTTGGCGAGTGAAGTAGAAGCTTTTTTTCAGAATGCATCCTGCGCTTTGATTGAGATCCCGGGGCCTCTT
>JASMKV010000148.1 GCA_030749035.1 Myxococcota bacterium | reverse complement strand
TCCGAACCCGAGCCTCCGTGGAAAACGAGATTTAAAGGGTTGTCGTCGGTGCCGTGGGTTGTTTTGACGAGTTCCTGGGAGTTCTTTAAAATATCAGGACGCAGCTTGACGTTGCCAGGCTTATAAACCCCGTGCACATTGCCAAAGGATGCGGCAACAGAAAAATGCCCTAAACTGTTCAAACGCTCATAGGCCTGCAGCACTTCTTCGGGCTGGGTGTAGAGTTTGGAATTATCCGCGCCTTCTTCGATATCGTGACCGACGCCATCTTCCTCACCGCCGGTGACACCGAGTTCAATTTCAATGCTCATGTCGATTTTGGCCATGCGCTCTAAAAGTCTGGCGCACTCGTTGATGTTGTCATCCAACGTCTCTTCGGAGAGGTCGAGCATATGCGAAGAGTAGAGGGGCTTGCCTTGCTTCTCATAAAAGTCTTCGCCATGGGTAAGCAGCGCTTCAATCCAAGGCACGAGTTTCATGTTGGCGTGATCGGTGTGCAATACAACGCAGACGCCATAATGCTCCGCCATGGTATGCACATGTTGCGCTGCAGAGACAGCGCCTAACACTTTAGCGTTAAAGGCATCCGGGCAGCCTTTGCCGGCGAAAAATTGTGCGCCACCATTGGAGAGCTGAATAATCACATCAGATTTGGCTTTGGCGGCCGCTTCTAAGACCGCATTGGCACTGTTGGTGCCGACCACATTAACCGCCGGAAAAGCATAGGCGCCTTCCTTAGCCGCAGCAACGAGTTTTTGATAATCTTGACCGGTAACCACACCTGGTTTGAGCGAATGTGCCATTTCTCTGCATCCTTTGTGAAAGGTTATGCAGCGCTATAAAACAGGGCTGGAATTATGGCAAGCCATTGCCTAAGGGCAACTTGTGCTCACTGTGAGTTCTAAGGTGTCGTAAGAGCTTGCCTCTCCATCATTGACCTGAAGACCAATGCTGTAGGTGCCAGATAGCACAGGCGCAATGGCATCTGTGATAGGGTCACCGGGTGAATCGATGTCAATGCCGTCTGCTGAAGACCAGGTATAGCGTAAGTTCAGCACAGGGTAATTGTCCGGGTCGTCACTGCCCGAACCATCGAGAGTAAAAGTTTGCCCTGGAGCGACACACAGGTTATCTCCCGCATCGGCGATGGGCAACTGATTTTCCGCATCAGCCGTGTCCACGACGGTCTCTTCTGTGACGCTGTACTGCCCATCGGAAACTTCGACGATGACCGTGTATTCGCCGGATTCCGCATAGGTATGTGTAGGGGTCTTGGCGTTTGAAGTCTGACCATCACCAAAATCCCATGCCCAGGAGAGAAGTTCATTATCCTCAACCCTCGGCACGAACTTGAAACTATTGGTTCCGACGGCATGGACATCAAGTCTGCTAAAGACCGGCGCCTCATTCTCGTAGTCTAAAATATCAACCCGGGCCGAAGCCGTGCCGCCACGCTGGTCAGTGACGAAAACATGTACCCTTCGCGGTCGTAAGAGCGTAAAGCTGTAGTCGATTGTTGTCTCCGTGTCACCGATTGCAAAATTGTTTGGGCTATAGAATTGACCGGAACCCACTTCCATATTCCAGAAAGCCAATAATGGGTCGCCATCAGCGTCGACTGCATCCACAGAAAACGACCACTGACCATGGTGGTCCACCGCTTCAATACTTGGAATTTCCGGCAAGGCGTTATCTGTGCCATCGTCAAAATGGATATAGACCCGGGTATGCGACTCAAGCACTTCCAAAGTGGTGATGTGCACCCCAAGCGCCGCATCGCTGAAGGTGCGGGCCGTGGGCAATTGAAAATCACTCGAGGATACGGATTGTGTCTCTGGCGTCGCATCGACGGCCAGAGCCTTCCAGGAAGGATAACCATAATGTGAATAGGGCGTCGCTTCGTTGATGATGATGCCCGGAAGGGCCAGGCTGCCTTCCTCGTTTTCCCTTACTTCGAGATAATAGTATTCTTCTTCTTGCGAATCATTATCGAAGACGCCTCTTGAAATGCGCAAAGCTTTGGGCTCCGCACCTTCAAGGGGCCGCAAAAGGTACTCACCACTTGCGCTCACCGTTTGCACCTGCGCATCACTGAGCCATCCTAGTTGGTGCTTATAAGGGGCGCCAAAGTGTTTGCGATGGGTGGAGCCGCCCATGGTGTCAAAGTGGTTGCCGTATTCTTCAACGCAGCCGGTCAGTTCACTGTCAAAACGCGCATGAAAGAGTCCAAAGCTATGGCCCAATTCGTGGCAGGTGGTGCCGAGCTTTTGGTTGGTGTTGGCGAAATGGGTGACGCGGCAGCGTGAGGCGCGCAAAGTATAGGGACCTTCATCCGTATCGATGGTTAGCTCCTGCACCCCATGGGTGGACATGGAGGCCCCATCGTAACCCTGCAGGCCAAGCACCATGCGTTTATAGGTATTGAGTTCGTCGAGCTCTGCATCTTCATCGGCGTAGACCAGCTCATAGATTTCCGATTCATTGTGGTGTGCATCGTCTGTTTCATAGGGGCCGGCGATATCCCAGCTGAACCAAACCTTCGGCTCACCATTCTCATCCGTACCGGAAGTTTCCTGAAACCAATTGTCCACATCCTCCAAAAAGTCCTCGAGCTCTTCTCGGCTCATATTCGGCTCCGTGCCTTCAGGGTGCACCCAAATAAAGAGGGCCTTTTGTTCGCCGGTCCATAAATCCATGGTGGTTTGCGCCAGTGTCTCTTGCGCCGGATCTTCGCCATCATCATTGGGCTCTTCGCAACCTTCAGAGTTTTCCGGGTCCTGCGGACAAGGGTCGCAAGCATCACCCATGCCGTCCTGGTCCCGATCCATCTGCCCCGGGTTCGCTGTGTTCGGACAGTTATCATCAGCGTTGTCGATGCCATCACCGTCCTCATCGCTATTGTCCGCATCTGAGAGGATGATATCGATCAACATGACGACATCCAGAACATCGATGGTCATATTATGGTCAACGTCTGCGCAGATGGCAGCCTGCGGGTGTAAGGGCTCGCCACTGAGGATATGATTGACGATGACAACGACGTCTTCCACGTCGACAACCTCATCCCCATTCGCATCCCCAGAAGGTTCACAAAGTGCTTGGGCTTTGGCGGAGACGCAAAAGACAAGGCTGAAAAAAAAGAGTCGGGTCAAGGTGGTGGGTAGGTGATAAGTCATGGTCTTGGTATCTTCTTTTTTGAGCTTATTGGGGCTGCTTTCCTAAAGAAGGAAAGTAAGCACATCTCGTGCCATAGCCTGGACTCTTAAGTGACTGAAACCAAAGGATAGTTTCAGCGGAAAGAGTGCGCAAAAAGGGGCGTTTTCACCCATATGAGGCCTTAGGGCCCCTTAACG
>JASMKV010000147.1 GCA_030749035.1 Myxococcota bacterium | reverse complement strand
CCTAAATCATTAAAACTTGAGCATTATTTCGATGGTGATTACGGTTTGCCTCTTAGGGCGAAAGTGGTTAACGTGAAGTACCAGTCAAGTTGTGTTGGTATTTGAAGTAAATGCGAACATGCTTAATGCGCCACGTGTGGTGCCATGTTTTTAATCAAAGGAGATAGAGATGCTCTTTGATGAATATAAATCTCAGCTGCCCGATATTGATCCCGAAGAGACCGGTGAGTGGCTGGAGTCGCTTGATGACATTATCGCGTCTCTTGGACCGACCCGTGCCCGTTATATTTTAAGAGAGCTTTTTCAGGAGGCCCATAAGCGCAATGTGGGGTTACCTAATCTCATTCAAACCCCTTATATCAATACGATTCCACCAGAAGAAGAGCCCGCATTTCCGGGCGATGAAATGATGGAAAAACGCATTCGTCGCATTATTCGTTGGAATGCGATGGCGATGGTGCAACGTGGGAATAAACGATTTCCTGGACTTGGCGGACATTTATCGACTTACGCCTCTTCAGCAAGTTTATACGAAGTTGGCTTCAACCATTTTTTCAGGGGACGGGATGCCAGTTGTGGTGGTGATCAGGTCTTCTTCCAAGGGCATGCTGCTCCAGGGGTTTATGCACGTGCTTTTCTCGAAGGACGCATCAGTGAAAATCAACTTGAACATTTTCGACGCGAATGTTCGGGGCAAGGACTATCTTCTTATCCACACCCTTGGCTCATGAAAGATTTTTGGCAATTTCCGACTGTGTCGATGGGCCTGGGGCCCATTTCAGCCATTTATCAGGCGAGATTCAACCGTTATCTGCACAACCGTGGGCTGAAAGATACGACGGATAATCGGGTTTGGGCTTTCTTAGGTGATGGGGAGACCGATGAACCTGAAGCATTGGGTGCGCTTTCTGTTGCTGCGCGCGAGGGGCTCGATAATCTTATTTTTGTTGTCAATTGTAATCTGCAGCGCCTTGATGGCCCTGTTCGTGGCAATGGTAAGATTATTCAGGAGCTCGAAGCCGTATTTCGCGGCGCCGGCTGGCATGTGATTAAGGTTGTTTGGGGGCCAGAGTGGGATCCTTTATTGGCCAAAGATGTCGATGGACTCCTGGTTGATCGTATGAACACTTGTGTTGATGGCCAGTTTCAAAAATATTGTGTTGAAGATGGCGCCTACATCCGTGATGATTTTTTCGGGACCGATGATCGGCTTTTAAATCTGGTTAAGGATATTCCCGATGAGGATTTGCCAAAACTGCGTCGAGGCGGCCACTCCTATCGAAAACTCTATGCGGCCTATCGGGCAGCCACCGATCACCAGGATGCGCCGGTCGTGATACTTTGTAAAACGGTTAAAGGGTGGACATTGGGTGAAAGTTTTGAGGCGAGTAATGTGACCCATCAAATGAAGAAGATGGATGACGCCCATTTGAAGAAGTTTAGAGATACGTTAGAGTTACCTATCCCCGATTCGCGTTTAGATGAGGCCCCTTATTATCACCCGGGTGAAAACAGCCCTGAGGTGCAATATCTACAAGAACGACGTAAGGTGTTGGGCGGCTATGTGCCCGAGCGTAAAACACTCGCGCCGACGATTTCTTGCCCACCAAGCTCTGTCTTTGAAGAATTTCATGAGGGAGGTAAAGCAGGTCTGGAATTTTCTACAACCATGGCTTTTGTTCGTCTTTTAAGAAAGCTCCTCAAGGATAAAGTGTTGGGTCAGAATATTGTTCCGATTATTCCTGATGAAGCGCGCACATTTGGTATGGATCCACTTTTTAGGGAAATTGGTATCTATGCTGCCTTGGGGCAAAAATACGAACCCGTTGATGCGAAGCATTTCTTAAATTACCATGAAGCTGTCGATGGACAGCTTTTAGAAGAGGGCATTACCGAAGCAGGTTCGATGGCAACGTTTCTGGCAGCAGGAACGGCACATGCCCAACACGGCATTCATATGGTCCCCTTTTACACTTTCTATTCCATGTTTGGCTTGCAGCGCACTGGTGATCAAGCTTGGCAGTTTGGTGATGCCAGGGGGCGTGGTTTTTTAATGGGTGCGACTGCCGGCAGAACAACCCTTAATGGTGAGGGATTGCAACATCAAGATGGCAATTCGCAACTCGTCGCCAACACCATTCCCAATGTGATGGCTTACGATCCGGCCTATGCTTACGAGCTTGCCGTTATTATTGAGAATGGCTTGCAGCGCATGCTCGATAATGATGAGGATGTGTTTTATTATATCACGATTTATAATGAAAATTATGACATGCCAGCCATGCCTAAAGCCAAGGGCATTAAAGAAGGGATTTTAAATGGCATGTATAAACTTAAGTCTGGCGCTAAGGCCAAGAAGCATTATGCACAAATTTTAGGTAGCGGCACACTTATGAATTCTGCGCTTGAGGCACAAAAAATTCTGGCATCCAAGTATGATGTGTCTGCTGATATTTGGAGCGTAACATCCTATCAACAACTCTATAGAAATGCCCGAAGCGTTGAGCGAGAGAATCGTTTGAACCCAAGTGCAAAACCAAAGTCTTCGCATCTTGAAACAAATCTTAACAAAACGAAGGGGCCGATTGTTTCGACCTGTGATTGGGCACAGGAATTGCCGGCCATGCTGGGGCGCTTTATGCCGCGGCGCTTCGTGCCTTTAGGGGCAAGTGGTTTTGGTCGTTCCGATACGCGCGAGGCATTGCGAAAGCATTTTGAAGTGGACGCGGCGCATGTTGTGGTTGCAACTTTGCATGCCTTGATGCTTGAAGGCGAAGTTGGCTCTGATGTTGTGGAAGAGGCGCTGCAAAATTTCGACTTAGATAGAGAAAAAATTGATCCGATGTTGGCCTAGCATGGATTGATGCGTGCCACGGACACATGCTCGAAGACTTAGTGTTAAAGTTGCCTTGTGCAGGGTTTTGTCTGCTTAGACCATCGCGTCGATATTTTGATTTTGGGCCAGCTCTCTGAATAAGCCTTCTTGTGCGTAGAGTTCTTTATAGGTGCCCGACTGAACAATTTTCCCCTCATTGAAGACGAAGATTCGATTTGCTTTTACAACAGTTGAAAGCCGGTGGGCCACCATAATTCGAGTTGCTCTAAGTGCTTCGATATTACGCATGACCCGGGCTTGTGATTGGTTATCAAGAGCACTGGTGGCTTCATCAAAGAGAATAACTTTGGGTTTGCCGGCGATTGCCCGAGCAATGAGTAGGCGCTGTTTTTGACCACCAGAGAGCAGCGCGTCGCCATGGGTCAGATTGGTGTGCATGCCCATCGGCATGTCTTCAATATCGTCGGCAATGGATGCTTTTTCTGCCAAAAGCCATG
>JASMKV010000146.1 GCA_030749035.1 Myxococcota bacterium | reverse complement strand
GAGCGGGAAAAGGTCAACGATCTGATCGAGAAGCTCTGTGGTGCGCGTTTGACTTATAATTATCATCGTATTGGTGGGGTCATGGCGGATTTACCGCCAGGCTATGATACCGAAGTGCTCGCCTACATGGACCATTTGGAGCCTATTGTGGATGAGTTTGAGCGTTTTATTTCTCACAATGAAATTTTCGTGCAGCGTTTGGCTGATTTGGTCCCCATCTCTCCGGCCGATGCCATCGACTATGGTTTGGTTGGGCCTAATTTGCGCGCCAGTGGTGTGGATTGGGATGGGCGTCGGGATTTAGAACATTCTGTCTATGCGGATTTCGAATACGATATTCCGCTTGGTCAGGGTTGGCGAGGCGAAGTCGGGGATTGTTATGACCGTTTCCGTGTGCGCGTTGAAGAAATTCGTCAGTCCATCCGTATTATTCGTCAGGCTTTAGAAGGTATCCCTGAAGGGCCGGTGATGGCGAAGATGCCCAAGAAGATTAAGCCGGAAAAAGGCAAAGACGCTTTTGCAAGGGTTGAAAGTGCGCGCGGTGAAATGGGTTGTTATGTTTACGCCGATGGCACAGAAAACGCCGGCCGTATTAAGTTTCGTACCGGTTCGTTTGCCGCCATGTGTATTATTGAAGACAAATCACCGGGCTTGATGATTGCCGATTTGGTGGCGTTTATTGCGAGTCTGGATGTGGTGGCGCCGGAGATTGATCGATAAGTCATTAAGTGCTGACAACCGACTACCGACTACCGACTACCGATGACCGACGCCCGATAACCGAAAACCGTGCGAGCCATTACGGAGACTTGCTGCGGGTGCCAGGCAAGGATAGCCGCAGCTTAGTCGAGTAGGCGAGTGGCCGATTTCCGTTTCCTAATTCCCCGAAATCAGCACCGCGCTGCTGCCATCTTCACAAACGGCACGCACCTCATCGTAGGCCAAAAGTACGGACACCGTGCTATAAGTCGCATTGGCACTCACGGCATCCAAATCGCCATCGCTATCCACATCGCCAAGGGCGATTGAGCGAGGACCTTTGCCTACCGGATAATCGACTTCTGCTGCGAAGACGCCAACGCCGTTATTTAAGAGCACGGAAATATTGTTATCAGCATAGTTTGCGCTCAGCGCATCCAAATCGCCATCATGGTCGATGTCGCCGAGTGCAAAGGCATAAGGGGTGTCGCCGACGGTATAATCTTGCTTTGTCGCGAAGGTGCCATCGTTGTTGCCCAGAAGAACTGAAATTGTGTTAGCTGTCTTATTTGCGCTCAAGGCATCCAAATGTCCATCGCTATCCACATCAGCAAGGATGATGAAGCGAGGGGTGTTTCCGGTAGCAGGTGCAGAGGGTTTCAATGTAAAGCTTCCAGCACCATTATTTTCAAGCACAGAAATTGTGTTGTCGTCATAATTTGCGCTTAGAGCATCCAAATCCCCGTCACTATCCACATCCCCAAGGGCCAGCCCCAAGGGTCCACCACCGGCGGAAACATCACCGGCGCCTGTAAAGGTGCCGTCACCGTCATTGATAAGCACCGAAACATCATCATCGTTATAATTTGCAACCAAAGCATCCAAATATCCATCGCCATCCACATCGCCAAGGGCAACAAAGTAGGGCTGAACTCCGACGTCATAATCTTCTCTTCCTTCGAAGGTGCCATCGTCGTTGCCCAAAAGCACCGAAACATCATCATCGTCATAATTTGCAACCAAAGCATCCATATCCCCATCGCCATCCACATCGCCAAGGGTAATATGCATCGGTTTGTTTCCGACTGCAGGTGCCAAGGCTGCGACTGTAAAGGTACCGTCGTCATCGTTTAAGAGCACGGAAATATTTTCAGCCAAAAAATTTAAACTCAATGCATCCAAATCGCCATCGCTATCCACATCGCCAAGAGTAATGGCGTAAGGGGATCTTCCAACCGGATAATAGGGGATGGGTTGGAGGGTGCCATCGCCGTTACCTAAGTGCACGGTCGTATTGTCATCTTCAACATTTACACTCAATGCATCCACATCGCCATCACCATCCACATCGCCAAGAGCGACAGACATAGGTTCTTCTCCCGCCGCATAATCAACTTTTGCGGCGAAGATGCCGCTGCCATTATTTAAAAGCACGGAAATATTGTCATCATCAAAATTTGTAGTCAATACATCCAAATCTCCATCGCCATCCATATCAGCAAGCGCGAGACTTGTCGGTTCTTCCCCTGTCGTATAGTCTTCTTTTTCGAACGTATTATCCCAGGTGCCGTCTCCAGCCACATCGCCATTATTCAAAAGTACAGAAATATCGTTATCACCATAATTGGTGGTCAATATATCGACATCCCCATCGTTATCCACATCAGCCAGGGCGATATCGTAGGGTCGATTTCCGACCACGCTCTGCGTTTTTGCGGCAAAGGTGCCATCATTGTTGTTTAATAGTATGGATATGTTGTTGTCACCACTACTCAAACTGCCCCCATTCGTCAGGACATCTAAATCCCCATCACCATCCATATCAGCCAGGGCGATAGCAGAAGGCGCATTGTCAAGCTCAAGAAAATATTGGTCCCATCGGGTAAGTTTACTCTCCATGGTAAGGGAACAGGAGTCGCCATCATCCCCAGCGCTGCCGTTACAGACATAGGAAGTCTTGTCGATTTCACCGGTTTCTAAAGTGTTGTTGCCCGCGGTGCCACCGGCAGCGCCATTATCGATCCCGGTCTCTACTTTTTTGCCACCGGCAGCGCAATTGCTTCCGGCGGGTTCATTGCTGACGTTGACTAATGAATTATAGGCGGTGCCATCGTTTCCATCATTGCCATTGCTTCCGTCGCTACCATTGCAGACATAGGAAGTCTTGTCGACTTCACCGGCCTCTAAGGTGTTGTTGCCCGCGGTACCGCCAGCATCGCCATTATCGATCCCGGTCTCTACTTTTTTGCCGCCGGTGGCACAATTTCCTCC
>JASMKV010000145.1 GCA_030749035.1 Myxococcota bacterium | reverse complement strand
GTGGCTTTCTTTTTGGTGGCTTTCTTTTTGGTGGCTTTCTTTTTGGTGGCTTTCTTTTTGGTGGCTTTCTTTTTGGTGGCTTTCTTTTTGGTGGTTTTCTTTTTGGGTTGCGTGGCCGCAACTTGTTGATTCGAGGCAGGTGCTTCTTGGCGCAATGCGTGACCTAGTAAGAGTAAGATACGATTGATATGCACGAGGTGTAAATAAAATGCCCTGAGTTCGACAATGTCGTTCACATGTTCCATGCAGTCATGAATAAAACTTTCGAGGACAGGATTGTGCTGTATATGCGGCTCAAGTCGATCAAAAAGTGCATTTTGTTCTTTTTCATTGAAGCGCTTATTGCCTTCCATGAGTGGATCGGCAACGAAGACCAGGCCGCGTACCCGAAAGGCAATCTGTGCGAGTTCTTTTGCGGATACGCCGCTGCGCAGGAGCATGCCAGCAGCGTCGATGGAGCCGTCAATGACTTTGGTCAGTAGGCGCTTTTTGCCACCGGTTCCAAACCAACCTGATTGTAAATAGCTTGTCATCTCTGCATAGAAAGTTAGCTCTAAGAGGCAGTTTTAGGCAAGCCTCTAATTGGCAAAGGCACCGAATTAGGGCAAACTCGATGGACTTGGGGCTTTAAAATCAAAAGGTAGAATTTGCGTTCTCAATTGGATATCGTTGCAGAAATGGCTCAGGTTGTTGCCGGAAAGCGCTTAGCGCCGGATCTTGCGCAAGAACGGGCCAGAGATGTCTTGGTGATGTTGCCGGGACCTCTCGGGGGCTTGCTGGCGTTCTTCTTTCGTATTTTACTGATTTTAAATAGGATTTTCTCCGCCCGCGACGATCGTTTTATCCTGGGTTTTTTGAAGCTGCTTTTGCGTTTTCCACCAGGCCCCATTCGAAAATTTGTGGATGTGTTTAAGGCTCTTGGACTTCTTGTGGTGCTTGGTGATGTGGAAACACGCCGTCAGGTTTATGAAGCGGCAGGGGTACCGCTCACGGGCCAGGTCAAAGATACAGCAGAGTCAACAGCTTGGAGTCTTGAGCCAGCCCTTGGTCAGAAATGGGCCGATCAGGCAGATTATGTGATTGTCGGGACCGGGCCTGCTGGTGCAACCGTGGGGCGGGAGTTGGCTTTGGCTGGTGAAGAGGTGATGTTTGTTGAAGAAGGTAAAGAGGTGCCTAAAAATTATCAGGCGTCCAATACGGCGACAGGTTTGCACAAATTGTGGCGTCAGTCGGCCTTGCAGGCCACAACACCACCGGAAATGATTCCCGTTTTACAGGGGGTTTGTGTGGGCGGATCTTCAGTCATTAATTCGGCAATTGTGCATCGCTCCCCGGAAGATGTTTTTGCCGACTGGCATACAGATCGACATATCGCGGAGGTTTTAACGCTTGAGCGCATAGAAAAAGCCTATACAGCGATTGAAGCATCTATGCGGATCGAGCAAACAGCACCAAGCATTTATGGGGCAAACAACGAACTCTTTCTCAAAGCAGCAGAAATCATGAACATCAGCGCTCAACCGATGCGTCGGTATACGCCCGGTTGTGAAGGGCTTGGTCGCTGCATGGAGGGCTGCCCGCGTGGTCATAAATTAGGCATGCATATGGAATTTATTCCGACAGCCTTAGAGCATGGTGGGCGGCTTTACAGTCGTTGTCGTGTCGAGCGTGTTCTTTTTGAAGGAGGCCGTGCTGCCGGGGTTGTGGCCAAATACGGTAAGCAGAAAGTGCGTTTTGGGGCACGCAAAGCGGTGATTATTGCAGCGAGCGCTATCCAAACACCAATCGTTTTACTCCAGTCGGCTGTGCGTAAAAAAGCTTTGGGGGAGCGTTTTCAAGTGCATCCAGGCTCATCGCTCACGGGTATTTTTGACCAACCCATACGTTCGCCCATTGGTGCAACCCAAGGGGCTGAGTCCATTCATTTTCGTAAGACACGACGGCTTAAGTTTGAAACGTTAAGCTTACCTGACGAGTTGTTTGCGACG
Organism: Myxococcota bacterium; assembly: GCA_030749035.1. Taxonomy (GTDB): domain Bacteria; phylum Myxococcota; class XYA12-FULL-58-9; order XYA12-FULL-58-9; family JASMKV01; genus JASMKV01. The sequence goes on along the minus strand of JASMKV010000145.1, from coordinate 5,993 downwards.
CGTTTTCCAGGGTTTGGTCGCGATCTCTGGGAGAATGTCCAGGATGTCCCTAATGCTTGCTTATGGGCCGCATTGGTTCGGGGCAAGGCCCACGGTAAGGTGCGTCCCGGGCTCTTTGGCCCGAGAATTCAATATCGTATGACGGCAGAAGATCAGGTGACTTTAGGACAGGGCTTAAAGTTTTTGACCGAAATGTATTTCGCGGTCGGGGCCAGAGAAGTTTTTCCAGGCATTGCCGGGTACCCCGAACGTATTAAGTCGGTGGATGCCCTTAAAGGTATTGAAAACGGTGTGCATCCAAAGCAGCTCAACATGATTGCGAGTCATCTCTTTGGCACCGCTTTTATGGGTAGAGATTCAGCGGATGCGGTGTGTGATGCCTGGGGTAAGGTCCATGGTTTTGAGGGGCTCTATGTGGCCGACTCGGCACTTTTCCCAACGAATTTAGGTGTGAATCCTCAGCATACGATTATGATGTTGGCGCAGCACATCGCTTGGGGGATTCTGGAGCGTTAAATGGGGCCGTGTGTGAATATCAACGGTCGCATGTCTCGACCTGAAGATGCCCAGATATCGGTTTTTGACCGTGGTTTTCTCTATGGGGATTCTGTTTATGAGACGATGCGCGTGTATGCGGGGCGGCCTTTTAAATTTGCGGCTCATTGTACACGCTTGTACGATTCTGGCAGCAAGATAGGTTTTACCTTGCCCTGGTCGGAATCGATTTTAGAGGAACGTTTGGTTGAGACTTTAAGAGAATCAAGGATGCCCGATTGTGCTTTGAGGGTCATTGCGACGCGTGGGACAGGTCCCCTTGGACTCGATCCTGCTCTGGCTGTGCATCCTACCTTGCTCATCTATGTTCTTGAATTGCCCCAATTTCCGGCCAGGCTCTATGAACAAGGGTGCGTTTTGCATTTGACGCAGATTAAACGCAACATCAAACAGGCCATCGATCCACAGGCCAAGACGGGGAACTATATCAATAATCTTTTGGCACTTTCCGAAGCAAAGACCCATGGCGCCGATGATGCGATTATGCTGGATGTGGATGGGCGTGTGGCCGAGGTGAGTACAGCCAATATTTTTGTACATGTGGATGGGATTTGGCAAACGCCGCCTTTAGATGTGGGGATACTCGGCGGGATTACGCGGCAAACGATTATCGAACTATTGAGAGCGAATAAGATTGAAATCCGTGAAAATATTCTTTGGCCGGAAGATTTACACCGTGCTGAGGAAATTTTTCTGTGCTCGTCGTTGCGGGAAATTGTGCCGGTGGGCAAACTCAGTGATAGAGTGTTTAACCAACAAGAAAAGTGCAAAACGGTGATGGCGCTTTACCGAGAGTGTGTAGAGCGTGTTGCGAAGGAGCCTTGGTAGTGGGAACGCCCGTGTTACCTAAAATGTCATCTAAGGCCTTTAAGGACATTTATGTGCATTTGTCTGCGGTTTTTAAACGCGAGAGTTTTGCGGTGGTTTGTTTTGGTGCTTTAGAGCGTAAGCGCATTGAAAAGATTTTGCTGCGCCAAGGTCTTAAAGCCGGGGCCCTTAAGCGGGTCTCACGACAGGAACTGGTTTCGGCATTGGTCGCACATTTTTTTCGTGGACCGCAGATGGCGTACGAGATTGTTAAAGAACTCGATAAGGCAGCACATTCAGAGCAGAGCCTGCTTGGGAGTATGCCGGCGCAAGAAGTGGTGAGTCGGTTTCATCGTTTGGAGTCCTTACGTTTGCAGCGTCATGGCGCCAAAATGCTTTGGGCCATCTGCCGGGATGACCGACCGGTGGTGCGCGATATGGGAAGTGGCCTCATCGAGCAATATATGCGGCAGGCCCAGGAAATCGAGGAAGAGGGCAGCATTCAAGAGGAGATTTCTACCGAAGAGCGCCTCAAGGAGTTTGAGCATAAATACCGGGCCGCCACTGAGCGGGTGCTTGAGCTTGAGGATGATAAATCTCAGGCTGAGCGTGAACGCGCCCAGCTCGTTGCGGAAATTGGTCATAAGGAAGCAGAGCTGCGTCAGGAGGGCGAAAAGCGCAAAGCGCTTGCACGTGATATTCAGGGCATGGAGAAGCCCAAGGTACTTTCGCCGCCACCACCACGCCACAAGTCCTCGGATAAAAGCGAGTCAGAACATTTGCAAAGAAAAATACGCTCTCTGGAGAAGCGCTTGGGGGGGTATGCGCGCAAGGATGATGAAATTGATCATTTGCGTCAGGATTTAGAGGATGCTCAGGCACAAAATCAGCAGCTTTTGGGAAAAATTGAACGCATGCGTGATTTGCGCGCCCAAGAACTGACTGTCCTCAAAGAGGAAGCATCGGTGACCAAGTCCGAAGTTGCCGTGCCTTTAACACAAAAACCGGAAAAAAGCCGCGGCCAGCAAACGTCAGCTGACGTCTCTCGGGTTGGCGTGTTTTTGGACGTGGCCAATTTAGCCGGTGCCGCACGTTTGCTCCATCAAGGGTCTTTGGATTACGGCAAAGTTCTTGACTCGGCGCTGCGTGGTCGGGCGTGCGTTTTGGCCAGAGCCTACGTGATCGATAAGGGACAAGATAGTTTTGCCGATTTTGCGCAGGCGCTTCGCGCTTTGGGCTATAAGGTTTGTGCAAAGCGCCCCAAAACTTTTGCCGATGGCACGATGAAGGCGGATTGGGACGTGGGCATTACAGTGGAAATGCTCTCTCAGGCATCGCATTTGGATGTGGTGGTGCTTGGCAGTGGCGATGGTGATTATTTACCTGCCCTGCATCGTCTCAAAGAGCAGGGGATACGGGTTGAGATGTTGAGTTTTGCGCAGCGCAGCGCCAAAGAACTCAAAGCGGCTGTGGATGATTTTCTTGAATTAGATGAAAGTTATTTGATGACAGATGCTTAAGCGGCTTCGTCGTCACTCAAAAAGAGGGTTGGGTTGTGGAGAACTTCAGAGGGGCTTGATAAGGGATCCTCTAATGGGGCAAAACTCTCATAAAAACAACCAAGTTCGTGATTATCAAAGGTGATTTTAACTTCTTCATGCCAATGGATACGTTGTTGCTTGGGGCTAGCGGCCATTTTGACTCCTTTATCAATTCCGAACCGGAACTCTTCTTGTAGCTCGTTCACGCCAAGAGGTCAAAAAAATGTCGGATTTTTCTATTGCCGGCCCGATTGTATGACCAGAAGTTGTTTGCGGTCATCCATGCCGACCCGATAGAGCTGGATCTCTTTGCCGCCTAAGGTGAAACGGCTGCCGGAATCGACGACTTTGCCATTGCGTGCCCAGGTGCCATTGTCACCGGGCAGGACAAACTCATAAAGCCCATCTGGACGAAGTTTATAGTGCAAAAGGATGCTCCCCGCGGTCAGGTGCCCTTCATGTGCACGCAAAAGCAGCGTGGATGTGTTTTGTGGCGAGCCGTTAAGGATGATGGGAACTTTGGGCTCGACAATGAGTCGTAGAACAGTGCCTCTATGTCCTTTTGACGATTGCGCTTTTTGGGTTTGTTTGGCCCTTGGGGTGGCCTTTCTAAGCTGCACGGGAATGCTGATATTTTGTCCACTGTAGAGTTTAAAGGGCAAAACAAAGGTATGGTAACCTTTGGCGCGAATTTCCAGTGTGTGCTCACCGGGGCTGACCTGGTCAATCGTATGGGGAGAAAAGCGTGCGACTTGGCGGCCGTCGAGGAAGATTTGAATGCCATCGGCAGGCTCGACTTCAACCGAGACCTCTGCAGGCTTATCCGATGTGGCATCTTCGGGATGAAAGAAGCCTCTGAGCTTGTCGAAGGCATTGCAGCCGTAAAGCGCAAAAACGAGGTAAGCGGTGCAGAGGCAACGCAATTTTGTGCGATTGGTCATGGTGTTGTGCTCCTTATGCACCCATCTTTTCCAGATTAGCAAGATTTAAGAGAATAAACCAATTTCTTAAGTCATTGACCAAGGTGCCCCAACGCGGTTAAGAATGCCTATCTGATGGAGAAGGATATGCAAAAGGAAGTCTTTATTTTAAGTGCTAAACGCACCGCTTTTGGTACCTTTGGTGGTGCTCTTAAGAAGCATTCAGCAACAGATTTGGCTGTTTTTGCTGCGGAGGCTGCTTTGGCAGAGGCCAATATTGAGCGTTCTGCCGTTGAGCAGGTGATTATGGGGAACGTGATGCAGACCTCAGCCGATGCGATTTATCTGGCGCGTCATGTGGGTTTGCGGTGTGGCTTGGGGCAAGAGGTGCCGGCTTTAACGCAAAATCGACTTTGTGGATCTGGTTTTCAAGCGGTCATTTCAGGGGCGGAACAAATTATCACTGAGCAAGCCGATGTGGTTTTGGTTGGTGGCTCTGAATCGATGAGTCAGTCTCCACACATTGTTCGTGACGCGCGTTGGGGCATTCCTTTAGGGCAAAGCGCCCTGGAAGATTCGCTTTGGAGCGCTTTGACCGATACGTATACGGGCATGCCGATGGCGATTACGGCGGAAAATTTGGCCGAGCAATATAAGCTCTCACAAGAACAAGTTGATACCTATGCTTTACAATCGCAGGCTCGGTTTGGCGAGGCTCAGGACAAAGGTTATCTGGATGCGGAAATTACGCCAGTTGAAATGAAAAAGCGTAAAGAAACACTCTCGTTTGCCAAGGATGAGCACAATCGCCCGGGCACGACGATGGAAAATTTACAAAAATTACCGAAGATCTTCAAAAAAGATGGCGTGATTCATGCGGGTAATGCCAGCGGTATTTGTGATGGGGCGGCGGCACTTGTTTTGGCTTCCGGTGCGTTTGTTGAGTCCCATGGCCTTAAGCCATTGGCCAAGGTCAATGGTTGGGGGATTTCTGGTTGTGATCCAACCATCATGGGGATTGGCCCGGTGCCGGCAACGCAGCGTTTACTTAAAAGCACGGATACAACCCTGGACGATTACCAGTTGATTGATGTCAACGAAGCCTTTGCACCACAAGTTTTGGCGGTGCAAAAAGAATTGGGTATCGATAACGACAAATTTAATGTGAATGGTGGGGCGATTGCCGTGGGCCATCCTTTAGGCGCCAGTGGCGCGCGCATCACAGCCCACCTGGTGCATGAGTTAAAGCGTCGAGGTGACCGTTTGGCTTTAGGCTCCGCGTGTATTGGCGGTGGTCAAGGAATTGCATTAAGTTTAGAAGCCGTCGAATAGGAGTTGATGATGAATTTGCCCGAGCACGAATATATTTACGATTGGAATGAACTGCGTAAGGTTGCGCCTTTGAGTCGAAAGAAATTTGAGCTCTTTGATGAAACGCTGCGTGATGGTTTACAATCGCCATCGGTGACCGATCCATCCATTGAAAAGAAAATTGAGCTTCTTGAATTGATGGAGTCGCTTGGGATTTCGAGTGCGGATATTGGTTTGCCTGGTGCCGGACCACGTGCCAAGGCCGATGTTTTGGCGATGACCAAAGCCATCGCGCAAAAGAAACTCAACCTCAAGCCGGCAGCAGCAGCACGCACCAAGGTTCAGGATATTGCGCCGATTGCGGATATTGTGCAGGAGAGCGGCGTGCCTTTGGAAGTGTATGCTTTTATTGGTTCAAGCCCTATCCGACTTTTTTCTGAAGATTGGGATGTCGGGACTTTACGCCATCATATCCAGGAAGCGGTAACCTTCGGGGTTAAAGAAGGTTTGGATGTGTGCCTGGTGACCGAAGACACGACCCGATCACGGCCCGATGTCTTGGATCCACTTTTTCGTTTTGCCATCGATCTTGGGGTAAAGCGTCTTTGTCTCTGTGATACGGTCGGGCATGCGACCCCAGAGGGGATTCGTAATCTTTTTAACTGGTCACACGACTTATTGCGCTCGCTTAATGTCGATGTGAAACTCGACTGGCACGGTCATAACGATCGAGGCTTAGGCGTGAGCAATGCATTGCATGCGATTGAAGCAGGCGCCGACAGGGTGCATGGCACCGCCATGGGTGTGGGAGAGCGTGTGGGCAATGCGGCCCTGGATCAGGTTTTGATTAACTTGAAGC
>JASMKV010000144.1 GCA_030749035.1 Myxococcota bacterium | reverse complement strand
CGATGACCGTGCGAGCCAATACGGAGACTTGCTACGGGTGCCTGTTAAAGGATAGCCGCAGCTTAGTCGAGTAGGCGAGTGACCGATGACCGATGACCGATGACCGATGACCGATGACCGATGACCGATGACCGATGACCGATGACCGTGCGCGCCAAGAGCAAAATGGGATTTGCTATATTTGAGACCCTTTATCCAAAATGAAACCACGACGAAAACGCCAGAGGGCGATGGGCAACAAAAGAAGCCATAAAAACAACACAGACGCACCCCCATGACTTTGACAACCAAAGAATCCCGGTTTCTTGCGCGGTGGTGTGGTGTCAATCTCGCCCGACAAAACACATGTCGCCAATTCACAGGTCGTACAAGTGCGCGGTAAAACCTGACAGGTCGAACCGGTCACACAATCCGAACACGTCGGTGCAGTGCTTGGACACTCAATACAGCTCTCATTTTCAATGCAACGCGCCGAAGCACAAGCCTCGCAGGTTTGTGAGACAATTTGGCAAACTTCTGTCGCACCACATTCAGGACACTCCGGATATCCTGCTGCACAAGTCACACAGTCTGTATCATCATCATCATCATTATCATCATCATCGTCATCATCTCCTGATGTCCCATCCGTAAGAACGCTAAAAGTCCTGGCGGAGGTTTTAGAAGACAACGTATCGGAAATACGCAAAAGACATGTATCAGAAGACAGGGACGGTACAGTCCAAAGATAGGAACCATTATTTTCAACCCCGCTGGCAATATTGCTCCAACTGCCACCATTGTTGGATGAGAATTGAATGTTGACCGTGCTCTGAGAACCGGCAGAAACCCATGTCAGAGCATAACTGGTGCCGGCGACAATTTCTTCATACGCCCCTGGAGTGGTCCAGACGAAACCACTGCCTTTAATCAAAATGGCTTCATCAGAAATTTCCTGATCTTTGCGGATATTCCTTAAACGCAGTCCGTTACCATGAATATCGATAACAAGAGAGCCGTGTTCTTTTTCACTCACAGCCATCAGAGCATGGTCCGCATCGCCGCCTAAGCTCGCACCGCCGTGCCCCGCCACCACATAAAGTGTGCCGGCAACCGAATCCCCTGCGGCTTTCACATAAGGTGCATCGCCACTTTGTGGATTGCCACTGCCGTTATCCAGAATATGCGCACCGGCTGTCGTCGGTGTATCGTAAGCACCATGCACAAGATAAGAGCGCTCGTAGAGATGGGAGTGCCCGGAGAAAACAACATCAACACCATGCTCTTCAAGAAGAGGGAGAAAGTTTTCGCGCATTTGCGTTAACGCTGTTTCTGAATCTGAGTCGTGCGTGCCTTTGGAATAAGGTGGATGATGCCAATAAGCAATCAGCCACTCTTGCGTATTGGCTTCCAAATCTTGCGCAAGCCAGGTATGCATGGCGCCTGTTGCACTGCGGCTCGACTCTGCAGAGTCCAACACCACAAAGTGTGCATTCGCGTAGTTGTAAGAATAATACGCCTCGGTCCCAGAAGCCACACCACCCATTTCGGCAGCGGTTGGCAAAGTAAACGCATCATAATAAGGGCCGCTTTGCGCTGAGGAATCGGAACTCGTTCCTTCCCTATTTCCCATCGTCGGCCACACCACCGTATTGCGTAAAATATCGGCATAGGGTGTAAAGAAATTATTCGTGAACTCAGACGTTGTGCCGCTCTCATAGGCCATATCACCAAGGTGCACAAAAAGGTCCGGCTTGGCATTGCCCATTGCCGCCAGCATCGCATCGCGAACATCAGTCTGCGCACTTTGACCTGTTCCTGAATCGCCAACGACCCATGCACTAAAACCTGTTTCGCTCCCAACTGTCGGCGCAGTCACAAAATGATAAGCCTCTTCGTCACTGCCAAAGTACCAATAGCTGATATTTGTTCCAACGCTATAGTAGTAACGCGTGTTCGCGTTGAGATTGCTGAGTAAAACCGCATGGTGATTGTCAGTTACGGTGTCGTCCACAACTGTCGACTGGTTATCCACAGCGGTGCCGTACTTAACACGTCCGCTGGTG
>JASMKV010000143.1 GCA_030749035.1 Myxococcota bacterium | reverse complement strand
CCAAATCTAATGCATCAGAGATTAAATTCATCAAGAGGCGTAAGCATCGTCAACCGAGGATCACCCAACGCTTCGACTTCATGTTTCAACACTTCAAAACAGTCCGGTTTCATGTGGTAGAGATAAACCGGTATGTCCGTCGAGGGTTTAAATTTCTTCAATTCTTCATACATCATCTTCGGCGTCAAATGCCCGGAAACAAGCGCCAGATCGGCCATCTCGTTGGGGAAACTGACCTCATAAATAAACATCTTGAGATCGCTCAGCTTATTGATTTCCTGCCAAAGTTTTTCCGTTGGGCCGGTATCTGCTGAATACACAAAATGCCCTCCGGGAAACTTCACAAACATCGCCTGACAATCGACCGGGTGGGTCACGGGCACTGTGCGAAATTCATATTCACCAATAGGTGTAATCGAACCACTCGGTTTGCGATTGATCACCACAACGGGTCGGCTTTGCGCATCACCTGGATTCGGTATTTTAGAGAAATCTGGCCAAATCAAATCGTTGAAAAAATGCTTTTCTAAAGCATCCGCAGTCGGTTCCGTGCAATGCACAATGACGGGTTTGTCTCGAAGGCCCAAAACATTGTCGGCCATAAAGGCTAAATCTTGAATGTGATCCAAATGAATATGAGAAATGAAAACGTGATCAATTCGTGCCTGCTCTTCAACATTCAAACCCCGTACGAGTGCGCCCGCATCAATCGCTATGCTGCCATCAATCAGAAAGGCTGTGGTACGATGCTCTGGAGACTCTCCTCCGTGACACCCAAGCACCTGCAAATGCATAACTCAACTCTCCCCTATTTCTTAACGGGATGAAAGCAAAATACACCATCCCCCCGCAAAGGCCAACCTAGCAGAGCACCACATAGCTGTCAAAAAACACAAAAACAACAACTACTTAGTTGTCATGGTGAAAACGCCATCCCAGCCAGGGCCAGGCGGGCTTTGCCGCATCGCTTCGCAACGTTGGACATACATATTTGAAGCAAAATCATTGGGTTTAAGTTCATCACGAACCTTGGAAAACGCCGCGATCGCCTGATCCCATTCCTGCAACTTGTAGAAACCCACCGCTTCAGAAAAAACAGCAATACTTTCAGCATCTTGGTCATTAGGCTGCCCACGCCCCAGCAACTCATAAATCACCACCGGTTCGCGCTTACCCTTAACACGCACGGAGTCTATTTCTCTGGCATAAACATGTTCTTTCACTTCCAGGTAAGTATACTCAGAAATAATAATGTTCGAACCATACTGCTTGTTGATCCCTTCAAGTCGCGATCCTAAATTCACATTATCGCCCATGACCGTATAATCAAAACGGATCTCTGACCCCATATTGCCCACCGACATCGGTCCCGTATTCACCCCAATACCGATATCAATTTCCGGCAGTCCTTGCTCACGCCATTGCCCCTGCAGAACATACAAATCTTCCATCATATCCAAAGCGGTTAAACACGCCCGCACCGCATGATCTTTATGGGCAATCGGCGCACCAAAAATAGCCATAATGGCATCGCCCATATATTTATCTAAAGTGCCATCGTACTTGAAAACAATATTGGTCATCGGTGTCAAATACGCATTGAGCAAATACACCAATTGCTCAGGCGAAAGACGCTCAGAAATCGTGGTAAAACCACGAATATCGCTAAAGAGCACAGAGCAGGTTCGTTTTTCACCACCAAGCTTAAGCTTGTCGCTGTCCTTAAGCATCTCATCAACAACACTCTTGGTCAGATAAAATTGAAAGGCTTTACGAATTTGACGCTTTTCTCGACCTTCGGTCAAATACCCATGAATGGTCACCCCAAGAAAAGTGGTAAAGGCCTGCATCGTCGGCAAAACGTTAAGCATCCAAATACCTTGGGAAAAGATATAGGTCGTATCCACCCAATAGACCGCCACCGCGAAAGCCAATGTTGCCAACAGGCCGCCCCACGCCGGTATACGTGGGAAAATCAGTCCCATCATCAGACCAAGCAAAAGATAAAAAAGGATCTCCATAAGGGCTGAACCAAAATAACGTTCCAGATAAAATCCATCGATGATGTTCTGCATCGCACTGGCGTGGATATACACCCCAGGTGTCGTTGCGGAAAAGGGTGTCGGCCGCAAATCGTAAAGCCCCATGGCGGTCATTCCAAAAAGAACAATTTTATCCTTATAAATTTCGGGACCGACTGTACCGTCGATAAAATCAGCCACTGAATACGTCGGGAAATAATCCTCTGGCGCACTATAATAATTAATCAACATCCGCCCATGTAAATCCGTTGGAATAATTCGATCGGTCGTGATCCCAATACCGTCTAAAGTCACACCCGGTTTAATTGTTCCGTTGATCGGATATATCCCGCCACCTAAATACTGAGCAGCCGCAACCACGCTCAAGGCCGGGTGAAATTCATCCTCATGTCTGTTGAGTAAGCGCACGCGACGCATCGGACCATCTATATCGGGCGGCACATTAAAATAACCAAAGCCCTTCGATGCCTTGGCAAACTTAGGCAAGGGCGCCTGCACCGCAACGATAGATCGAACTTGCATATCCTTAATATTTAAATCCACAGCTTCAAAACGTTCGAGAACCGCTCCACCAACATCTTCCTCAACCAGCTCATAGACATCTGAGATCACCGAAGGGCGCACAGAGTCAAAATCTCGTGCAACCTCATCTGCTGTAATCCCCACAATTTCATTTTCGATTTGAAAGTTAAAATAGCCCAAAATAGTCTCTTCGCTATTTCTTAAAGCATCGGTTAAATCCTCATCTGGTGACAACGCCTTAACTTTTTTCTGTAAGAGTTCGTAATAAGACTTTGCCGCTTCATTATCTGCCTGCTCTAAAAGCCCGCTTTGCTCATAGTCATCAACGAAACTTTTAATCTGCTTGAAAGAGGAATTCTTATCCTCATCACTAAACACCGCATCAAAAGCGATGACCTTGGCCCCGCCCTTGGTTGTCGCCCGAATAAAATCTGCAATGACTGAGCGACTCCACGGCCATAGCCCATAACGCTCAACACCTTTTTCATCGATGGCAGCGACAATCACCTTGGCTTCGGGCAACTCTTCTAATTCGCGATTTTTAAATTTGACATCTAAAGCCTTCAGATCGAGCAAATGCACTAAACCCTGCTTCGAAAGAAAACCAAACTCGAACATTTCGGATTCAATGACAAAATGGGCTGAACCGAAAAGAAGCGCGATCAACAAAGCAATACGCAATGCGGTGATGCGCTTGAGCCAATTCAGGAACTTGTTGTCGTTAGCCAAAAAAACTATCCCTTAAGCATCTGACGCTGGAGCTGGTTCGCCTTCAGGTGCAGCCGGAGTCTCTGTGGCACCTTCCGCGGGTTTCTTCAAATCCATATAAATTGCCATAATCTGTGTCGCTTCAACCTGGGCATCCTCGCCACCGGGTTCGCATCGAAAAAATTCATTACATTCACCTTTAGCAATCGCTTCAGAATACTCTTTGCATGTGGGGTACTCACATGCACCACAATCGGTGCCGGCCATCGCCTCTTCAAGAATAACGGCCAGCTTAGGTACAGCCACCCCTTTGGCAGAATTGGCCAAGTCACTAAAGGGCTGACTCCATGGATCGCGCGGCTCAACCTTCGCAGCCTTCTTGCCACTTCTGGGGATTTCAGGAAAATCGATAGGTGGCAGATCCCACTGTTTATCAAGATAAAGGCTCTGCGCTATGGAACCATATTCCACAGTTCCGTAATCCACGCCTTTCTTGACTTTAAAAGGTACAAGCGGATCCACAGGATCGACAAAACGCACCATCAAATGCTCTAAATTAGCCACAGACGCTTCGAAGTGCTTGGTGTGACGAATCGCATTGGTTGGACACGGCTCCTGGCACAAACCGCAATACATGCACTTGGCCATATCGATATCAAAACGGGTCAGCGCCCTGATGGGCTTGGCATCCTCTTCATCGGAAAGTTTAACTTTTTCTAAATCTATTTTGATGCAATCGATAGGACATGCGCGTTCGCAAGCCAAGCACGCCGTACAAATATCCATATCCACTTCGAGAAATCCTCGATAACGATCTGGCAACGATTCAGGTCCACCTATTTTATCGCTCGGCTTCGATGGATGATAAGGGTATTGAATCGTCGATGGTTCGCGAAACATCCAGCTCATGGTCACCGCCAACCCCTCAAAGATGGAGGTCACCGAATTTCGCACATTACCTATATATTCTTGAAATCCCGACATCGTTTGTTCCTACTATTTTCTAAACAGCCCACTTCGCATAGACTTTATCACCGGCCGCAACGATATTGTAACGAATACGCACCACATAAGCCACCAAAAGCCCTACGCCCATCAAAAACATCAACACACGAATGCCCAATGCTAGCATACTTTCCCACGGAAGAATAATCATCCAGCCCAGCATCAGAATCGTACAGATAAATACGGTTGGAACCAAGTACTTCCAACACAAGGACATCATTTGGTCCACACGAATCCGTGGCAGCGTCCAGCGTAATTGGATGATCAAAAAGACCAAAACCAAAGTCTTTAAGACAAACACGACCAACGAAGCCAATTCAAGCCCCACCGCCTGTAATCCCGTCGCACTTTCGAGCACTTCGAGGGACACAAAAGGAATTTGCCAGCCCCCTAAAAACGCAATCACACCAACCGCGGCCGCAATCCAAGTGTTGGCAAATTCGGCCAGGAAGTACGCCGCAAAACGAAAGCCAGAATACTCTGTATTGTACCCTGAAACCAATTCACTTTCGGCCTCGGGCAAATCAAAAGGTGTACGTGAGCCTTCAGCCAAAGCCGAGATAAAATACACGAAAAAGAGAATAAACATCATCGGCGAATGAAAAACATACCAGTTCCAGGGCTCTCCAGCCTGTGCCCTAATAATGCCTTGCGTACTCATCGTCCCGGCCAAAAGCACCGTAGGTAAAAGCGACATCGCTGTTGGGATCTCATAGCTCACAATCTGTGCCGCCGAGCGCATCCCACCAAAAAGGGCCCACTTGGAATTCGAAGCCCAACCGCTCATCAAAATACCGACCACCGAGATAGAGGTGATCGCCAAAATATAAAGAAGACCAATATTTAAATCGGCGCCGATAACGCGATGAGAAAAAGGTAAAACAGCGAAGCCACCAAAAACCCCCATCGCCATAAGATAAGGCGCTAACTTAAAGAGGGGTTTATCCGCTGAGTCGGGGATAATGTCTTCCTTAATGATAAGCTTGACCGCATCCGCCAACCACTGCAGAACCCCTTGTGGGCCAACACGATTCGGGCCAACACGACTCATCATGCGGGCACCAATACGTCGCTCGAAAAAGATAAAAATTCCGGCATAAATCGCCGCAAAAGTTACGATCGCTCCGGCCCCTGCACCAATGATGGCCGCAGTGACATAAGGCTGAAATAATTCAGGAATCGCTACATTTGCAAATATCCACTGCACTAAGGCTTCCATGATCTCTCCGTAAAAACCAGCCCAATTACTATAACTTTGGACTATTTTCGACCCAAACTAGAGAAAAATCGTTTTTTTAGCAACACTTGAGTACAAAAAACGATAAATAGACTATGAGACGTCGACAAAGGCGCATTGCGTGCGCTACACAGATAAATAACCCATTTTTGGGGTACGACGTATATAAAAAACAGCTTAAGATAAGCGAATCG
>JASMKV010000142.1 GCA_030749035.1 Myxococcota bacterium | reverse complement strand
CAGCGATTGTGCAAGGAGGGTCATTTTGACCTCATCAGATGATTCGTTAAACGCGCGGGTCAATGCCATCAAAGAAAAGTTGGCAGCCATCGACCCGCGGTTTATCGAAAAACCCAAAGCCCATCCCTTTCAACCTTATGTCAATCAAGGCGCCGCTGCGCTGGCAAAACTCTTCGAACTCTCGAAAGACGAAGAGATTGAGGGTCTCGAGCGGCTCTACGCCCTTGATGCGATTGCCGCGATTGCCAAAGACTGTGGTTTAAGTGCCGAGCAAAACGTGGTCCTGGCCGAGCTTGGCCAAAGCCAAGGCTTGCACCCGGATATTCGTTCCGCAGCAACACGCGCGCTTATTATTGCTGGTGATGAGGCTTTCCTCAAAGCTTTCGAAAACAGACTGGCATCAGACTCATCGCTCGAAGCCACCAGTGCTGCTTATGCCATGGGGGTGGCCAAGTATCAGCATGCGGTTCCTGCCTTGATTGAGTTGGTCGCTAAAACGCAGGTCCCCAGCGTACGCTCCAAAGCCGCATGGGCCTTAGGCGAAATTGCCGACCCCGATGCTGAAGAAATCCTCACTGCTGCCTTCCGCAATGAAAAATCCATGGCGGAAGTCATTGAAGCGCTGGGCAAATGTGGCTCGGAATATGTTTTACCCGATTTGACCGTGGGGCTGCGCGACGAACAAAAGGCTGTTCGCCAAGCGGCCGCTGAAGCTATGGTCAGGATTTTCAGACGTTATCCTGATCGGGACTGGAGCGCCGCCAAACCCTACCTCAATGCGGCGTTAAAAAACGAAACAGACCCCTTTTTGGGCGTGCTTCTTATTTCTGCATTGACGCGTATTGGTGTAAGCGCAGATGGCGTCGAAATCCAACGGATACTCGGCGGTGATCTGGCCGGCCAGGTCGTCAAAGGTTATCTTGGGCAACTGCTCAATACAGTCAGTCCTGATGCAGACAAGTAGACTCTTCCAGCCACTTTGATAGATATAAAGACATTCGTTCGACAAGGAGTTCACGCATGGCTGATGGCACCTTAACCTGGAAACTGATTGGTATTGTCAGCTATCTGACCATTCTGCTGGTTATCGGTATTGTTGCCTCACGGCGCATGAAGGACTTGCGCGAATATTTCGCCGCTGGCAAAAGCTTAAACTTTTGGGCGGTGGCTTTTTCCGCCCGCGCCACCGGAGAATCCGCCTGGCTTTTACTCGGCCTCACCGGCATGGGCGCGGTTTTAGGTGTGCGCGCCTTTTGGGTGGTTTTGGGCGAGGTCATTGGTGTGGGCGGCGCCTGGCTGCTGATGAGCCGGCGTTTTAAGCGTCTGACCGACCGCTATGATTCGATCACCGTTCCCGACTACCTTGAATCGCGCTTTCGCGATCAGAGCCACTACTTGCGTATCGTCTCCGCCGCAGCTCTGGTGGTTTTTGTCACCATCTATGTGAGTGCGCAAATTGATGCGACCGGCAAAGCCTTCGAAATGTTTCTCAACTGGAACTACTATGCGGGGGCGCTGGTGGGTTTTGCGGTTGTGCTTGTGTATATCACCAGTGGCGGTTTCTTGGCGGTGGCCTGGTCCGATGTTTTCCAAGGTGCCCTGATGTTTTTTGGTTTGGTCACCCTACCCCTTGTCGCGGCACAAACCACCGGCGGTTTTGGTACTGTTTTTAATGGTCTCGAAAAAATCGATCCCAGCCTGCTGTCTTTGGCAGGTCCCAGCGGCTGGACCAGCATCAGCATTGCCGGCGCCATCGGTTTGAGCTTAATCGGTTTAGGCTTTCTTGGTTCGCCGCAAATTTTTGTGCGCTTTATTGCCATGCGTTCTGAAAAAGAAATCCCCAAAGGCACCGCCGTCGCGATTGTTTGGACCCTGCTGGCGGATTCAGGCGCGGTGCTGGTGGGCATGATTGGCCGCTTTTTACTCGATCCGAACCCGACCTTAACGAAACTTGGCAGCGGTGGTGAAAATGTGTTGCCCATGCTGGTCGAACACACCATGCCGGCGGTACTCATTGGCCTCTATATTGCCATTGTCTTATCGGCCATCATGTCGACCGTCGATTCCCTTCTTGTCGTCGCCAGCAGCGCCTGTGTGCGCGACTGGTACCAAAAGGTCAAACACCCCGAACTCCCCGATGATAAACTTGTGGGCATCAGCCGAAAGGCCACCGTGGCCTTAGCACTGGTGGCCCTGCTCGTCGCCATGGGGGTAGCCATCACCACACCAAATCGGACCATCTTTTGGTTTGTCATTTTTGGCTGGTCGGGCATTGCGGCGACTTTTTGCCCAACGATTATCCTCTCGCTTTTTTGGTCGAAGATGACCGGCAAAGGCGCTTTGGCGGCGATGGTGACCGGATTTTTAGCCGTACCCATCTTTAAATTTGGCGTCGCCAATCTGCCTGAGATTGGTCCCATCTTCAAAGCGCTTGAAGAATTGCCACCGTCCTTCGCCCTCTCAGCCATCGTTGGTATCCTGGTCAGCCTCTGGGATAAAGCAGGGCAAGAAAAGATGCAGGGTATTGCGGAAGAATTAGAGGGTTAAGCGGGGTTTTCGGCCACTCGCCTACTCGACTAAACGTCAACCACTCACCTGAACCCGCAGATACGCAAGTCTCCGTAAACGGCTCGCACGGTCATCGGTTATCGAATTTCGGTTCTCGATTATCGGACTTCGGTCATCGGAAATCGGATTTCGGACTTCGGGAATCGGACACTCGCCTACGCGACTAAGCTGCAACTATCGCTTCGCGCACTCGCAGCAAGTCTTTCGTAACGGCTCGCACGGTTATCGGAATTCGGTCATCAGACATCGGTTATCGGTTTTCGGTCGTCGGATATCGGTTATCGGCCACTCGCCTACTCGACTAAACGTCAACCACTCACCTGAACCCGCAGATACGCAAGTCTCCGTATTGGCTCGCACGGTCATCGGACTTCGGCCACTCGCCTACTCGACTAAGCTGCAACCACTCGGCTGTATCGACTAACCCTCAACGCGCCTGTATGGCGCCTTTCGGACAGTCTCACAACGCCTCGCACACTTCGCGCACTCGCAGCAAGTCTCCGTAAACGGCTCGCACGGTTATCGGTCATCGGACTTCGGTTATCGGCTATCGGTCATCGGTTATTGGTTATCGGACTTCGGCCATCGGTCATCTGATTTCTGACGACTTCTCTAAGGGCATTTGAAGTTTCGTTTGTGCATTGTATTCGGCATTTCGAGATTATTTGGTTCCGCTTAGTTGACGTTGGATATAGGCCCCAAATTGCGATGAAGACAGAAGTTCTCCGGAAGCCTTGCCGAAATAGCTCCAGTCGAAAACATGCTTATCGCCATCTTGTTTGTGCGGAAAAACGAAGAGAACTTCCCGGGCATCAGCAAGCTCCAGTTTAACCACATCGATTTGAATCGCATCGTCAACAAATGTGTAGAGAGGGGTTATTTCTTTGCTGTTTTGGAGGTGGCCAAGCAGAACATCGATGGTGACCAATCGCCGTTGGCTGTTCTTGTCGTTGGCGTTCAACTCGACAATAGGAATCAAGCTTTTCTGACCCGATGCCAATTCATCCTGTTTCTTCGCGGTGCAAGCGGCGGTCATTTCTTCGCGCCACACATTCGAAGCCTTAGGCGTTACCCCTGATCCGACCTCTGGCAGGTAAACCGCAAGCGGATATTGTTGCTCAAGCATGATCTCCGGCCAGACTTCAAAAGCAAGACGCGAATCATTGGGACACTCGGACGGATTTTTTTCCTTGCGGTAGCGGTATACCCATCTCGAAAACAAATCTTCTGAACGCTCTGGCCTTTCAAAGATATTGCTTAGGTCACAGATGTCCTCGGTGCAGAAAAACGCATCTAAGAGTTTTGCCTGCTGGGTACCCATCGAGTAATCGATTAGCGCCGGTCGATAATTCCCCCAGGCAAAAATTTCCGCCGGTTGCGCTGATTGAATCTTTGAATAGCTTGAGAAAAAGTCAGGATCTGCTTCGAGCGCATTTCCCACATGCTCAAAGCTTTTGTCAGCTTTGCTGTAGAGTGGGGGTATGCTTTTTGGATCGCCATCCTGCGCAGCTTTAAGAAAGCGACGTACTGAATTTTCAACACCCTGCGATTCCTGTGCTGACTCGACGCGTTGCGCTGCGACCATCAGCACACCATCTTTCGTATAGGGCACACAGATCTCCGGCCCAATCGGTTCAGCCTTCACCTCACCGCATGCTGTCGCCAGCATGATAAGCACAAGCAGGCAACATGTGTGGAACTTGGTTAAAGTGGCGTTTTTCATCTTGTCTCCTTTATCGTTTCAAAAGTACGGAAGAAGTTGTCTCGTAAAGCGAACGTGCAGCGGCAGCTTAGCGATACGAGGCTTCGACAATGGCTAACTCTAAGTCGTCAGGTGATTTGCCAATCTTATACTGTCCATCAACTTGCTGCATGGGGATGCCCATGATCCAGGAATCCCCAACCAATAATGATACGGTTTTTGCTTGTTTGATCATGCCGACAATTTTAACTCCGGGTTTGCTCTTAAAATAGGTTCGATTTTTCTCTAACATCTCTGGGTTATTGAAAAGTTCGGCCACTCTCGAATGCTCCGGGCCTGTCCAAAAAGATAAAATATCTGCCAATTTGCCGTCGATATTGGCTTTGATGTAGCGAATATAGGTGTCCATCGGTTCGCCGTAGATATTTTTTGCGCTACGGACATCATCGACAACAATCGCTGGCGCAAACAACACGGCTGGCACTGTGACCGAGAGCATGTCTTCGTCTTTTCTGCCTTTTTCAATGAGATGGCCTTGCAGTCTGACATCTTTGACCAATGCCTCAAACTTGTGTGGACTAAATCCCATCATTTTTGAGCTGACCTGGCCGCAAGCGCAAGGCAGCAGCAATATCAATCCAGCCAGCATATATTTTTTCATCATCAACACCTTTCTAAATCGTGTTAGCGCCCTGAATCGAAAGCTTTGTGCACGCGAGGAGTTGTTCAAACCGGGCATCAGTAACTGACCTGGTTCTTCAAGCGTTCGATTCGTGGGTTCGCCTGCATCAAAATATCGACGACCTTCCCTGGTGAAAGGCCATACCGGGGAGGAATCAGGTATTCCTTTCCGTTTTCTGCCACCACGATATGCGAGGTGAAGCTGCTTGACGAAGAGTAGCGCAGGAAGAAGCCCACAAGCGCATCGAGTGGAACGCACCATTGTATGCCGGGGAAATCGCACTCGACCTGATGCCGAGTGACGGTGAAGCGCGCCACCTGATCGCTGCGCAGGTGGGGCAGGATCCAAAAGAGCACCATTAGGACGCAGATCACTTTTGTTGCCGTGTAGGCGTAGGCGGCGAATGATTCTACCGAACCATGGCGGCTAAAGAGCTCGAGCATCAACATCACGCTGACGGGAAGTGTTATCGCGACCAAGAGGACGCGTAGTCCTTCTTCGCGCCGCGATCTCTGGTGCTGAAGAAGGATGTCCATGTCGTACGAGCGCCTTTGATGAGGGTATTTAATTTTCATGGTTTAGAGCCCCACACTTTCGAGCGCTTTCATGAAATTTCCGTAATGTCCTGAGGCGAGTCCCGTGCCGACGGCGATCACTATCGCTGCCATCCATAATTCATGGCCTTTTTTTTGCGGACGCTCGCCAGTCACGAGCACGGCGCGTTGGGGTCGACGATGGTCGTAGAAAACCTGAGGCTCGGATCCTACCGGAAAGCGTTCGACGATGGATTCGGCTTCTTTCTGGGTTGTGATGTCGTAAAGATGTGGCCTGCTTCCTTCATAGACACGCTCGCCGATTTGATATTGGTAGCTCAGTCGAACCGAGTAAGTCTTTGGGTGTCTCCCGCCAAGTGTGATGACTTTGCTTTTAAGGACCTCACCGGGAGTCGATGGCCAGCGTAGACTGCGCCGCATCTCATCCCGTAAACGGAAGGCCCAAAAAACCAGGTAGACCCCAAGACAGATCACAGCGATCCCAAAGATGAACGGAAACCATTCAGGTACTCTCATGATTCATCAACCTCCGTGTTTTGGTTGGGCTGTGCGTAAAATGGGATGGGACATGCGTGTGTCGTCCGGATTGCGCTTTTGTTGCAGATAAGACTAAGCAGGGACACGAAGCAGCTCCTTGGGTTTGCTTGTCCTTATTATTGCAAACGTAATGCCAAAGATGTTTTCGCTGTTTTAAAGGAGACTTAGGGGTAAAGGGCTTGGCGACATCGATACTTCAAGTTCTCTTGGTGGCACTTCAAGTTGCAACCTGTTTATGTTGTGTCGGTTATTCGATTTCTGACGGCCGATTTTCGATTTCCACAAAACTGACCCTTAAGGAATTCGGGGGAGACTTTTAAAGCTGATTCTTTGTGGATGAATTTCCCCGCCCCAGCCGGCGAGACTCCAGTCCTGCGCCTGAATCGAAAACCGTTTTCCTTTAACATTACAGCTATTTAGCCAAGGCTCAAGATCGGCATGATTTCTGCTTAAGAGACAACCATGCAACAAAATGTTGTCGCAAAACATGTTTTCATCCTGTTGACGCTGGGGCTGCTCCTGATGCCACAACGCGCCATGGGAACCGTTTTTGAGGGCTATACCCTCTTTAGTGTGGCCGATTCGGGCGACCGGAAGACCTATCTGATGGAGAATGATTATAGTTTTATAAAAATCTGGAATCATGATCGTGGTCCCGCCAGCATGCCCTATCTTGTTCCAGGGGACGAGATGGGACTTGAAAATACCCACCTGATTTATCCCTACAGGGTTGCGAATCCCACCATGGACTTTGAGGGTGTGGGTGGGGGCGTTCAATGCCTTGACTGGGACGGCAACGTGCTTTGGGAATATGAGCTTTCTAATCACAATTATCAGCACCATCATGATGTCGAACCGCTGCCGAATGGAAATGTTCTGATGATTGCCTGGGAGAAAAAAACGGCAAATGAGGCGTATGCTGCGGGTAGAACAGTGATTAGCAATCCACTCAATCAGATGTGGTCCTTTGCCATCTTTGAAGTAGGGCCTGATGATAATGGCGATGTGGTTGTCCACTGGGAATGGCATCTTTGGGACCATCTTATTCAGGATGCTGATGCGGCTGACGAAAATTACGGTGTTGTCGCGGACCACCCGGAACTTTTTGATATCAACCTTGGTGACGTCGGCACCGCGAGCGGTCCGGGGGGAGCGAATGCCGACTGGATGCATGTTAATTCAATTGCTTATCGTGCGGATGTTGATCAGATTGTTTTTTCCGCGCGCAACCATGATGAGATTTTTGTGATTGACCACAGCACGACGACCGAAGAAGCTGCCGGTCACAGCGGCGGAAATTCTGGCAAAGGTGGCGATTTTCTCTACCGCTGGGGAAACCCACAAAATTATGACCGTGGCGGTGAAGAGGATCATATTCTCGACTATCAGCACGGCATCAATTGGATCCCGGCAGGGTCTCCTGGGGAGGGTCATTTCCTCTTGTTTAACAATTATCATGACACGACCGTAAGTCCCCACCTTGGTGCCGCATTGGAATTTGTGCCGCCGATGGATGAGAATGGCAACTATACTCTCATAGACGGTCAACCCTATGGGCCCGAAAGCTACACTTGGGAAAGTCCTGCAGATTATCCCACGTTTATGCAGGGCGGTGCTTTTCGTCTGCCCAATGGCAATACCCTCATTACCGATGCCGACAGCGCCCTCATTGAGGAAATCACGGAGAATGGCACTGTGGTGTGGAGTTATGAAGCAGCTGGTTCGAACAGCATGATTGCCAGAGCGCAAAAATACAGTTTGGACCATTTTGCATGTCATTCTTACCTGGGTGATTTAAATGGCGATAACGACTATGATGTGCTCGATATTGTGCCTCTGGCCAATTGTGTCTTGGCTGCAAACTGTGCTGAAATGACATACGCCTGTGCAGCTGATCTCAATGGCGATGACGTCTATAATGTACTTGATATTGTGCCTCTGGCCAATTGTGTCTTGGCTGGAAACTGTGGCCCATAAAAAACGTGGTCAGAAAGTAGCTCCCCAATGCATAACCGATTCCGTTTTTCCCGTATTTTGAGCGGCGGGACGAACTCAGTGGTAGAGTGCACCCGCACTAAGTCTCCGTAACCGGCTCACACGGTTATCGGTTATCGGTTATCGGTCATCGGCCATCGGCCATCGGCCACTCGCCTACTCGACTAAGCTGCAACTATCGCTTCGCGCACTCGCAGCAAGTCTCCGTATTGGCTCGCACGGTTATCGGTTATCGGTTATCGGCCATCGGTCATCGGCCATCACCACAACCAAGGGGTAGGGCGACAAGCATGCGCAGCGTCAAAAGGTTGCTTGAGCTTTTCATCGTGGTCTTTAAATGTCACCAAGCGCTTAAGGTGGATAGGTGACTGTCGCCTGCTTGGTTTCAATCTTATAGTTCGCCCCATCAGAGCGACTCCATATGGCGGTGAATTTGTCATCGCCATCAAAGTCAATACCACTCCAGAACGCTAACCTTCCTGCATCCGAAAGGCTGGTGGCCGCAGACCAGGCCAAAGCCCCAGCGTTGCTGCCAGGCGCATAAACCTTGGCCTGAATGCGGCTGTATTGTCCATCGGAGCGTTGCCAGCTGATGGCGACCACACCATTGTCGCCCAAGGCGAGCCTTGGCAACTTGGCATTTTGCCCAGCGACCGAAAGTGCTTCGGGCGAGCCCCAGTTGCCGCTGGTGTCCATGAACGCAGCATAAACGCGCAAGTCGTCGCCATCAAAACCCCACCAGGTGGCGACACCACTGCCATCGTCGCGCAGGCCAATATTTCTGGTGCGGGCTTCGGCGGCGGCGTTAAAAGAATCCGCACCGTTGGCCGAGAGTTGCGTGATAGAACCCAGCACCCCGGCATTGGTACGTGAGCGCACCGAGACGTGCCCGGAAGAGGCTAAGGTGCTGCCGCTCATGGCTGTATCGGCTTCGCGCCAATAGACCAGGCCATTGCCGCTCGAATCGATGGCCGGTTGGGCAAAGCCAGCATGATTCACACCGCCGGAAAAACTTATGGTTGAAGTCCAGGTGTCGTCATCGCCATTGCGGTAGCTGCCGGCAGCGACAAAAACGCCACCGATGATTTCCTGCCAAACCGCCAGGATATCCCCATCGGCATTAAAGGCAACTTCCGGGAAAGCGGCCACATCGGAGCCGTCGTAGAGAACAGTTTCGGCGGACCAGGTGCCGCCTACGGCGCGCTCTTTGAGGAGGATTTGAAAATTGCTGCCGCTTAATCGGCTCACCCAAATCGCCACCACTTCGCCATTATCGTTCATGGCGATACTTGCCTGTTTGGCTTTGGCGCCCGCCGCATTGGTGGAGATGAGTTCGGCCGCGCCCCAGGAAGAGTCGTCCTTGCCGTGATAGGAGACTTCAACCCCAGGATTACTCCAGTCTTCCCAGATGACCGCAGCGTTGCCATCATCATCCATGGCGATACGTTTGGCCGCGACATTGCCGCCGGCGGCGGTTGTGATTATTTGGGTGTCTTCCCAGGTGCCGTCGTCGTTGCGGTAGCGCATATTGATTTTATTCGAGGAGGTGGACTCCCAGGCGACTGCGGCCGAACCGTTTGTCGAAGAAGAAGACGCAGCCAGGACAGGATAAATGGCTTGGGCCGCTGCCCCATTATTCTGTAGTCCAGTGGCGCTTGCATCCCAGGTCCAATAGTCGGTGGCATCGCCATCACCGGTGCTCACGCCACCATAGCCGGTGCCGGCAGCGCTGCTGTCAATGATGTTGTTGTCGATGAGCCAGGTGCGCAGGGATTCGGCAAAGAGTCGTCCGTGGGTCGAGCTGTTCATGGTGTTGGGTTCTTTGGTCAGATACCAACTCTTGTAAACATAGCCGGTGTCGTAGGAGAGCGAATCCCAATTGCTCATATAAGAGTGTTCGGGGCTCGAATGGTCAAAGGTCCAATAACCAAACTCGGTGCCATCGGCGAGGGTGCGGGTCAGTGCTGGCGGTGGCCAGGAGCCGGCCAGATGTTGGACGCCGGTGACATGGCCCATTTCGTGGATGAAGACCCCTGAACCCGCATCGTGTTCTAAGACCAAGGTGGCGCCGCGGGCGCCAAGGATGCTGCCATTGAGGTTGGTGGTGCCGACAATGCCGGTTTGAGAACCATCGACATCCAGAATGATCACATTGACATGATCTTGCAAGGCCGCCGGCGTATTGCCCAGCTCAGCCAAGGCCACGTGGGGGACAGCCGTATAGTGATAGGTCGGCTCATAGAATTTGGTGATGGCCGCCAGTTCAAAGCCGGGCCAGTTTGCCGAATCATAGAGCGCATAGAAGTCGTTGTTCAGGGCGCTGATCAACGACTCGATGTAAGCTTGATCGAGATCTTCGTAGGCCGCGGGTAGGGTGGCAAGCGTGTTGTCGTCGGTGAGCAAAATCGCATTGATCTTAACCGCGTTCGGATTGCTCATGGTGATGAAGGTTGGGTCAAAATCAAAGGTGGATTTGGCTTCGACCGTCAAATCATAATGGCCAAGTCCCGTGTTGCCTAAGGTCCAGGAACTGTTACCATCACAGCCGGTTGATGTCAGATCGGAGTAAGAGCCGCCGTAGCGCCAATTGCGCCCTTGATGGTAGAGGCCATAGGTCGTGGCGACAACGCGATAGGTGCCGGTGGTGGTGAGGGTGTGGTAGATGCGCGCGTTGTTGCCTGAACCGCTATCGTCATCGGAGGCGAGCAAGTTGCCACTCGAATCAAAAAGATAAACAAAGGGCTCGACCAGATCGCTTCGGTCTTTGGGGAAAGCACAGACCATCTCCAGATCGATTTTCAGGTTTTGCTCCGCATTGCCGTAAAACTCCCAGGTTTCAAATGGTTTGTCCGTGGCCACATCGCCGGTTTGGGTCTCGGTCCAGTCATCGGCCGGATCAAGGTTGGTGAAATCCATGGGGCTTTCTGAAGGTGTGGGGTTGATGATAAGTGGCGTCAGGGGCTGATCGACGCCACCGGCCTGAATGCTGATTTCATAACCACCTGTACTGTTTAGGTAGGAGTGGGCATAGACCACATAGGTTCCAGTGACCGCGGGCGTAAAGGTATAGGGGGTCTCG
>JASMKV010000141.1 GCA_030749035.1 Myxococcota bacterium | reverse complement strand
CCCGCTTCGTAGAGTTGTGCAGGGTGCACTGGCAGCGACGCCATACCTTCACCGATAAGCCCATCCAGAACATGGGT
The DNA here is from genome assembly GCA_030749035.1 of Myxococcota bacterium. Lineage (GTDB taxonomy): Bacteria > Myxococcota > XYA12-FULL-58-9 > XYA12-FULL-58-9 > JASMKV01 > JASMKV01. The sequence goes on along the minus strand of JASMKV010000141.1, from coordinate 7,987 downwards.
TTGTGCCGCAGCAGAGTATGGCGGGAAAACGATGCCCCAAGGTTGATCGGTGGGGCGACCGAAGCAGCAACCACCGAGCAAACAACCCAGTCGTCCAAAAGCGTGGCCAAAGGCCATAAACGGCACCAGTATATCGGCGTACTTAAAGAAGACAAGTCGGCGCAGGCGGGTATAGAAGAGCAAGCACAAGGCAGCGCCAATGAACCCCCCATACCAAACAAGCCCAGGCTTCCATAGCATGAACACCTCCAAAGGATGTTCGATGAAATAGGGGAGTGCGGTAAGAGCATAAATTAGACGTGCGCCGAAAATCCCTGACAGAAGTTCGAAGACCATCAGGTTGACAATCACACCTGGTACTTCGTGTTCGTGTTTGGCCTGTCGGTAAGCCAAAAAGATAACCAGGGCCAGGCCAAGGCTAAGAAACGCGCCGTGACTGGAAACGGGAAAACGCAGGCCAAAGAAAGGTAGGTCAAATAATACAGGATACATTATTTCGTAAGGTCTACTTTCGAACCTCGCCAGGGGGCTTATGCGCGGCCTTCACTTTGTTGTGCAAGCTTGATGGGGTCTCTTTGCCTGCTTGAATTGTTGCACAGCCCAGAGCAAGTTCACCTTCAGGAGGGCCGAGTGTAAGGAATGCAAAAATGCCCAGCAAGGCCAGGATGCTCAATATTGGAAGGTGATGCTTTGGGTCGGGTGATGACACGTTTTGATGCTTTGCTAAGGGGGAGGTGGTTCTGTGCGGAGTGCATGTCTCATCGCCGCACGCTTCTTCGCATGATTTTGCATAAAGTGTCGTACGTGAATCGCACTGCAGCCTCGTTCAGGCGGTAGCGGTTTTGGCGGAGGCCTTACAATGGGTGGCAAGTCGCCGGGATCCGTTTTTTCCTCATTGAATCGACGCGCAAGAATGCGCGCTGCTTCGGCGGTGAGATCGGAAAGGGTGTGGTAGAGTAGGGCATTGTTTTCTGTGGCGGTGTTTTTGCAGGCATTGGTGGCATAAATGTCAGCCACCACTGCGGCATTGGTAAATGCTTTGCCCACGACCGTGTCTCTGGGCACACAGGTAAAGGCCTGAACCTGATGGGTGTCATGAATCAGATAGAAAGGTTTGTTGCTGACTTTGTTGGTGTAGCTTGTGGCTTGCGGTAAACCGGATAAAAGATCCCGGTGCTGCGGGTTGGAGAGATCGTAAAGACACGGTCCATCGTCTTTATAAACATGTTTTTCTGCAGCATTAGAGCCAGGACAGTTCTCGGGGCTGGTCCACTTTTTATATTTACAGGGCTCTTCACTTTCGCAGGCTTCGAAGGAGGCGAGTCGGTTGCCGGTGGTTTGGGCAACTTTGGCCCATTTCTCCACGGTGTTAAGGGTGACCTCCAGAGTGGCTGACTTACTGGCAGGGGTAATATAGGAGACCGTAAAGGCGATGAGTACCACAATCGCAGAAATTACCACCCCAAGCTCGATGAGTGTGTAGCCTTTATTCGCTCTTTGTAACATTGTTTATCCCTCAATGATTGCATAGGCGAAGGTGACCACAGATGCAACACTTGCAGGTCAAGGCCGCTTCGTTATAAACTCTCGTTGAACCACGTGTTGACAAAACTTATGCGAGAACACATCGAAGAAAATATTTTAAACGGTCTGAATTTCATGGCATAGAACTCAATTAACAAGTGTCTGGGATTGTCGTCGATATTTTGTCGATAATCCAGCGTCTAAAAATCTCCACGCAAGCCCATAATCGGTAAAATCGGCAGGCCGCCCGAATAGGACTCTTCGCTATAGTCGTATGAGTAGGCGATGGAGGTTGGATTTGAGCGATTGCTGATGTTTTGGATATCCACATAGAGGTTGAGCGTCCACTTGTCGTATATCCAGCGTTTATCCAGTCGTATATCCAACTGATAAAAGGGCGGCAGCCGACCCGTATTCACCTGACCATAGGTGGGTACATAGTAGTCCCAATCCGTATCGACCACCGTACCGATGACCGGGGTGGTCGGATTGCCAGAGACCAAGCGCCAACGCATGCCCACTTCCCAATTGCGCGGCAGTTTATAGAAACCAATAAGGGTGAGGATATGGGTTTGGTCGTAGTCGAAAAGCCGCAGCTTTGATTCCGGGGCGTTGCGTCTTTTCGATACGGAAAAGGTGTAGGAAAGCCAGCCAAAAAAGTTGTTGGCAAATTCATGGCGGGTCAGCGTTTCGATGCCATAGATCTCACCGGAGCCTTGGTTGGTGTAGCGCTCGGGAACATATTCTCCATTGCGTTCAATGACCGCATCGGAAGACACAACCAGGTTGTCGAGTTCTTTGTAGAATCCTGTGATGTCGAGAGTGAATCGTTCAAGCAACTTAAACTCTGTGCCCAAGGCGTAGTGGATGGCTTGTTCGGCGCCGAGATTGGGGTTGCCGCGGCCTGTGGAAATCTCTTCAAAGGTGGGTTCCTGGTAAAAATAGCCCGCACCGCCCTTAATGACGACATCTTCGAAAAGGTTAAAACGCAGGCTTAAGCGCGGTGCAAATTTTGAGGTTTTGAGGCGTTGTGAGTAATCAAAGCGCAATCCTGGAATGAGCAGGAGGTCTTTGACAGGGCGGATTTCGAAGGCGGTAAAGAGCCCCAGGCTTTGTGACTTTTGATCGACCAAATCAGCAACCGGATCTGGATCAGGTTCTGTGCTTTCAGGCTCGCCTTCACCTCCCTCTGAGGGGGGGGCGATGATCAGCGAGTTGTTGTTTTGCCATCCATAGTCGACACCTGCCTCGAGCAGGACTTTGTCGAGCAACTTCCAGCGCAGGGTATCCCGTATTTGCACGCCGTCAAACTCGCCATCGATGCGGAAGGCATCAAAGATAATCACATCGGCCCAGGTTCTACCTTGAGAAATCTTCAAGCTGTTTTTAAAAGATTGGGAGGGGATATATTTGTATTCCAAAAGACTGCGGTAAAAGCGCAACTTATAGGATAACTCTTGCTGCTCTTCGTCATCATCATCGCCAAAGAGGATTTCAAAGCGGTCATCCGAGCGCAGCCAAAAGAGTTTGAGTTCGTGCCCTTTGGCCAAGCGGTACTGGCCGAGGATTTGTCCATCCCAGTAGCGCGGAGCTGCAATCATATCGACCGCTTCTTCGCTGGCAAATTGACGCACCGCTGCGCCAATCAGCACATCCAAATAGGAACGACGATAACCAACCGCCAGCGCCCCATCTTCTCCCAAAGGCGTTTCGACAAAAGCAGAGCTGTCCCAGAAATTGAGATCGGCATAGCCACTTAAGCTCTCCGGGTTTAGATCTTTTAAGCCCACATCGAGAATGCCGCCTGTCGCGCCGGAATAGTACGTGGGGAAATTGCCGGGATAAAAATCAACCCTATCGAGCATACCGTTGGGGATGACGCTGCGCAGCTCACCAAAATGATAAATGAGTGGTATGGGCATGCCTTCGAGGAGGATGCTTGTGTCTTCTGGTGCGGAGCCACGAACCACAAAGCCTTCTCCAAGTGGAGCCAGGGCTACGCTGGGTAGATTTTGTACAACGCGCATCACATCGCCGAAAGTGCCGGGGACGCGCTGGATTTCCTGAATGTCTAAGGTGGTGCGGTTGACTTCTTTACGCACACGCTTCGCATTCACCGTCACATCAAAGGGGTTATAGCTTAAGCGCTCAATATAATAGGTCGAGTTGGTGATTTGATTCTTAAAGATTGAGTCAAAGGTGCGTACCGGAAAATAGCCTTCTGGGTTGATCAATATATTCCAATTGCCAGGCGTTAAATCATAAAAGACAAAACGTCCATCGGCCTTCGTCAGTGTTTCAAAGGCCAGGGTTTCACCGTCTTTCCTGGTTTGAAAAATACTCACCAAGAGACCGGCCATCGGCTTGCGGGTGCCACGCTCAAGCACTTTGCCTTTGAAATTGGCCAGGGCCTCTTTTTTTTGGGTCGGTGCTAAGTCTTCCTTGGCCAAAACAAAACGGTAGACGTAGGTGATGCGCACCGGCACCGCCTCCTCACCGGCATAGGCTGGCGCAAAGATAAAATGGGTTGCCGCGAGCAGTGCCGCCTCCTCAAAGCCAAGCCCAGGAAGACTTGCTTCGATAACCCGCACCGCTTCGATGGCGCCTTGGGCATCTACATCCAGTTCTAAGGTGACTTCCGCCTCGAGTTTTTCCTCGAGGGCTTTTGCTGGATAGGTCGCTTCGACAAAAGTGATAAGTTTGGGCATTCGGGTGATGGCGGGAAGTTCATCGGCCTTGGTCTCGTTGGCTGCATCTTTCTCATTGGTGCCAAGTAAGAGCAGGGGAATAAGGATAAGTGCATGCATGGTGTCGGACTTAGTCCATCCCTACAGAACGGTGTGTCCAACTCACGCCGCCGCGGCTGTCATGCACAATGAAGTAGAAAGAGACTTGATTGCCTGGGTTGTCCTCATCGGCGGGCAGGCGCCAGAGATTTTGATGTAGATCTTCAAGCTCACTTAAAGGTGGATTGTATTCGGTGCGCGCGCCCATGAGTTCACCGGCAGTGATGTACCAGGAGATATAAAGTTCCTCTTGGCTAGGCACCATGATAAGTTGCGCGTTGTCGTCGAAGCCCCAGTAAGTGAATTCCTCGCTTTGTTCTTCTTTGATGTCGAGAAAAAGGTGATACGTTTTATCGGTGGTGAGCCTGCCTGAACCATCAGCGGGTAAGACCTCCGCTTCGTCGATGGTGGGTTCCTCTTCTTGACTTGGTCGGGATTTCTCTTCTCCTAATTTTGTATTGCTCAAGAGAAATTTGACCTCATCAAAGGTTGGGTTTTGATTGGCTGGGGTGCCATCATAAAGCAGGCGCAAGCGTTTAATCGCTGTGATGGACTCCTTTTCATCATTGATTTCAAGGCGCACGGTCACCGAGAGACCACCAAAGCAGTCGGGGAAGAAACCTGCCGCATCTGCATTTTCCGGAGAACAGATATTCATGAGACTTGCATTGTCGAAAATATGTTCAAGGGTGGCGGTAGGGTTAGAACCCAGATCAAAGGACAGATTTGCAGCGTCGGTGCCCAGCAAGGCGGCGAATTCGTCTTCGCTGACCAGACAGGTCAATCCTTCGCCTCCCGAATCGACAAAAGGACACCAGGACCACTGGTAGGTGAGTTCTTGTTCGCGGTCATCGGGTTGATAAATAAGGGCTTGCAGGGTGGTGCTTTCATTGTTGGCGATACTTGGCGGGGCTGCTTGAATGGCCATGACGCGTAGGCGGTCAAGCTTCTGTGGAGTACCATAGCCTTCGCCACAGGTGCCGTTTGCCATAAAAAGCAAAATCACAAGTGCCTTGTTGAGGAGATGGTTTAATTGATTTCGCATTCAACACTCTTCCTATACAAAATCAAGGTATACCATGTTACGTTGCGCTATAGGGTAGCGCCGAGTGATGCAGGCGTATTTTGAGCTTTCCTTGTGCATCCATCATATAGACAAAAGAAAACTCGACCTTTAGGGTCGCCCCTTTGGTGTCGGTAAAAAAATAATTGCCCATGGCCATGGCGCTGTCTTCCCGACATAGAATATCCACATTCTCAAAGCGAACATCTTGCCATGGTTCGAGGGCGAAGCCTTTATCTTCTGAAAAGTCACTGTCTTGTCCGACAAAATAGGATAGGGCACTTTTTAGATTCGGGCGAAACTGTTTTTGCGCCGCTTTGGTTGGACAAAACAGAAGCTTTCCATCTTCTATGGCGTAGAGTTTTGTTATATTTTCTGAGGCCAGGGCTTTGGCCTCTGCCCAGCTGGGCGCTTTGCCTATGGCGACAATGGCCTGCGCCCAAAGCTTTTGCGCTTCTTCGACCTGACTTTTCTCAATCATAGGTGCTTCATAGAATACCTGGCGGCAGAGGGAAAGGGGCTGTTTTTCGGGGGTTGGGCTGAGGCTGGCGAATTTGTGCGACAAAGATGCTCTTCGTCCAACGCTCATGGTGTTGGGCAGGAAAGACGATTAACTTACTTTTGCTTGTTATTCTGGATTTGAGAGGCTACTTCTTGCAAGGTTTTGAGGGCATTGCTGATCTTGGTGTGTAAGTCTTTAAATTTCGAGCAATTTAGTTGTGGGAGGAGCAGACTTCTTGCCTACTTATTCTGAAAACAGGGCCAAGAAACTTGTCACAATCAATCTTGCAGACGATGATTGTGCTATCGCCCCGACCCTCTTTCGCTTGGGGCTCCCTGCCGCTCTTGGTGCAGTTCTCTTAGTTCTCGCTTACCTGGAAGATGCTTTCTTTTTGTACTTTTGGGATGCACAATCGCATGTGCCATTGGGCTATGTCACACCTTTTCTTGCCTTATTGACAACAATCATGATTGCGATTGCAACATCGTTAAATGCACTGGTCGGTCAAGCTTTGGGAAAAGGGAATCTCTCAGAAGTGCGTACAAGTTTTCTGTCTGCTTTTGTTCTTATCGGCTGTGTTGAGGTTTTCCTGCTTGTCATCGCCTGGGTTGGTTTTGGCCCTTTAATGGAAGCCTTTGGGGCTTCGGACAGCTCGGTGGCAAGTGCAATGGATTATCTTTTTCCTTTTACACTCACCTTTTTCCCCCTAGGACTAAGCGGCGTAGGCTGTGCGGGCTTGCGGGCGATGGGCTTTGCCAAGCCAACGATGGTCGTTGGATTGGGGATTACTTTGACCAATCTTATAGCAGACCCTTTTCTGATTTTGGGTTTTGGTCCAATTCCTTCGCTCGGGATGCAGGGGGCGGCTTTAGCCACATTGCTGGGAGCGTTGGTCGGTGCGTTTTTGACCTTTGTCTATCTTTATCAGCACGGTGTCTTTTCGCTTATCGGTTTGCGAAAACGTTTTTGTGAAATTGGTGATCTCATTCCCGAGTTTTGCCGTGAACTGCAAAAGATTTTAAATCTAAGTGTTTGGGTTTTGGGCTCTTTGTTGATCGATGCCTTATTGCCGTCGTTGATGTTTTTGTTTATCAAAAACAATAACGCCATGGCGGTTGCTTTAGGCTTGGGCTTCCGTCTTCACTGGGTCATTCGAGCACCACTGCTTGGTATTGGCACAGGAGCAACTTCGATCATTAGTCAGTGTTGGGGAAGCGGCAATTATCTGCGCATACAAAGGGTCTTAAAACAATCTCTAGGGCTTTTTCTCGCGTGGAGCGGCTTTTGCTTCGTGGCGAGTCTTTTTTTGGCGATGCCCATAAGCATAAGCCTTACGCCGGATTTTCCGCACGCCGCGGAATATCTCGGTTTTTTCCTCCTTGTTTTTACTTCCTGCGTGGGTTTTGAAACAAGCCGATCGCTTTTCACCAATGCTTTCCAAGCCATTCTCAAAGTGAAGTTTGCCGCAGTCTTTAGTCTTCTCTTTCTCGTCTGCATACTGCTGCCGGCGATTGCCCTGGGCAAATTCCTTGCAGGCAATGAGGGGATTCTCGTGGCGATATCACTGGCGAATCTTTTGGCTTTCCTGGGTATTGTTTATGTTGTTTTTAAAACCGATCTGGTTGAACGCTTGCAAAAACTTTCCTTGAGTTAAGGTGCGTCAGCAAGAGTGACAAACACGACAATATAGCTCAAACGTGCATTGAAATTGACGTCACTTTTGTTTGTCGATAGTTGTTTTTATGTGAATGTAAAATAGGCAGAACGTTCTGAGGGATGCAGATGCGCAAGATTGGGGAAGGTCTATCTCATGTTTAACGAATTGAAGAAATTGTCAGTCAATAATCCTTTGTTTGAGGGCTTTAGCGAAGAGCTATTTGCTGATCTGGACAGACGTCTAGTGGGTGCTCGCAGCTTCGAGCCGGATGAGTTTCTTCTTCGACAAGGGGATGAATCGCGTGAAGTATTCATTATTGAAAGTGGGCGAGTGGAGATACTCGTCCAGGAAGAGGATACGGAGAAGATGCACGCTTTGGCGACGCTTGGCCCTGGAGATTGCGTCGGCGAAGTCGCACTCTTGGATTCGGAACCCCGTTCTGCTTCGGCCAGGGC
>JASMKV010000140.1 GCA_030749035.1 Myxococcota bacterium | reverse complement strand
CCCACCTGAAAGGTTACCCCACTTGAAAGGGCCCCATTCAAGAGATTTTGGCCATTATATTGGGTCACGTTGACAATACGATCAATTTCAGACTCAAGTGCCTGGAATTCCTGATCCAACGCCGAGCGATCAGAAGCCACCAGTGTGCCTCCGGTCGAAGACTGGACCGCCAGCTCACGCATCCTCGTGAGAAGACCATTGATCTCGTTTAATCCGCCTTCAGCAGTTTGAATTAAAGAGACCGCATCGTTCGCATTTCGCTCAGCTTGTCCAAGTCCACGAATATGGGCCGTCATTTTCGATGTGATCGCCAAACCGGCAGCATCATCTGCCGACCTGTTGATACGCATCCCCGAAGACAAACGCGATACGTTTTTTGCCACCGCGTTAGAGGTCTTGGCTAAGTTGCGCTGGGCCCCTAGCGAAGACACATTGGTCAACATTGATAAAGCCATCTTATTCCTCTTTCCCTAAATACGTTCCCTTGTCCCACACCCTCGTGCTAAGTACCGTTCTCAACGAACTCTTAGCCTGAGACTTTCAACGTCGTTTGCTACACTTGTTTAGCCAAGCAATGACAAAACCATTCCCGGCATTTGATTCGCCTGACTCAACACAGACACACCTGCCTGCATTAGAATCTGATTGCGGCTCATGTCCGCTGTTTCTGCGGCAACATCAACATCACGAATTCGTGAGTTTGCTGCTGACAAGTTTTCTTTAATACTTCCCAAGTTTGAAATGGTGACCGCCAACCGATTCTGGGTTGAGCCCAGTTTGTTACGTCGACTTGCGACACGATCAATCGCCGAATCAATTTGCGTGATGGCCAATTGGGATTTAGAGGCCGTACTCAAAGTTGAACCATTTGTACTCAGCGATCCCGAGTTCGCCCCAGCCAAAGACAGCGTAATACGGTCATTACCTGAATTCACGATACCCACCTGGAACGACACCCCGGTTGAAATCGCCCCATTGAGCAATTCCTGACCGTTGTATTTGGTCACGTTCACAATACGATCGATTTCTGATTCCAATGCCTGGAACTCCTGATTGAGTGCCGAGCGATCCGAGGTCACTAAAGTCCCACCGGTCGAAGACTGAACCGCCAGTTCACGCATCCTCGTTAAAAGACCATTGATCTCGTTCAATCCCCCCTCTGCGGTTTGGATTAAAGAGACTGCATCGTTTGAGTTTCGCTCTGCCTGGGACAGACCACGAATATGCGCGCTCATCTTCGAAGTGATCGCCAAACCTGCGGCATCATCCGCCGACCTATTGATGCGCATCCCTGAAGACAAACGTGCTATGTTTTTAGAAACGGCATTATTTGTTTTTGCCAAGTTTCGCTGTGCCCCTAAAGACGACACGTTCGTAAGCATTGACAGTGCCATGAGAACCTACCTTTCCCTTAATTTTAAATTTCGAACACACATATTTTAGAGCCCTCAAAACAAGGGCTCTAAAACATGTTTTGAACTTGTCGTAGGCCTTAACCTAAGAGTGACAGAACCATGCCAGGCATTTGATTCGCCTGACTCAACACAGACACACCGGCCTGCATCAAAATCTGATTTCTGCTCATGTCCGCTGTTTCTGCCGCAACATCAACATCACGTATTCGCGAGTTCGCCGCTGAAAGGTTTTCATGAATAGAACCCAAATTGGATATCGTCACCGTCAAACGATTTTGTGCTGAACCCAAGGTATTACGTCGCGTCGCCACATTTGAAATGGCCGAATCCACCGCCGTAATGGCACTTTGTGCAGCTGAAGCCGTCCCCAAGGTTTGCGAACCGGTACCCAAAGTCGTTGCCGTCGCACTCAATACCGAGAGTGTGACACGGTCATTTGTGGTATTCACAATACCGACTTGGAATGAAACCCCGCTTGAAATCGCCCCATTGAGTAATTCTTGACCATTATATTTGGTCACCTCAACAATACGATTGATCTCCGATTCAAGTGCTTGGAATTCCTGGTTCAAAGCAGAACGATCGGAGGTCACCAAGGTGCCGCCCGTCGCCGCCTGTACCGACAACTCCCGCATACGTGTAAGCAGAGAATTGATCTCGTTGAGACCACCCTCTGCGGTCTGAATCAGAGAGATCGCATCATTTGCATTTCTCTTTGATTGCGACAAACCCCTAATATGGGCCGACATCTTTGATGTGATCGCCAAACCGGCGGCATCGTCGGCCGATTTATTGATGCGCATACCTGAAGATAACCGAGCCACATTCTTAGCAACCTGGTTACTCGTTTTTGCAAGATTTCTTTGTGCTCCCAACGAAGACACATTCGTAAGCATTGACAATGCCATAGCTTATCCCCTTCCCTAAAAGAAAATATTCAAACGCAGCAACACGCCGCGTAGGATATGTCATTAAATAAACATACAAACGCAGGATCACGCCTACGTAAGATATGTCATTCACTAAATATACAAACGCAGGATCACGCCTACGTAGGATATGTCATTAAACTAGCGTCACGAAGTACATCGACGGCTGGAAATAAAACTGTAGCTTTTTTTTGGCAAATTTTTTACTGAGACAGTAAAGACCTATCGTGCTGATTTAGCACCGGATTTTGGCGGGGCAGAAAGCCCCGCCAAAAACTCTAGAAGATTATGGACCCCAAATCGCTTGGGAAGATGTCCAAGCCTGACCTACTAGCCAAGCAGTGAAAGAACCATCGATGGCATCTGATTGGCCTGACTCAAGACTGATACGCCTGCCTGCATCAAGATTTGAGTTTGGCTCATGGCCGCCGTCTCTGCTGCCACATCCACATCACGTATGCGTGAATTTGCCGCCGAGAGATTCTCATGAATCGTGCCCAGGTTCGAAATGGTCACCTCAAGCCTGTTTTGGGTTGCGCCCAAGTTGTTACGACGCGTCGCAACATTCTGAATGGCCGTATCCAACTGGGTAATCGCCAAACGCGACTTGGTCGCCGTACTCAATGTCGAAGACCCCGTGCTTAATGCTGTCGCCGTTGAAGTCGCCACCGAGAGCGTAATTCGATCGTTCGTCGTATTAAGTATCCCCACTTGAAATGAGACACCTGTTGAAATGGCGCCATTGAGCAAGACCGTACCATTATACTTTGTCACCTCGACAATACGATTGATTTCTGACTCAAGTGTCTGAAACTCCTGGTCCAGCGCTGACCTATCGGAAGCCACCAATGTACCTCCTGTCGCCGACTGTACCGCCAGTTCCCGCATCCTGGTCAAAAGGCCATTGATTTCTTGCAAGCCTCCCTCAGCGGTCTGTATCAAAGAGACCGCATCGTTCGCGTTCCTTTTCGATTGCGATAGGCCTCTAATATGCGCCGTCATTTTCGAGGAGATGGCCAACCCTGCCGCATCATCAGCGGAGCGGTTGATCCTCAACCCTGAAGACAGCCTCCCTATGCTCTGCCCCAATTTATGCTGGGTTTTATGCAAATTTCTTTGCGCTCCCAGTGAGGCCACATTTGTCAACATCGACATTCCCATAATTATTCTCCTATTTTATATTTGGAACGTGGTCAGGTCCTCGTTTGGGCCCTACCTTGCTCTGATAGCCCCCGGGCCCAAAAGTGTACCCAACCACAATTCCTATTCCTCTTCCGGTCAAATCCTAAGAAAAGCCCATCCTGTTCTCAAAACTTTCATTTAAATTACCCCAGCAGTGACAACACCATCGAAGGCATTTGATTTGCCTGCCCTAAAACCGAGACGCCTGCCTGCATCAGAATCTGATTCTGACTCATGGCCGCAGTCTCCGCAGCAACATCAACATCCTCGATACGTGAATTCGCCGCTGACAAATTCTCATGAATCGTACCTAAATTTGAAATCGTGACTTCCAGACGATTTTGTAATGCCCCTAAATTATTACGCCTCGTTGCGACATTTTGAATCGCTGTATCGAGTGCTGTAATCGCATCCCTGGAGGAAGATGCCGTCGTCAATGTGGACGACCCTGTCCCCAAAGATTCTGAAGTACTTGTCGCCACCGCTAAGTTGATTCTATCGTTCCCCGAATTCAAGATACCAACCTGGAAATCGACCCCGCCGGACATCGCACCATTGAGCAATGTTTGTCCGTTGTACTGGGTGACATTCACGATACGGTCAATCTCGGACTCAAGTTGCTGAAACTCCTGGTCCAAAGCCGAACGGTCAGAGGTCACCAGTGTACCACCGGTCGCCGCCTGCACCGCAAGTTCCCGCATCCTGGTCAAAAGGCCATTCATTTCACTGAAGGCACCTTCTGCGGTTTGCAGTAAACTCACCCCATCATATGCATTTCGTTTCGCTTGCGCCAAACCCCTAAGATGCGCATTCATCTTAGATGAAATCGCCAGTCCTGCAGCGTCATCAGAAGAACGATTAATTCGTTTCCCCGAAGACAAGCGCGAAATATTCGCACTGAGGCGTTGTGATGTTTTCGCCAAGTTATTCTGTGCGCCCAATGACGTCACATTCGTCAACACTGAGAAAGCCATTGCTTTATCCTCCTTATCAAAACCCTCAAGCTCTGAAGGCTATGCATGTTTTAATTACCCACCTTTAAGTGATGTGCGTTCCAATTAACCACCAAGCAAGGAAAGAACCATCGAAGGCATTTGATTTGCCTGTCCTAAGACAGACACGCCGGCCTGCATTAAAATCTGGTTCTGACTCATCTCGGCCGTCTCTGCCGCCACGTCAACATCCACAATACGTGAATTCGCCGCTGACAAATTCTCATGAATTGTGCCAAGATTTGATATGGTGACTTCGAGCCTGTTCTGTGTTGCCCCTAAGGTGTTCCTGCGCGTCGCCACTGCCTGAATCGCGCTATCGACTTGTTCAATCGCCGAGCGTGCATCAGCAATCTGCCCGATACTGGCCGAATTGGCGTTCAACATCGTTGAAGCTGTGGAATTCGCCACACTCACCGTAATCCTGTCATTCGTAGTGTTCAGAATACCGACCTGAAAAGAGACCCCCGACGACAGCGCTCCATTCAACAAGACTTGCCCATTGAATTTCGTCACCTCAACAATGCGGTTGATCTCCGATTCGAGTTGCTGAAACTCCAGATTCAAAGCCGAACGGTCCGTGGTCACCATCGTGCCCCCCGTCGAAGCCTGTACAGCCAGCTCCCGCATCCTGGTCAAAAGACCATTGATCTCACTCAATGCACCTTCAGCGGTTTGCACCATGCTCACCGCATCAAACGCATTGCGCTTAGACTGAGCCAGTCCTCGAATATGTGCCGTCATCTTTGATGAAATCGCCAATCCCGCGGCATCATCGGCCGAACGATTAATCCTTTTTCCTGAGGACAACCTGCCTATATTCTGCCCCAACCTAAAAGAGGTCTTCGCTAGATTGCTCTGCGCCCCCAACGAGGTCGTGTTCGTAAGCAATGAAAATGCCATCTTCAACTCCTTGAAAAGATCGCTTTCGCGATCACTGCAGCCCTGCGGCTGATGTTTTTTATATTTTTATGTTTTTATGTTATTATATTATTATGTTCCTATAATACCCACACAATACTATATTCCATATCATATCCTTAAACTATTACACTTAAGATATCCGGTGCCCGAAGGCTGCCCATGCAGCGCCGCTGGCGCTACTGGGATCGACTGGTCGCGCCAGCCTCGAACTCAACTACTGACCGAGCAGCGAGAGCACCATGCTCGGCATCTGGTTTGCCTGTCCAAGCACAGACACGCCGGCCTGCATCAAAATCTGGTTCTGACTCATCTCGGCGGTCTCCGCTGCCACATCGACATCTGCGATGCGAGAATGTGCCGCACTTAGATTTTCGTGAATCGTCGAGAGGTTACTCATCGTGACTTCAAGCCTGTTTTGCGTCGCACCCAAGGTGTTTCGCTTTTGTGCAATCGATGCGATCGCCCCATCTAAAGCCGTAATCGCCAGTCTGGCGTTTGTCGCCGTGCTTACTGTATTTGAGTCGATTGCAAGAGAGACAGAGTTTGCTGTTGCGATTGAGAGAGTGATGCGATCATTCGTAGAATTAAGAATGCCAACCTGAAAATCAACGCCTGTCGACATTGCTCCATTGAGCAATGTGGAGCCGTTGTATTTGGTCACATTCACAATACGATTGATTTCAGATTCGAGCTGTTCGAACTCCAAATTCAAGGCCGAACGATCAGAGCTCACCAATGTGCCGCCGTTTGCGGCTTGAACCGCCAACTCACGCATACGGGTCAAGAGACCATTGATCTCCGATAACGAACCCTCTGCGGTTTGGATTAAAGAAACTGCATCCTGTGCATTACGCCGAGCTTGACTCAAGCCGCGGATATGCGCACTCATTTTGGATGATATCGCCAGTCCAGCCGCATCATCTCCTGACCTGTTAATTCTTTTGCCAGAAGATAAACGCTGAATATTAGCGCCTAATCTTTGAGATGTCTTCGCCAGGTTTGATTGTGCACCCAGAGAAGCCACATTTGTTAACACCGAAAAACCCATATTAAACCCCTTGCCAAAGGTGTATATTAAATTCTCTTTTTAGAGAGACTCCATTGTGCAGACTGCCATTTAGCCCACATCAAATGCGCAGACTGCCATTTAGCCTGCTTCAGGTGTCACATCGTCGGGTGTCTATTTTACTTGAGAAAAAAAGAGCAAATCTTCTAAGCTGACTTAGCTAAAACAAAAAAGGCGGCCATAAGGCCGCCTTTCAAGGGATTGAGGAGGAAATCGTAAAAAGTTTAACCTTGCAGTAAAGAAAGCACCATCGAAGGCAACTGGTTTGCCTGGCCGAGCACTGAAACTCCAGCTTGCATCAGAATTTGATTCTGAGCCAACTCTGCTGTTTCAGCAGCCACATCAACATCTCGAATACGTGAATTCGCCGAAGATAAGTTCTCATGAATCGAAGAAAGATTAGAGATCGTAATTTCTAAACGATTCTGCGTTGCCCCTAAAGTATTT
>JASMKV010000139.1 GCA_030749035.1 Myxococcota bacterium | reverse complement strand
ACGACGGAGCTTTTGCATGTTCTCTAAGCACAAAATCCTCCTCCTTCTTTTGAGTTCCGCGCTCATCTTTTCGCTTTCCTGTCATTTCACAGACGATAAAAAACCTGAAGATCCTGATGCCCTCATTGGAGAGGGAGAAGGAGAAGGAGAAGGAGAATACCAACTCATCTACAACCACTCCGAAAACCTCAACCTCATCGTCGCATTCGCCGATTTCAACTGCGACGATCGAAAAGATATTGTTCTCGCCCAAAGTGTCTGGAAGGAGGAAGCCAAAGGCTCTCTTAAATTCATTCGTGCTTTGGAAAACGGCTCCTTTGTCGACGCAAGTGCTACGCTTGTCAATGCGAGTTCCGAACTCGGGGTTTATAACCCCCACGCCGTGATCGCTGACTTTAATGGCGACGGTCATGATGATTTGGCCCTTTTCGATGCCGGTGCTGGATACCGGGCCCTCGACGATTCTTACCTTGGCGAACCTCCCCGGCTTTTTCTCAGCGATTGTGAAACCGCCTCACTCAATGAATCCACCTCGCTGGCCGATGCGGTATTTAATCTGCGCACATCCTGGGGCAATACAACCTGTAATGGGAAACCTTATATCGATAGCTGGGGTTGTGACGTCTTTGAGCTCGGGGATAACCTGATGACCGAACTCACAGGCAAAGAACTTCATATTAAAAGCGTCTCTTCGGCAGACATCGACAACGATGGTGATGTTGATCTGCTGGTCGAATCAGGAGGGGGCTTCCTCACATGGCAGCCCGCCTCCGGCCATTTTCTCTTTTTCTTAAATGACGGCTCGGGCACATTCACCGCCGATGATGGCCGTATCGATCTCTCGGTCAAAAGAAACGGGCAAAATGGCACCTGGCGCCATATGGCCACTCATCCGATCGATATCGACGCCGATGGCGATATGGACTTTGTGCAGGGAAAACTGGGCAACGCCGCATCTTCCTACAATTTTGACCATGATATTCTCTTTAATAAAATTCATTACAATGACGGCACCGGCAATTTCCCCAAAGAAGATGTGCTGGAGCTTGCCAATCCGGATTTTCTCGCAGGAGATCTGGCCCAGGCCACAGTCGGTCAATCCATTGCCACTGGTGATATCAACGATGATGGATATATCGACGTTGTCATCGTCCATTCAAGAGGTGGCAATGCGGATAATCTGGATGGCGAAAACAACCCTTCGGGCACGGGGCGATTCGTACAAATCTTTGTGGGCGACAGCAGTGGAAGCTTCAGCGATCAAAGCGCAACGTATTTTAGCGATCAAGCTCCGTGGATGCGCGCCCAAATCACCGATCAAATCCACCCTAATCCTGAAGTCAATCAATGGTATGACACAAACAATTGCAGCACCAATCGTGTTCAACTCCAGGATGTCAACGGTGATGGCATGCTGGATATTTTAACCGGCGGTTTTCATGGGACGATGCGCTTTGACTATTGTCCGATGGCCTATCTTTCAAATGCAGCGGGCGCCTACGAACCTTTTCTCCCCAACATCTTTAATCAACAAAGCTTTTACTTAAACGGTTCTGGGCTCTATTGGGTCGACTTCGATGCGGATGGCGATATGGATGTGCTTCATGCCAACCAATGGGGTTCCTTGGGCCGGGGATTGTATTTATTTGCAGGACCATTTTGAGGCGTTGGGGTCAAAAAGCTTAAAGCGGCTATCGGCTTTCACCTCAATTCCCCCTTCATGTTCTGCCCAATTTAGCGCTTTGACCTGGAAAATTGATCTCTAGAGGGACCACTTTACAAAGGACACCCAAGCCCTTTTTTCATACTCAAACAACGACAAAACCGTTGAATAACAGCGCCTTAAGCGTTTTCTGCTCAGCCTTTTTCCCTCCCCAACCAACTTGGCACAGCTCTGGCAATACTTAGTTTTCAGCAATCAACAACAACAACAACAACAACAGGAGACCCCCATGAACAATCTTAAGAACATGATGTACGGAATTATCATCGCCCTACTTTGCAGCGCTTGTGGGAGTGAGATGGAATACGCCCTTGAGATCGCCGAACAAAATGCGGTGGATTTTGAGTTAGATGCTGATAACCCCAGCACCTGTATGCGCTTAAACAGACGCTTTCAGAGGATACAGACCGATGGCAATCCTTCCCGTCCCTTTGAGGCCATTTCGTTCACTCCTGATGAGAAACATCAGGAAGAGTGTTTGAGCAGCGATATCGTCAAACAAACATTTACCCCTGAGACTCATACTCCAACACCAGCCAACACAAGAAAGATTCTTATCGGTACGGACCTTGGACCTGGGCGCTGGACTGTTGTTTACAAACGACAAAACCAAGGCATGGATTATTATATGATACTTCATGTCCCCAAAGAAAAAATCGATGAAATCGGTTTTTATTCCCTAAGAAAGCCAACCGACCCAACAACTGGTCGCTCCGGCAATGGCGAAAACTCCAGTGGGGGAGGCGTAGGCACTGAGCCTGATTTATCAGCTGTGGTAGAATTTGCTGCAAATGAATTGTGTGTATACTTCTTTGCTAAACCTTTGGATGAAGTCAAAGATATTGTAAAAAATATCGCGAAGACTTATGCAGAAGAGAATCCCACACACGCTATCGCTGGAGGGGTGGCTGCGCTCGCCTCCGGCATTCCCCTTAAATTTAAAATTCTTGATAAGGGGAAGACTTGCAATTCTTGCGGAAGGACTGAATGCGGATCAAATGAGAACGGGGAACTTAGTCTCGGAATCTGCTTGACCAAATCCCTATGGGATGGTGGCAACTGGCGTAACTTGGGAGGACGTCTGACGTATGAAGAGGGGGATGAAAGTGTTTATCTGAATTGGGAAGAAGGCGGTGACATCACTGGTGTTGGTTACCAGAATGATATATTTTATGCGGAGACAACTGGTTTCAATGGCGATGATTCATACACAGTCGGTTTTCAGATGGGATTAAGTTTCTAAGATTGAACAAAACTAAAGGCCATCTTTAAAGATGGCCTTTGGTTTATGGTGTATTTTTGGGACTTAAAAAATTAGGGTGAGACTTCCACAGAACTTTTGTCTTCCCACACAGACCCTTGACATCTTTCATATGAAGACGGCTCTGCCGAATCACAACTGACCGTATGATTAAGGCAGCATATTCTTCTCTTTGCTCTTCCACACAGAACATCTTTCATATGGAGACGGCTCTGCCGAATCACAACTGCCCGTATGATCAAGGCAGCATATTCTTCTCTTTGCACTAGAAGGCTTGCCTACATTCTTACACGCTACTCGCCAATCACATACCTCATCTCCCCCCGACGAATTTCCCCTCCCGCTTCCGCTTGTGCCTTGGAGATCTGTCGAAGTATGACCAGATTCATTCGTAACGCTAGTGCCTAGGCAGTTGTCCCCTACACAAAAACCCGGGCACGAGATCACCCCCGTATTTTCATGGACTGGCGTCTTACAACCGCGTCCATTGGCCGTACGATAACACCACCGGTCAGCAGGGGTTCCTTCCGGCTTAGGCGTACCCGCGTTCCAGCCCAATTTTCCTCCCTTTTCCTTCTTGCACTCACAGCAAACAATTTGACCGGATGGAATAAATGCTTGACCTTCACTTGATTGCGCCAAACCCGCTTCATCCAGACCAACTTCTCCCCCACATCCCCCTTCTTCGGGCACTCCAAAGGCAAAAACCGCAACGCCAATAAAAACAGCAATGCTGGCAAATATTTTAACGACTGTATTTTTAGGATTTTCTTTTTGTGTCGGACTCATTGATTGTACCCCCTGCTACTTTGGTCATTTTTACCGATCGACGACCGAACTCAAAACAACCACTGCTTAAACAAAACACTATAGTAATTTTACGCAAAGTCAAAGAGGGCACCATCTTTAGACCGCATGCGCTTAAAGCTATTTTAGCAAAAGCCAAAGCGAGATGGCAAGGATAAAAGCAAAAAGGAGAAGGTCATCGGTCATCGGTCATCGGTCATC
>JASMKV010000138.1 GCA_030749035.1 Myxococcota bacterium | reverse complement strand
CAGCGGGCACAAGTTGAGCCCATTAGACACAAGCGTAATGAGCACAAAAGGCTCTCTCATCAAGGCGATGACTTTTTATCAGCCGATGCACCATTCGCATTGCCCCCGGCAATGTTGCGCTTGTCCGCAGCATCCTCATCGTTGTGCTCCGGGCTTGTCAGAAAAGTCGAGCCGCCTGTCGAGCCCGTCGATGGGTACTCGCATGACGCGGTATTGCCGGATTCAACACACGTTTTGCCTGAGCGGCATGGGCGTCTGGAATAGCCCTTAAGACAATGGGCGCCTGGTGTTCCTGCGGCCCTGCACCAGGGATGATCCCAAACAAGATAGCCTTCTGCGTCACAATATTCGCTGCGCTCACCACAATCGCCATCATTAAAACAAGCGATCTCGTTTTCATCGTGACAATCTTCCCAACAATGTTCCGCATTTTCCCCAGGATCGCACACGCCATTGTGGTTGCAGTACTCAGGACAATCATCTGCACAGTTGGCAAAGTTTTCACCTGGGTCGCAAACACCATTATGATTACATGGATCCGGATCGCCTAAACAGGAATCCCGCGATGTACAGCACGAAGCCCTGCCTCGCTCTTCGCGATATTTGCAGCCGTAGCGGCAATTTCTTGTTTCCTTCTTGCCGAGGCATACGCCATCCACACACCTGGGGTTATAAATCTCAAGATCGTCACCGTTGCAGGTATAAAGGCTCGGACAATCAGATTTATCGTCACAGACCTTGGGTCCGCCACCATCGACAATCGGTCCATCTTCACAAACCCAGCGACCAATAGGTCGCCTTTCATCGCAACTGCAGGCAATTTGTCCGCCGGTGAACTCTTCTACGCAGCGTTGTCCCAAGCCGTTACAATTCCACTCACATTGGTCTTTAAGCTGGTCCTTTAAATTATCCCATGCATCACAAGATGTTGCTGGATCGATGTTTCCACCAGGATTGCACGGCGCATTCGGGTCAAAAATATTACATCCAGGACACAGTGCCGGATTCGCATCACAAGGGTCTGGATCACAAACGAGTGGCGCACCGCCATTCTCACCAATGCCCTCATCTTCCTCTTCGACTTCCTCTTCAGCTTCCTCTTCAGCTTCCTCTTCGGCTTCCTCTTCGACTTCCTCTTCTTCGGCAGGCGCTTCAGCCTCTTCTTCGGCTTCCTCGTCGACTTCCTCTTCGGCTTCCTCTTCCTGGCCTTGAGCTGGTCCGAATCCAGCCAAGCCCTCTTCGGCCAAGCCGTAACTTTCTACGCCGTGAATTTCGAAAAGACCTTCTTCACGTGGCGCGGTGATTTCAACACCACAAGCGCTTAAAGCAAAGATGGTAAGGACTAAGATAATGATGTGTTTATACTGAAACATGGGGTTTCCTTCCTGTGATTGCGAGAGAATAAACTTTTGACTTTTTCAGCAAAAGGCGTTCAAACAACGCCTTTTTATGGCATCGAGCATCTGATTTCTGATCTCATTTCCCACAGAGAATTATCCCTGCCTTTACCGTCCATCAAAGAATGCACGGGAATATCCAAAGTCAATCGCTATCCTTATTTATAACTGCACCCGGCGGCAGACAGACAGCATATCTTCCTGTTTCTTCCGGAGTTGAATTTGTCATTGCAAGACTTACACGCTGCATTTGACAGAGGAGTACATAAACCCCGATTGGCCTCCGCATGCTCAACTTCAATCATGGAAGTGTGCGTAGCATCATCGTCTGATGCCTCGTCAAAACCATCCATGTCACGACTCGAAACATCAGCATCTTCGAAATCTGGAAAAGCATCCAAACCCATCAAGCCATATTCGGCCGTGTCCGGCGCATCACTAAGTTCTCCTGGCGGCATCCCGCAGGCACTTAAGAAAACAAGTGTGAAAATTATTGAAATAATATATTTAAAGTGATTCATCATCATTCCTTTATTTTGCAGTGTGTGGGAAGCAGCTATCGCAAGGCCCGTGCCAACCGAGGCGTTTAGAATAAAAGTCTGACATTTCTACAGCTTGTACAAAAATTACATTTTTTTAACCCAAAAAGGCGCGTGCGTTATCGCTAAAAAAAGCGTGCCTAAATGGCCCAAGCAAGGCGGCACAACTTGCGCCCATTGGGCACAAAAATCTTTTAAAAAAACCAGTCCTTGAAAGCCCTTCTTAAGACCTGTTATGCTCTTTTGTCTATGCGTAAGATGCACACTCACCTTTGTCTTGCCGGCTTCGTGCTGATGCTTAGCTGCGGTGATTCGGAGCAAGAAAAGGCCCTCAAAGGCAGCGGCTCTGAAACCGATCAACTCAGTGCCTGGACCGAAATCTTAGCGGGCAAAAATCTTTATGTCTCTGATTCGAGCTCATCCTACGACAGCAATTCTGCCGGCAGCATCTCAAGCGCGGGTGGTGAAAAAATCGACCTCTATCTCTGCACAGATAAAAGTTTTTACCTCCTCTATGAAGACGACACTTGCACGCTGGTGATGATGCCCGATGTTGGTGACGCGAGCACTTGTGACGACACGGTTTCCGAAAGTTGTTGGGGGACGTGGGTCGTACGCATTGCTGGGAACACACCCTATCTCGATCTCACCTGCAACAATGGTGGCGCACTCTCTCTGACCTTAGGTTACCAAGGCAGCACGATTTACCTGCAAGACACGCCCACAGAGACTTATGAAAATTCTCAATGTAATTAATTGAGATCGCTTTAGCTTTTTAATAATTATTCTAAATCAGGCAACGATTCTAAGAGCTCTTCCGATACAACGAGTATAGGAGGCCCCCATGCCCATACAACCGCCACAAGCCGCAGGTGCAAACTGTGTTTGTACACCAATAGATCCAGTCAACAATACTCCCCAACCCGGCGTCCAGCCCAGTGCGAATAGCAATATGCCTACGGCACCAACGCCTGCAGCCACGCCTGCAGCACCCTTGCTTCTGCAACCTACCGATGAAGGTGCCATACAAGACCTCTGCAAGGCCCTTGGCCTAAGTGACGATCCCCGCGGGCAGACCTTGGGCAAAATGCTCTATCAACTTGGTTATAAAGAAGTCGAGCACTGGAACATCAACAGCGCTGCGCTCAGTGTTGGTCCTGAAGAAAACGGCGTTAGAATTCCCGTTGTCAGAAACCCAGAAACCCAATGTGTTGTGATTCCTCATGAATACCCGCAAGCGGGAAAATTTTGGCTACAATTAAAGAAAGAAATGCCACAGAAATTTTCTGGACGCTTTAACTGGAATCGCGAAATGTACAACAACACCCCTGAGGGTTGTATTATTCTTCGCCTTGGTGCTGAACCCTATCACCTGGCTGAAGAACACTTTCATCATGTTTTTTCACGCGCCAATTTAATTCGCCTGCAAAAGCATCATTTTGTGACCGAAGCCATGCTGCCAAGAGTCGGCGACACCGAAGCCTACGCCGCAACCATGGCTTATCGTCTCATGAATTCCAGTTCTGATTACAAAAAGTGGGCCTGGGGCGGCCATGAAGACATTGCCCTTGGTTTACAATATCACACGAATGCAGAACTCTTAAAAGCCGCACTCAGAAGTGATATTAACTTAGAGCCTGTATCCTATCCAAGCTTAGGCAAAAGCGATGGACGCGCCACACGCGCCGCGCGCTCTATGACGAAACTCAATAAAAACGAATTTGCTGCGGTTGGCATTGAACGCTTTGATTCCACTGTCGCCTTGTCCTGGTTCGATTTGCGCGATGCAGACATTCCCTGGACCCCAGCAGATCAAGTTTTGACCGGTTTAAATGCTTTGGGTTTAAAACATCTTCCGCAAGAGGATGACTAGAGGCTCAATCGGACTAGCCACCAATCTTACGAATGACAGCCATCGCTGTATCGTGAAGCATTTTGGAGATGTTGCTTTGCATCTGCAAGGTCTGCTGTTGTTTTTGCAACATGTTCTGCAAATCAACATTCGCCAATTGTGCGTCATCTCCAACAGAATTGAGGGTCTCTTCCATTTTCTGAATATAGGTATCCAACTCGGCCTTGGTGGTGACCACAGTTCCGGTGCCTTGGCTCACGATGTCCTCGAGCTCCCCAAAAGCCTCAGTGTTGACATCGTTACCGACGAAATGACCAGCAACCAAAGCGTCTGTGTCTTCATTTCCCGCATTGGCGGTTAAAGTATCGCGCGCCCGTGTCAGTTCCTCACGCAGTGCTTTTTTTACCTCGTTAAAATACTGAACCTTTTGTGCATAGAAATGCAAATCCTTGGTGTTCTCCATATAGGCTTCACGTAAAACCCACTGCACCAGCGCATTCACATCAACTGGGCCACTGTCTGAAGAGAAAAAGTTCGTGCAAAAATTTGTCCAGTCGTATTCTAATCCACTCCAGTCACCACCAATTTGCTCACCAACCGTTTCAACAATTTCCTGTGCATCAGGATCAACATAGGGAGGGGTTTCGCCCAAAACAGCTTCCGAATACTGCGTTAGAGCACCAACAACACTATTGTGCTCTATACTCGACGAATTTGGATTATTGGTCCAAGTCCCCACATCAAAGCTTATCACGGGGAAATTCTCTTTGAACTCATCTAAGGTCACCATAAAAATGCCATCGTCATCGCCATTTCCGGAAGGCTCCCCAACCCCCCAAGGGTTACGCATAACAATATATTCTTCACCATCAATTTCGACGACCCCTAAAACCGTATACGCATGTCCATCCGCAAGTCCGTCCATCTCTGGATTATTGGTGCCCACTGTCACAGTCACCCCTTCATCTGCGGATGAAAGAATATCTAAAAGAAGCTCGTCGCTTGTGAGATTGTACTCGGCAGCCCAATTCTCAAAAGCTGCTGCGTAATCACCCGAATAACCCACGCTCCAGCTTTCGCTTCCCGTTAAGGCTATCATCGCTATACTTGGATCGCCGCCTTCATCGAGTAAATTAAAGCCTGTTGAATTTGTTGCATCCGCATCGCCAAAAAATGGCAACTGGCCATTATCAGCCGCCATACCATTCATTTCTTCAGCAAACATGGCAAAAGCTTTTTCCAAAAGAGCAGGTCCTATTTCAAAAAGGTCATCACCATCCGCATCCTGAATATTCGCTCCAACGATGTCATAATTCTCGGACAATAAAACCTCCGCATCGATTTCATACGAAAACGTTTCTCCAGAAGGTATCGCAAAACCATTCTCATCATATTCGAGGCCATGAAATGTAATCGTATAGGTCCCATCACCATTATCTTGGATCATATCTTCAAGCGCATCTGGATCGTTTGCAGCCATCGCAGCCAGAGCCGAAATAAAATAGCAGTCACCCAATGTGCCTTGTTCAAATTCACCCGCATTAACACCATCACCACTCCACAATTCACTCATGCCGCTCAAATCCACCCACTGAAACGACGCATTTCCCCAATCGGCATAAGATGCACCGCCATCAAAACCCACATCGTCTCCACCGCTGCCAAGGGTGAGCCTGTTTAGAGGCCCCATATTCTGAGACGCCTCAAGTCGTGCGGCACGGATTTCTGCTAAACTTCTTAGCTTGGACCTCTGACACCCACTTCTCGAGAGCTCAAAGGTTTCTTGCGGGTTTACCTGCGCATTCGCCTTAGCGACTGCAAAACGTGGATCAAATCGACCAAAAAGATTCGCACTTGCATTAAGCAGTTTTTGTCCTCGGGCGGAAAAGTAAATTTCCGACCGGTTCATAATCTTTGTTAAGCCACTATTTAAATTCGTTCGCAAAAAAGCTGGCGCTGGGTTTTCTTCGCCAATATCCCCCACGCCCAAAGCACCTTCTTCTGGATTAATCGTGTTACGACGGATATTTTTGTTGTCGGCTGAAAGCAGACCTTTTTTCCCATAAGCGTCGCTGGCTTTTGCCTTCCCTGCATCGCTCGCTTCAGCAACTTCTGCGGCATCCGCATTGGGCTCCAAAAGAGCCTCAGGGGTATCCTCTGCAAAATGAATCGTTGGTGTATTTTGTGGGGCAATCTTACTCATTGTTTTTCCTTATGTTCAATTCGGCACAAAATTGGCTTGGCATCTTGATGCAAGCCTTACTTTAGCCTTAATGAAGTCCTATACGAACCCATAAAACCATACGAGTGAAAAATAGATATCATTTTATCACCATTCTCAAAACGCGGACATTCATCTTTTGGTCATACTTGAGCAAGGGGCAAGCCAGATCAAGCCCTCAGCCACTTTTTCTTATATTGTTGTTTCTACTTGTTTTTTAATCCAAACATCGATTTGCCAACGAAAGACAAGTGGGGAGGAAATATACCTTTCGCGCATTTTGTCCCCTTGGTGCATCATGTGCTGCAAAGGCTATTCACGATGATAGGGCTCACCCTTGATAATTGTATGCGCCCTATAAAGCTGCTCAAGTAAAACAACATGCGCCAGGCGATGCGGCAGCGTTAGTTCTGATAATGACAAGACCCAAGTCGCCTTGGCCTTAAGTTCTTTTGATAATCCATCTGCGCCGCCAACCACAAAAGCGATGCGACGCCGACCTTCATCACGCCAAGATTCTAAACGCTGCGCAAGCTTCTGAGAGCTTAAGCTTTTGCCCTTTTCGTCCAGGACAACCAAGACATCGACTTCTTCTGATTTACCTAAGATATCTTTATACTCTTTGCTGACACCCTGCTCACGGACCCAGTGCTCACGAACATGAACGTAACGCTTGAGACGCTTAAGGTAATCTTCACGTAATATCGAAAATGTTTCTTTTGCTGCGCCTGGGCGACCCACAAAAATAAAATCGTAATGCTCTACCATATGATTTAAATCAGAAAAACGATTTAGGATTGCGCATTGCTTTTAGGTGGCTTTTGCCAAATTTCTTCGAGACGATAAACTTCACGGGTGAAGTGGTGGAAAACATGGAAAACCACATCACCATAATCGGTCAAAACCCAATTGCCCTCTTTTAAACCCTCAATACCCATGTTGCGCGTACCTGCATCCTTAAGGTCTTTAGCAACCTGTTCAGCGATAGACTGGACGTGGCGATCGCTTGTCCCCGAAGCAATCACAAGAAAATCCGCATAGCTGACTTTATCGCGCACATCGAGAATAATCATATCCTGCGCTTTTAATTCGTCGGCCAATTCCACAATGCGGTTTGCCAACTCTTCGCCTTGCAACATCGTTTTTCCTTTACTTTACTTTGCTTTTTGTTCTTCCAAAACAGTTTCTTCTTTAGGCATATGCTTTCTAAAAAATGCCAAGGGATCAAGTTGCTTGCTTAAGTGTTTCTTGTCACGCCATTTTTTAGGCGCTTCAAAAGTAATACGCTCTGCAATATCCTCTATGCTAAAATCGTAAGTGAGGGTCATCATGATTGGCTCGGCGCCTTCATCTTTGAGAAAAAGTTTTGCACTTAGCTCTGCCCTGGACCACACACCTGATGCCCGATCCAACCAAATAAAACCCTGAAGCTCTTCCCTTGTGGCTTTTTCACGCCACTTGCCCTCAATCGTCCGGGCCAACGAAGTTTTTGTCGGACCTTCGGGCATTTCACCTAAGCCTGGTTGATCACTTTTCCACATCACTCGAAATTTTAACGCTTCACGACCAGCAACTTCTCCGATCTCCTTCTCGGCGAAGCTAAGGCCTTTAAGAAAAAGTTCCAATACACTTGTTCGACTTGAAAAAATCACATCCGACAATTGTTCAGATGCCACCTCTCGCTTAAGCAAGCGATGCATTTGCCCATCATTCACACGACTAAAATAATATTCAGGTAAACTCAAAGCCTCCATTTTAGTGTGTGGTGTTTGCATCATCCCTTGATAATTGGCCTGGAGATCTGTGGCCAATGCATAATGATCTTCCTGAGTAAAAACCCTTTCCCCTGCACCCAACAGTGTGATCGTCGAATGTGCATTAAGCCGGAAAGTGCCTAAACGCTCCTGCGCAACTAAAAATGGCATAAACAAAATTTGCTTCTGAACTTCTTTGTCCTGCGCGAACATTTCCGCAGCAATAGGCCTTAAAGCATCAAACTTGACGGGCTGCCTAAAAGCATCAGCATCC
Source organism: Myxococcota bacterium (assembly GCA_030749035.1). Taxonomy (GTDB): domain Bacteria; phylum Myxococcota; class XYA12-FULL-58-9; order XYA12-FULL-58-9; family JASMKV01; genus JASMKV01. The sequence continues at coordinate 2,334 of JASMKV010000138.1, read as the reverse complement.
TGACCGGAAGAGCAAGAAGAAATACAAATGAAAACAAGGGTTTTCGGTAATAACTTGGCCACTCTTTGAAACAAACAAGCCTTCGGCAAAACTTTTCCTCTTTAAATTTAAGAGTTTAACCCGTCGCAAAAAAAAATGATTTCCTTGCACAGGAACAAAGGCCGTATTAACCTATTAAATCATAGGTTAAAAGGGCTTAATGCCTCAAATACGGCTTCTTTTGTTTTTTCCTGGAGTAGACTTGAAACGTATACCAACTTCTCTAAGTGCATGTTTTGTGCTCCTAAGTGCCCTACCTGCATATATTTTCGTTGCAGATGGCAATCGCGAGGGCTTCTTTAGTGCCCCTGCAAGTGCTCGAGCCGCACTCTATCCGGATATTTCCCAACCTCTGGGAGAATACGATCTATCGAGCCACCAAACCTTAAGCCGCGTTATTATCCTTCTCAAAGAAAACTATGTTGACCCGACACGTGTTAAGCCCAAGGAAATGTTTCTTGCCGCATTAAACAACATCCAAAAAACTGTTGCCGAAGTGATTGTCGACGAAAAGTATGCCAGTGAAAAGCTGGTCATCTCTGCAGGCAAAGCCACACACAGTCTTCATTTAAGCGATTTTGGCGGTCTCGATCAGCTTTGGGAGGTCACCATGGCCTTGCGGGAAGTGTTTCGTTTCTTGCAAGAGCACATTTATGATGCCGAAACACGCAGAAACATAGAATACGCTGCCATCAATGGCATGCTCTTTACGCTCGACCCCCATTCGATGCTTTTGAAACCCGAAACCTTTGACGAAGTTCGACTGAATACAAAAGGTGAATTTGGTGGATTAGGTATCGTGATCGCCATTCGTGATGGCAATTTGACCATTATTTCCCCCATTGCCAGTACCCCTGCCGCCCGTGCTGGCCTTAAAGCCAAAGACCATATTGTTCGTATTGGCGAATACTCAACGGTCAACATGACTCTTGAAGAAGCGGTACAACTCTTACGCGGCAAGCCGGGTTCCCCCATCACAATTTGGGTGAAAAGGCGTACATGGACCGAACCCAAACCCATCAAACTCATACGTGCCATCATCAAAATCGAAAGCGTGACATCGAAGCTCCTGGACAATGGTATCGGCTACATCAAAATTAAGAACTTTCAAAACAACACCTTTGGCGATTTGCGTATGCAGCTTGAACAACTCAAGCAGGCTCAACAAAGTCAACTCAAAGGCCTCATTCTGGATTTTAGAAATAATCCAGGTGGCCTTCTCGATCAGGCCATACAAATCTCGGATTATTTTATCGACAATGGGCCGCTCGTGATTACTGTCGGACAAGGCAACAAAAAACGCGAGGTGCGCTCCGCCCACGCGAGAGGCACTCAAAACACACCACCCCTGGCGGTTCTCGTCAACGGTGGCAGTGCTTCAGCCTCTGAAATTGTTGCCGGCGCCTTAAGAAATCATAATCGAGCCATCGTTATTGGACAATCAACCTTTGGCAAAGGCTCTGTGCAAGTCCTTTATGATTTTAAAGATCACTCCGCGCTTAAATTAACTGTCGCGCAATACCTCACGCCTGGAGATGTCTCTATTCAATCGGTAGGCATCACACCCGATATTAAAGTCGAGCCGGTGCACATTTCCAAAGAACGCATCGCGCTCTTTGCCAACGACCATTTTTTGCGAGAAAAAGATCTACAAAAACATCTCGATCAACATGATGCCTCAACAACACAAAAGCAAACCATGCCCAGCACCTATCATCTGATCAATGTTCTCGAACCTGCTGAAGACACCGATGAAGAGATGAATACTTTAGACGAATTTCGCTCCGACTTTGAAATTGAACTTGCACAAAATCTTTTGGGGCAAATCACATCGCAAACACGTGAATCCATGTTAGAGGAAAGCAGCCCCATCATCGGACAAAAACAAGAACTCGCCGAACAAGAGTTGGTTAAACGCCTTCAGAAACTCAACATTGACTGGAACAATGCACCAAAAGACCTGGCCCCGGACGAAGGCAATGTCTCGCTTTTTCTTAAGACCACCCCCCTGACATCACTGCAGGCCGGCGATGACATTAAACTTACCGCCACATTACGCAATACCGGAAAAACATCTCTCTACAGAGTTTACGGTATTACCTCATCCAAAAATCCACTTTTTGATGGTTTAGAATTTGCTTTTGGCAGGGTTGCGCCGGGGCAGAAAAAAACATGGGAAAATCTGGTTAAAATCCCGCAAGACTATTACTCCAGAGCAGACCAAATCACATTGAAGCTTGATGATGCACAGCATGTCACCAAAGCATTCACCACATCCAATATTGTGAATATCTC
>JASMKV010000137.1 GCA_030749035.1 Myxococcota bacterium | reverse complement strand
TCATCCTCCGTTTGCACTTGCTCTGATTGATGAAGTTGAGCGCCGGTTGCAAGGTCAAAGACATAGAGATATTTCATCAGCGCGAAGACCTTGTTGTCTTTGATGATCACTTTAGAAAGTCCGAGGTCTTGCATCGTTGAGTTATTAGAAATCTGATGCTCGAAGGATAATGCGCCACCATCTTCATGTAGGCAAACCAGGTTTGTATAGCTTTTTGTGCTGGAGCTTGTTCGGTCGTCGGCAAGAAAACAAACGCGATTGCTCGCAACGACTGGAGAAGAACGCACTTCTTCTCCTCCGGTCAAGGCGTATTTCCATTTCAAGGAACCATCATTGTTGAGAGCGAGCAAAGAATCTTTTCTGCTCGCATCTGACTTTACTTTTTTGGACGTGCCCACATAAATGGTCTGTTCATCTTCACTTAAGGCAGCAGAAGAATAATAAACAGTGGTGTCAGAGCCAACATCATAAGTCCATTTGATTCTAAACGTATCTCCTTTGTCCCCACATGATGATAAAGAGAGTACACCAGCAACGAGTGCGCTGCATAAGGACTTTAAATGTTGTGAGCGCGAGAGTTGCGGCATGATTTTTTGACCTCTGAATGTGTTATCGATAGCACAAGTTTAGCCACCATGCACTGACGATGGCAAGTTAACGCATCGATGGGTGAAATGGTGGGGCGATTTGTGCTTTAGCTGAAAGTCCGATAGCTTTTTATGGACGTTTCATTGAAGGTGGTTCGTGATGCATGTGCTCTTGAAATCGGGTTTGCTTTGCATGGTGTTTGGTCTGGCCTGTACGTCCCACACCAGCCCAAAGTCCAAGCCCGTTCCTGTCGAGCGTTTGATCTCTTCTGGGGGAGTCGGTCTGCTCACCCTGGCACAAGTTATTCCTGAAAGCGCTTATGTGGAAAAGCCCAAAGGGTTCAATTACGATCACTATTGGGATTTGGGCTACTTTACGACCGATGGCATGCGTTTATTGCATTTAGAACAGCACGATGTGATTGTTCTGACGACCCCCAAACACAATGTACAGCACATCTTGGTGGGGCCAGCTTATAAAACGGCCGAAGGATTGGGACTGAAGAGCAAGTGGTCGACGTTGAAAAATACTTTTAGCGATATGCGCTTGGCTGAGGAATCGCTGAGCAAATATTGGTTGTACCGACCCGATCGCGTGACCTTTAAAAACGGTGATATGAGGAGCATGGGTTTTGAAGACCAAAAAGACCGAAAAGAATTGGGTTGTGCCGCCGCCGCCGAAAGCCTGCCCAATATAAAGTTCTATTTTGAAACCTGTGCGATGGCAAAGTCGGGGAGTCCGGCAGAGGCGGTGCTGGTGTCGAACCCAGATGACACGGATTTACGCTTTGAGGACCCTTTTGTGAATTTGCACTCGGTCCCGCCCTGTCCCAAGTCTCGGACCGAAGACGTGGAAGCTTTGACCCAAAGAGGGCTCAACGTTTTACGCACGAATAAGATGGGTGACTATCATGCCACCAAATCGGTGAAGAAGGGGCTGCCGCTTTTACGGGATGCGGCCTTGAGCGGTTCAAAAGAAGCGGCAGGGACCTACGCTGCTGTGGTGTTTACCTATGTTCTGCAGGAGGTGATCGGCGATCCGCTGCAGCGCCCTATGGACCAAGGTGCGCAAGAAGTGGCATTTTTTATGTTGCTCAACCTCTTGCGCAGCCAGGAAACGAATTTGGGCGAATGTTTGGATGTGGTGCTTGATTTTAGCCAAAGTCTTCCTGGAAATCTCTTTGAGGAGAGCGAAGAGGAAGATTCTGCGGGCGTATGCGCTGGCGCGTTTTATCAGTTCAGCTACTTCAAAGTGGCCGAGCTCGAAGCCATCCGTCAGCAGGCGCGGGCTTGGGCTACCTGTTGGGACAAGGCAAAATAAGCTGAAGTTTTGTTTGCTCACCAGAAGAGCGCCATCTCGTTTGTTGTGCTTGAGTTCGGCTGACAACGAGCGACATCTGGAAAACCTCCTTGCCTTGTTTTAGAATGCCCGTGACCAATGGCGGTGCAATTGTGCCTCGCAGCAATGATGCTGCGGGGATGTGTGTATAAGCACCAC
>JASMKV010000136.1 GCA_030749035.1 Myxococcota bacterium | reverse complement strand
TTAACAGATAATGAGCTCCTCAACGACGCTGCAGACGAAGTTAAGGCGCATTTCTCGAATGCTCAATATGTAGGCTCCGAGGTTGTTCTGGAATATCTCATAACAAGTGGGGTGATCGGTTCATTGGCTGAGAACCTGACCATAGAAAAACTTCTAGATGGGCCCTGTCTCCAAGATGCGCAAAATAGAGACAGTGTTTTATTCGAGATATGTGGGGACGAGATGTGTGGTGGGTTGCAAGCGAGTGCGGAAACCCATGCTGCGGAGCTGGGCAGAGACCTTCAGGGATGGTTCATTCTTGGCGTGATCATTGTTAAGATTTATTTGATTTGCTCATTTGGTTGTTGTTTTTGCCTCTAGGCCAAGGTGCTCAAATAAGCTTTCGAACAATACTTTTGTGGTAGAGCTAAGCGCTCAGCTCCCGATAACCTCTGCGGGCAAAATAAATCATTGCCCAGAGGGTAATCCCATCAAAAATCACCGCGACGATAAAGGCCGGGTGCCAGTAGGAAAAATACGCGCAGGCAAAGCCGAGGACCGAGACCCCTTTAAGAAACACCAAAGGCACAAGCACCGGATAGTTGTTTTTCAGATCGCGCAAGAGCAGGGCGCAGCAAAAGCCTAAAGTCGCCACATTGCCAATTCCTAAAACCCGCCAAAACATACTTTCTTCGCTAAAGGGATAGGTGGTGACGCCAAAGGGCAGGCCCAAATCCATGAAGCTTTGGGCGGCAGCCTGTGGCGCGAGGCTATGAAAGAGGGCCGGGATGAAGAAGTTTAGGGCCAAAATGCTGTAGACAATTTTAAACGCGCGCATGGGATTTTCCTTTGTTGTGTCATTAGTCCTTTCACCTTGGTTCGTCAATATCGAGACTTTGGTGTGCGTCGATTTCGTGTTATGCAAGGCGCATGTTTTGGACCTTGCTCCTCTGCCACTTGCTTGTTGGACTGCTTTTTTTTGAGGCCAAAGATTCGCAAAAAGGGCGTTGGTGCCTAAAACCTCTGACCTCCGCCTGCTTTGTGGCGCTGGCCTGTACATTTGCACTCCATGAAGAAGGACCGCAACGCTGGGTGTTCTGGGGGCTGGTCTTAGGCTTCTTAGGCGATGTTTTACTCATTCCTAAATCAAAGCCTATCTTTTTGTTGGGCCTGGTCTCTTTTCTTTTGGGGCATATGGCCTATATTGGTGCCTTTGTGGTTTACGGTACCGACCCGCTTCTTTGCGCCGCCAGTCTCTTGGTGCTTGCGCCTGTCGGCTACAAAATCTTTCTTTGGCTCAAGCCCCATTTGCCGGCCAATTTTCTTCTGCCCGTGCTCGCTTATGTGGTGACCATCTGTCTGATGGTGGCGGCGGCCTTTGGTTATATTACCGAGCCCAAAGGGCTCATGCTCTTTGTTGCGGCGACCCTGTTTTGGCTCTCGGATATTTGTGTGGCCAGGCAACGCTTTATGAAGCCAGAATTTATTAACAAAGCCATCGGTTTGCCACTATACTATGCGGCACAGCTTCTCTTTGTCTGGGCCCACGTTTAGACCGCCTCCGCATTCGAAATCTAACCCCACCGTCGCCGCCTGCCTCGGCTTGAGCAAAAAAGCTGCACGACCATTCAATCATTTCAATCAGAAATCGGTTTAGCCCGAGCGCCACTTTTTAAGGGCCAGGGCAATACGGCCAAGCTCGGCGAAGGTACGGATGCTTGCGGGGGTGGATAATTTGCTTCCAGGCACATCGTGCCAGCTTCTCAAAGGCACTTCGAGGAGTGCGTCTGGCGGCAGGGCATGGGGGCCACTTAAAAGTCGGCCAAGCAGTTCCACATCAAAGGCCCATGCCGAGTGGAAAGGTTCGGAGACGGCTTTTTCCAAGGCCGGCCCGTTTTTGAAAAATTTAGCGCCACATTGGGTGTCGTAGATCGGCAAGCCTAAAATTAAAGAGGCGCTGGTGGCAAAAAACCGACCGAGATAATGACGGGTGCCGGTCCGTTCGATCTGGGCACCCATATGCAGCCAGCGTGAACCAAGCACAATGGCCACATTTTCTTGACAGGCTCGCGTATGGAGTCTCGCCAGCTCATCCACAGGCGTCGCCAGATCCGCATCGGCAAAACCAAGATGGTCATAGTTTTTGTTTAGGCCTTGGAGCAAGCCGCGCCGCACCGCTTCACCTTTACCAAGATTGTTTTCCAGGTGCAGTGATGAACAATGCTCCGGATTCTCCCGGCATATTTGGCTAAGCAGCTCAGGGGTGTTGTCGCTTGAGCCATCGTCGACAAAAAGTAAATCGAAGCCGTAGGTGCTCATGGCCTCTTGCCAGCGTGTCGTATTCAGGCGCGTTTCTTCGTTAAAGCAGGGGATGACGACAAGGGCTTGTGAGGGGGTGGCCATAGCCCCCACTATGCTCAAAGTTGCTCGTGGAAGCAAATGGCTTTTTACCGTGTTTTTAAGGGTTTAGCATCTGTGCTGGCAGCCAAGAATTTGCCTTTCCGAGGTTTTATACCCTAGACTAGGGACAATGCTCTTGCGTGATTCCAACATAGTTCGGCTGCAACAAGAGGAGTTCGATGTGGCGATTATCGGCGGAGGCATCAATGGGGCGGTGAGTGCGGCGGCGCTGTCTGCGCGCGGTGTCAAAGTTGCCCTGATTGAGAGGGGAGACTTTGCTTGCGAGACCTCTCAGGAATCCTCCAATCTGGCCTGGGGTGGCATTAAATATCTCGAAAGTTTTGAATTCGGCTTGGTGCGGAAGCTTTGTCGCTCGCGCAATCATTTGATGAAGCATTACCCTTCAACAGTCAAAGAGATACGCTTTTTGACCACCCACGCCAAAGGTTTCCGGCAGCCCCGTTGGATGCTTTATCTGGGCACGTGGATCTATTGGCTGATGGGTAATGCTTTCACCCAAAAACCGCGCTGGCTAAGCTTAAAGCAAATGCGCAGCGAGGTCCCGGTGCTGGCGGAGTCGCGTTTTGATGGCGGTATTGAATATTCTGACGCCTATCTGCACGATAATGATGCGCGCTTTGTGTTTAACTTTGTGCGCTCGGCTTTAAACTATGGCTGCATTGCGGCGAATTATGTGGAGTCCTTGGGCGCAGAATATGTCGATGACCAGTGGAACATCGCAGCGGTGGACAGGATTTCAGGTCAAGAGTTCAACCTTAAAGCTGGTGTACTTTTAAATACCTGTGGCCCTTACGTGGACGCGCACAATCGTTTGACCGGGCAGAAAACAGAATATCGACATGTCTTCTCAAAAGGGATTCATTTGATTGTCGATCGCATCGTGCCCCTGCCGAAAGTGCTGACATTCTTTGCCAACGATGGACGGATGTTTTTCGCCATCCCGATGGGCCCAAAAACCTGCATTGGCACCACCGATGGCCGTGTGGAATCAGCCAAGGCCAAAGTCAACCCAGAGGACCGCCGTTTTGTCCTCGACAACATTAACGAGCGACTCAATTTAAGCGAGCCGCTGTCTGAAAATGATATTATTGCGGAGCGATGCGGTGTCAGACCCTTGGTGGTTCGCGGTCGTGTTGACGAAGCGGTGGATTGGGTGCAGCTTTCGCGCAAGCATGTGATTGAGGTCGATGCACAAAGGGCGCATATCAGTGTTTTTGGCGGTAAGCTTACCGATTGTTTGAACGTTGGTGAGGAAGTTTGTGCGCATTTTAGCAAAGGGCTTGGCCGACGTTTAATCTATCCGCACAAGCGTTGGTATGGCGAGCCTATAGATACCATTCGTGACGAATATTTACACCAGGCGGAGCTGATGAAACTTGACGCCATGACCTCACCGGACAGCTCGGAGTTGTTGACCAGTCGGCTCTGGCGCCGTTATGGGGCGCAGGCTTTAGGCATTCTCGAGAAGATACGCGAAGATCCGAAGATGGCGGAGGTCATGATTGAGGGCACGGAATATTTACGGGCAGAGATTTCTCTGGCCGCCCACCGCGAAATGATTATCAAGCTCGAGGATTTTTTGCGCCGGCGCTCCAAAATTGCATTAATTGCAAGCACGCAAAAAATTAAGCAATCAGAGGGGATTATGGAGGCGTGTCGGGTGCTTTTTGGCGACGATGCGCAAAAAAAATTCGCTGAGTACTTTGATGGTCGGGAATGAGAGGCCACACATTGCGTGACCAGCGCTTTTGCGTAAGAATATCTACAGCTCATGCTTTCTCTTGTTCAAAATCTTTTGTGTCTGTTGGTCTCTGACAAGAGTCTCAAGACTAAAACCCTTATGTTGATGGGCGGACTTTTGCTTGTCACGACCGGCTGTTCGGTTTTTGATGCGCCCAAAGTACCCAACATTCACGCCAGCAATGACCTTCTCATTCTTGAAGAAGACAGTGCAACAGTGCATAGCCTGCTTAACTGCATCAGCACAAAATCGGCGGCTTTAACCTTTGCCCTGCTCACGGAAGCAGAAATGGGCGCCGTTGAACTCCTGGATCCACATCGTGGTGAATTCAGCTACACGGTGTATCAAGACGCTTATGGCGTCGATAGTTTTGTCTATTCTTGCGCAAACCCCAAAGGCAAAACCATACAGGCCACCGTCGATATCATGGTTAATCCGGTCAACGATTTGCCGGTGGCCACTTCTTTGAGCTTTGAAGTCCAAGAAGACGACACCTATTCGGGGAATTTTTTAGGCAGCGATGTGGACGATGTTTTGCTCGCCTATGAAATCATTGCACCGCCAACAAGTGGCACGGTTACTGTCGACTATGCTTTAAGCGATAATTTCGTGTACATCCCAGAAGGCGAATACAGTGGGCCTGACAGTTTTTCCTATCGTATTAAGGATGGCGCTGGATATTCGGAGGTGGCCAGCGTTGACATCAGCGTGCTGCCGGTCAACGATCCACCTTGGGCAACGGCGCAGGTTTTAAGTCTTGATGAAGATGCGAGTGTGTCGGGTATTTTGGTCGGCGTCGATCCCGAAGGGGATACATTGAGTTTCTCTCTACTTGTCCAACCAAGCCACGGGCTCTTAACACTTGATGCAGCGACGGGCGTGTTTGTCTACGAGCCCATACAAGATTTTTTTGGCCAGGATGGTTTTGATTTCATCGTTTCAGACGGCAGTGTCGATTCTGAACCGGTAGCTGTGCTTCTGGATATTTTGCCGGTCAATGATGCCCCCAGCGCCCAAGGGACAGAGATCAGCCTACTCGAAGACAGCGCCCATCAAGGGAGTCTCCAGGGCAGTGATGTGGACGCGGATGTCCTAAGCTATGTCCTCACCGATTCGGTTGACTTTGGTGTCCTCAACTTGAACGCCACCGATGGCACTTTTACCTATACACCCGATATGCATTTCTATGGCGCCGACAGCTTTTCCTTTAAGATCAGTGATGGCAGCCTCAGCTCGCCAGAGGCTCTTGTGGCACTCACTGTCACGAATGTGAATGATGCGCCCAGTGCCAGCGATGCGAGTGTGTCGGCCAAAGCAGGCGTGCGCGAGGTTTTTACCCTGCAGGGAACGGATATCGACAGCGAAACCTTGACCTACGGTTGTGCAGCCTCGGACTTAGAGGGCAGTCTCACTTGCGAAGCCAATGGGGTTGTGGCGTATTTAGCACCTTTTAATTTTACCGGCAGTGAAACCTTTTCCTACACCGTGAGCGACGGCGCATTATTATCTGGTGCCGCGACCGTTTCACTCTTGGTCAGTGGTGATCCTTTAAGCGATTTACAGTGGTATCTACGTAATTCGGGACAGGATGTTTATGCCCAGGAGGTCGGTACGGTCGATGAAGATATTCGCGGGGCGACGACGCTTGAAGATGGACATTTAGGGGAGGGGACCATTGTCGCGGTGCTCGATACGGGATTAGAAATCACGCATCCGGAATTAAGCGAAAACATTGTCGTCGAGGGCTCCTATAACTTCTTAAATGGTTCCGAGGATCCGACCTCGTCGTCGACAAGTGGGGACCATGGAACAGCGGTTGCCGGCATCATCGCCGCGCGTGGTTGGAACGATATTGGAATGCGTGGCATCGCACCAGTGGCAAAGCTCAAAGGCTTTAATTTCCTTAAAAGCCAACTGACCGCCAATCAGGTTTTTGCCAATGGCGGCAATCCTTTGTCGGCGGATGTGAGTGTGTTTAATAAAAGCTATGGCTACGAGAATACGGTTGAGATGCAGGTCAACGAATTCCTTGAAGCGCAATTGCTTGAGGGGGTTAGTGATTTGCGCGACGGCAAAGGCGCTGTCTATGTCAAATCAGCGGGCAACGGGTTTCGCAGCTTTTCAGTCGTGACTTGCATTGACAACTCTGTGGTCGACTTTTCTGATGAGGTTTCTTGTCAGCACACCAATATGGATGCCACCCGCACCTTGCCTTACAACATGATTGTGGCTGCATTGAATGCGGATGGACTTAAGGCGTCCTATTCGACTGTCGGCTCTGGAATCTTTATTTCCGCTCCGGGCGGTGAGGATGGTATCTCGTCGACCTACTATGACACCATGGGGTTTAGTCTTAGCGGCATTCCGGAATATCGTTTTTCCCCAGGCGTGCTGACAACGGATCAGACCGGCTGCCATCAGGGCTACAGCCCGGGGAGTGAGAATTCTTTCGAAGCCGGTTCGATCAGCGCCAACAGTTCCTGTGATTACACGTTATCCTTTAAGGGTACGTCGGCTGCGGCACCTTTGGTGAGCGGTGCGAGCGCTGTTCTTTTGGGGGCCTATCCAGAATTGACTTGGCGCGATCTGCGCCATGTGCTGGCGCAAAGCGCCAGGCAAGTTGACCCTGAACATGCACCCGTCGTGCGCACACTTAGCGATGGGGATTATACGTTGCGTTATGGCTGGACAGAGAATGCGGCAGGGTTTTCATTTCACAACTGGTATGGCTTTGGCGCGCTGGATCTGGATGCGGCGATGGCGATGGCAGAAAATTATGACGAGGACTTAGGCGATTTTGTGATTTCAGATTGGCAGATCACTTCGACGTTAGACCTCAGCATACCCGACAACAGTGTGGCGGGTGCGGTCGCCACGCTTAGCTTTGCGGATGACTGGAAGGTGGAGTCGGTGCAGATTAGGGTGGACATCAGCCATGGGCGTACGGGTGAACTGGGTATTGAATTGGTTTCGCCAAGCGGAACACGTTCTGTTTTGGCCCACGCACGCAACGGTTGGACGCAGAGCAACCTGAGCAACATGGTGCTTTTGACCCATGCCTTTTATGGCGAGGATGCCGTAGGTGATTGGCGTCTTGAGGTTTTTGATGCGGATGGCACAAATGCCACTGCCGGAACATTGACCGACTGGGCGCTGCGCATTTTTGGACACGGGGAATGATTTTATGAATCTTGTTGTGGGCATATTTTATCTTGGTTTGACTTCAGCATTGGCTGGGCCCCTGGATGATACGTGGACACCAGTCGATTTGCCGGTTGTGGAACATGACTGGACGAAGAGTGCAGTGCGTCTTGAGCAACGCGAAGGCACGGTTGTTTTTCTTAAGGGGGTTTATGCCCATGCAGGGCGTGATGAAAACGCTTTCTGGGGGATGCCCCTGGACCCAAGTTTGGCCTGGTGGCTGCACACCCATGCGGCACCCGCATCGGGAGACAAGCTGCTTGCAGGTACGCAACTTGTCGATGGGCGATTACGTTATCCCGTGGCATGGCTTGAGCGCGAAGAGAAGCTCGCGGTGGTGACGGGTATGCTCAAACTCAAGCTGCATGATTTAGATGTGCTGGAGGTGTGGCGTGAGAGAAGCGATATCACGATTCATAAGGTTTTTAAACGCCAACGCCTGGTCTTGCTTGCTGTGGCGCCAGGGGTGCCTCTGCTCGAACTTGTAGAGTCTTTGCGTCAAAACAGCGCCATCAAGCGTGCAGAACTCGATTTGCTCTATCACTTTGCGCGTGCGCACTAGCGTCTCCTGAGGCAGGCATCGCCAGGGGTAAACATAAAAAACGCGTCAAAACTCAAGGTTTTAGAGAATCCGTCGATAGGGCGGTGACGGCTTGGTCCGTTACGGCAAGGAGAAGAAAATGGTCGCCAGAAAAGTCTATGGGTTGGACCCTAATGCCCTGAATGTACCGTGGCTGGAGTCCCCATTTAGTGCGCAATTGCTACAAAGAGCCAATTTGAATTCTGAAGAGATGTCTCTGTGTGAAAAATTTTCCAGAGATGGTTATGCCGTGATTGATCTCAATCTTGACGAATCCTTTTGTGAACCTCTCATCCATGGATTGGAGGGCGCCTATCATGAAGGTGGTGCGCCAACTTTTAGTTCCTCCCATCGTATCGAAAATGCCTGGAGTATTTCCGATAAGAATGTGCGTCAGGGGGTGCTGGGGATTGCGAACTCGAACAAGGTTCTAGATGCCTTGCGTTTACTTTATAAGCGCGAGCCGATGCCCTTTCAGACGTTGAATTTTCCCAGAGGCACCCAGCAGCGGACGCACAGCGATACGATTCATTTTCATTCCAAACCAGCGCGCTTTATGTGTGGTGTTTGGGTGGCCTTAGAGGATGTGCATCCTGATGCCGGTCCATTGCACTACTATAAGGGAAGCCACAAATTGCCCATATACGACCTTTTTGATTTGGGCCTGAGTGCCTATGGCAACAAGGATGCAGAGGGCAACGCTTATGGAACCTCGGGCCCGGCGTACAAGCATTACGAAGATTTTTTAGAGGATTTGGTGAAAGCACAAGGCTTGACCAGGGAGCGTGCCATCATTAAACGGGGACAAGCGTTGATTTGGTCGGCGAACCTTTTGCACGGCGGTGATCCGATTATCAATCCGGCGCTTTCGCGACACTCTCAAGTCACGCATTATTATTTTGAGAACGCGACCTACTATGCGCCGCTGATGTCAGACCCTTTTCTGGGTCAGATATTCTCTTCATCGGTACTCAATCTGCGTACCATGCAACCGATTAAGCATTATTATAATGGTGCTGAAATTCAGCCGGAGACATGTGTGCTGCCCGAAGGGCCGATAAAAAAACAGCAACACCAATCGGCAGATTTTGATTTGAAGCAACTCGAAGAACCAGGTTCGGTTCGGGCCAATATTCTTGTGTGGCCTGATTATGAGAATAAAGCCGAACTCTTTACGCTCGCCGACGAATACGGCGCCCTCATGGTGGCGAATCACGCCGGACGTTTATGTTTACGTTACGATTCCGCATTGGATATTCCGCTCCGCGATGCGATTGCTAATTTACAAGAAGCTTTTGCTTTGGCAGAACTTGATATGGAAGAGATCGATATCGTATTGCTCAACGGTCCGATGCGCATTGCCGACTGGTCTACTTTAAGTTCTTATACGACTTGCGTGTTGCAAACGAGTTCCGTTGAGGGAGAGCGGCAAGCGTTTCTCAAGGAAGTTAAAGTTCCCGTTTTGCATTCACGTGCTGAATTCGCAGCCATTCTTGCTGAGATGCATTAAAGAGGCGTTCTTTTATCGGCTTAAAACCGTCATTTTCTGTCTAAAACCATGTAATTTTTCTGGCCGCGCTATTTTTCTTCCGTTATGGTGACAGAGCGCAGTCATGGGGGGAAGCACATGAGTCTTGAAGCCGTTACAAAATTTTTGATCAAACTTGGTGATGAACAGGCAGTCTATGATGGCTTGCGTTTGGCGATGACCCAGCGTTCCGCCGGGGTCGAGGCCATCGTTGATTTTGGCGCTGGTCACGGCTTTCGTTTCACCGACAGCGAATTTAACGCCGTGGTTAAAGGTGCGCTCAAGCTTGATGGGGAATTGGATGCGGATGAGCCCTATGCTTTGGCACGCGTGACGCGCATGCGACGTAAACGCTCAAAAGTTCATCCGATGGACTAAAGGCGGGCTTATTCGATGCCGCCTTTGAGTATCTTAATCCGCGCGGGATCTTTGGTGTGCAGGAGCGAAACAACAACCTCATTACCATGAATCAGGCGTAGATTCGGCGTCATCTCTGGCCAACGCTTGGCCGCTTCTTGCCCAACTTTTTGCGCCGCATCCAGCAGGGCATCCAATTGGGTTTTATCCTCGGCTTTAAAATAGAGACTAAAGCGTCCGCCTTCAGCCAGGCTTTGTACACCTTTACTCAGGCCATCCAGCATTTCTTGCTGGTAGTCGACAGGCTGGGCCTGCGTATTGATATCGATGGGTCCAGATTGCCCGGGACTTTTGACAAACATCCGATCTCCTTTGCTAGAGTCTATTGTCGCCTATAACGGAGAATTGTCGACAAAAAAAGCGCTTCGTCTTTAAGAAAACTTACTGTTGCGGCATGGATCTTCGTCAGGGCCCATGGCAAAATGCCGAAACATACCATAAAGCCCTTTAATATCTCGGCTTTTTAGCTCGAGACGATTCAGGAGTCGTTGTAGTTTGGGGGCAAAGCGTTGCTTTTCAAGGCGCTTAAAATAATGCTGGTTTTCCAGGGCGTGGAGCCAGATTTCCTGCAGATGCGCCAATTCACTGGGGCTCGCCAGGGGTTCGCTGGGCGGCGGCGTATAAGGCTCTTGGCGAAGCTGGTAGAGGGCGATGGCCACCGCGTGACTTAAATTAAAGCTTTGAAACGTGCCGGGCATGGGCAGACGTAAACAAGCCTGACAGTGGTGAAGTTCTGCGTTG
>JASMKV010000135.1 GCA_030749035.1 Myxococcota bacterium | reverse complement strand
GTAGAGGGTGGGCGCATGGGTGAGGCTGGTTGGAGTAATAATTTTACGTCAACCAAGATCATTTCTTTTTCTCCACAGAACGTGCATTTGCCGGCGGGCAAAGGTGTACTTTTGAACATTGGTTTCGAGACATTGGACGGGTCCAATGCCTTGAACATTGAGGAAGTGATCATCACGGGACATATCTTAAGTGCAACGAGTGTGGAGATTCTTGCAGGCACATTGGCTGCAGAGGTGTATCCTTTAGATGCGGTTTGCGGAAATGGCGTCAAGGAAGGGGCTGAGGAATGTGATACAGCAGGGGAATCAGCCGCTTGTAATATGGATTGCACGAGCGCGGTTTGTGGTGACGCTAAAGTTAATGCGGTGGCGGGGGAAGAATGTGATGATGGTAATGTTGTCACAGAAAGTTGTGCGCAGGGGGTTGCGTCCTGTGAAGTGTGTAGCGACTCGTGTCAGTACCTTGTTGTTCAGGTTGAGGGTGAGGTTGAGGGTGAGGTTGCGATATGCGGGAATGAAGTGATGGATGGGGAGGAAGAATGTGACGATGGCAACACAATCGATGGAGACGGTTGCAGTGCTTCTTGTTCGGTGGAGGATTGCACTGCTGGCGAAGGTTGCGATGCTTGCGTTGTTCCCGAAGGTGCTTGTGATTGTCAGGGCAATCAAAACGATGCTTGCAATGTTTGTGGTGGAGATGGCAGCACATGTGCCGACTGCAGTGGTGTGGCCAATGGGCAAGCTTATTACGACAATTGTGACTTCTGTGATGCATTTTCGCAAAATGATTGTGTGCAGGACTGTGCAGGGGTTTGGGGTGGTGTGGCGCAAGTCGATGGCTGTGGTGTCTGTGAGGGAGATGACTCGAGCTGTGAAATCAGCACGTCCTATACTTTAAGTTTGCTGGATTTTAATCCGATAGCGATGAGTTTTGATGTGTTTTTGAGCAACCCGCAGCCTGCGAGCGGCTTTGAGATCAAATTTAACGATATCGCTATTGTCGAGGTTGTTGCGCAGCGCACAGACGCAGCCGGATGGCTTGTGAGTCACAGTACAAACGAGATCAATGCATTCTCCTTGACTGGTGAGATGCTGCCTGCAGGGCAGGGACGCCTTTTTACGGTGTACTTTGAAAATCCGAACAATTTGCTCTCAGTGGATATTGTTTACGTGGTGGTCACAGGGGAAATTGTCGACGAGAGCACAGTCGATATCTTTTCGGGCGAAGTCTCTCCGGAAACTTATCCTCTTTCTTTTGGTTGTGATGAGAGTAATGCATGTAATTATAATCCAGAAGCGATGTTCTTTGATTCGGAAGTGTGTACCTACAAGCCTGAAGGTGCTTGCGATTGTTCTGGAGCTGTGCTTGATGCTTGTGGCATTTGTGGGGGTGAGGGCGCACTTATATGGTACGCCGATCAAGACGGTGACGGTTTGGGTGAGTCGCAAACGTCCATTGAAGCTTGTGTGCAACCCCAAGGCTATCTGCCCAATGCCTTGGACATCGATGATGCTTGTGCATGCGAAGATAATGATCAGAGTTGCTTTAATGTCTGCGGCGCCTGTGCGCCAGGAGGCGAGGGTAACGGTTTATTAAGCCTGGAGGCGGTGACCGCGATCAGTGAAAATGGGGAATATATGGCCCAGCTCTGGTTGCAGGCGCCAGGCGCTGTGGATGGTTTTGAATTTGAAATTGCGATGGCGCAGGAGGAGGCGCCAGCGCTTAGTCTGATTGATGTTGGTGGTGGCGCCGCAGAAGTGATGAATTTCACGATAAGTTGGGATGACGATACGGTAATGGCTTTTTACTATCCCGACCAAATCCCCATCGATGTTGCGCAGAATATTCACGTTGTCGATATCGTTTTTTCTCTGGCCACAGAGGCGGAAAACGAAGTCCTCAGTGAACTCAAAAATACTGACCGAGGCTCGGAGATGCAATCTTTGGTGCAGGCCATGCAGGAGTCTTCTCAAGGCGAAGACACCCCTGTCGCCGACGATGCAGCGACAGATCAGGATGTGTTCGAGCTTTGTTTGAGCCCAGGTGCCGCCGTGTTGAGCTTAGATGGCGGGAGTTGCCAGCTTGAGCCGGCCCTTGGACCTTGTGTGCTCCTGCCCTAACTTAAGTCATCGACAAATTCCCCGATTTCCAGCCCTGCTGGGCGAGGGCAGCATCACCTTTTTGAACTCAGATAAAGAAAATCTGCCTTCAAGAGGACCATGTGGGCGAACCATGGTGGCGCAAAATAAAAAGATGTCAAAAATTTGCGCGCACCCCTCCCTACCTGTAGCATTTTATCCCACACCCGCCACTCACATGCTGCATCCTCTCGTTGCTTGATATATATTAAGTATAGTTATTTTAAGAATAATATCTTGAGAGGGGTGTTTTAATTGTATTTTATGGATGTGTTATTCTGAATGCCTTATTCTGAGTGTATAGGCGGTGTCCGTTCTTGAGTGGCAAGGCTGTCGGGGCCGGCCCATTGCTCAGGGTGCGGCTCTCGGGCGGCAGGGGCGCTGCCGGTGTGATGCTAGTCTTTTTTCGCGATGGTTAAGCCCCAAGGGCTAAGGCTTGGAAGCGCAGTCCTGTTGCCGGTGCTGAATGCGCCCTCGTCGTTCCAGTAAATGTAGGTGCTGTCGTCAATGAGGTTAGTCAGGACAATGTCTGGCCAGGTGTCGCCGTTCAAATCTTCGATGGCGTTGTCCGTTGAGCCAGAGGTGGGGACTTCAACAGATTGACTGCTGGAAAAAGCCGTGCCGTGCGTGGCGCTTGGCGAGGTGTCGGCATAGCCCCAATAGATGATGGCATTTATGTTATTGCTTGCATTGCTGCGTGCTTGCGAGAATACGATGTCCTTATACCCGTCTTTGTCTAAATCAGCGATATTGCAGCCATTGGCGCCTTTGGTGGCGAGGGAGGTGGTGTCGGCGCCTGAGAAGCCACTTTCTGAGCCCCAATAAATGATGGAGTCAATTTCATAATCTGCAGCCGTGTTGTCGCCATCGCGGAAATTCGAAAAGAGAA
>JASMKV010000134.1 GCA_030749035.1 Myxococcota bacterium | reverse complement strand
CTCATCGTGATTTTTCTTCTTATAATGAATCACACCCAGCATGGCGCCGCCCATCCAATGACCAAAGCCGAGTGAACGCTGCAAATAGGGTTGCGCCTTATTAAAGTCCTGCTTTAAGAAATAGGTGACGCCAATTTGATTATCCACTGTGGTACGAATACCAATTTGACTTTTCGCATGCCCATAGGCCTTTTCCATCGAACTGATCGCTAAATCAAATTTGGGAGGCTGCTTTTGCAGGTAAATCATGGATTCCTGAAAAATGGATTCGACAGCTTTAAAAGAACGGCGCGCAAGAAAATAAAACACTGCGATGGCTGCCAAAACCCCTGGAACAACCGATTCACCGAGGCTTAAAAGCTCAGTAAAAAAGAGCGCAGAAAAAACAATCGATCCTAAAAACAAGGCTTTAGCAATATTTAACATCGCACCAGGGCTCCCTAACAAAAGTCGCTTTGTTGCGGCGCGGGTATAACAACCAGGTGGGCTGCTGTAAAGGGCTCTCACTCTTCCCTTTATCTTAAGCCCATGGCAATCTCCATAACATGTCCGCCAATTGGTTTCTTGCCCTGCCTGTCCCCACAAAACATTGGTATCCAAAAAATATCCCTGAGCCGCCAGAAAATGTAAGACTGATCAGAGCCGAAAACATCCACCTGACCATCGCCTTTCTTGGCGATGTGGGAGAAAGCGCAGCCCTGCGCGCCTGGCAGGAGAATCACCGATTCACACTTCCCCCTATAGATATTCATCTGCGAAGCATCGAGGGCTTCGGCAATCCCAAACGCCCGGCCCTGGCCGCAACGCTTGCAAAGGGTCAGGACATCGTTGAACGTGCCATCACCGCCTGCCGTGACGACATCCTGACCGCTGCCGGTTGCCCGGCAGAAAAACGCCCGGCCCGTGCCCATATCACCCTGGCCAGACCACGCCGCAAATCAACGCCGCAAGAGCTGCAAAATACCCTGTATTGGGCCAGCAGTGTCGACTTAAGTACAGTATGCATGCCTTTGACAGAAATAGCCCTCTACACCTGGTCAAACGATGAAAAGGGCTTCATCTACAAATTGGTTGAACGTCGGCCCTTAAAGCTTTAGCGTAGAAAAACCATGCTGCCGATCAAACAACTCACCAGCGACATCGCCCAAAACATCCAATTTGTCCTCTCTGATATTGATGACACCATGACCCAAGATGGCAAGCTGCCCGCAAACGCCTATCAGGCACTTTGGGATTTAAAAAGCGTGGGCATCAAAGTCATACCGGTGACCGGACGACCAGCTGGCTGGTGCGATATGATTGCTCGACAATGGCCCGTCGATGCGGTCGTCGGCGAAAACGGTGCGCTGATTGTTTACGAAGAACATGGTGTTTTAAAAGAGATCCTGCATCCGCAAGTGGCCGATCCAAAAATTGCAGACAAACTTAAAATCATCCAGCAAGATGTCCTGACCCGAGTCCCTAAGAGTCGTGTCGCCAAAGATCAAGCCTACCGGCGCTTTGATTTGGCCATTGATTTTGCCGAAGAAGAACCCAAATTACCGCTGCAAAGCGCGGAGCAAATTCAAGCGATTTTCCACCAACACGGCGCCCAGGCCAAAATTTCTTCCATTCACGTCAACGGCTGGTTTGGCGAGTACGACAAGTTGTCGATGACACACCTGCTTTTTAAAGAACTCTGGCAACTTGATCTAGACCAAGAAAAACAACATGTTCTTTTTTGTGGGGATTCTCCCAACGATGAACCCATGTTTGCCTATTTCCCGACAAGCTGTGGTGTGGCCAATATTCGTGAATTTGCATCTGTACTGCGCTCACCACCAACCTATATTAGCCAAGAGGAAGCCGGCCGGGGATTTGCCGAATGTGTTGCCCACCTTCTTCGCCTTCGCGCCGACACAACGACCTAAGTCTTTTAAAAAACTTATAAAAAGTGCGCGCTTCTCCTCTTGCTTGCCCTATTCGCCCTGTGTTAGCCAAGAGACCCACCACAATGTTATCTTGAAAGGGTTTCGTGATGGCCGGTCATTCCAAATGGGCAAACATCAAACATCGTAAAGGTGCCGTCGACGCGGCCCGTGGCAAACTCTTTACCAAATTGGTCAAAGAAATCACCACCGCCGCCCGTTTGGGTGGTGGCGATTCAGATGGCAACCCACGCTTACGCGCCGCCGTCATCACCGCAAAATCCAATTCCATGCCGGTCGATAATATCAACCGCGCCATTAAAAAAGGCTGCGGCGACACCGATGGTGCCGACATCGAGGAAATCACCTACGAAGGTTATGGCCCGGGGGGCGTTGCCGTCTTTATTGAAGCCCAAACCGACAATAAAAACCGAACCTCCTCAGAGATTCGTTCCTCGTTCTCTAAACTCAATGGCAACTTAGGCACCAGTGGCAGCGTCGCTTGGATGTTTAAAAAACAGAGTCATTTTAATTTTGACGCCAAACGCTACAGCGAAGAAGAACTTATGGACGCTGCCCTTGAAGCTGGAGCCGATGATATTCTCGATGAAGGCGAAGAACTTATCATGGTCGCAGCGCCAACAGCCTTTGGCGAGGTCGCGAACTACCTTGATAACAACAATATGAAATATGAACAGGCCCAACTTACCATGGTTCCAGAAAACACGGTTAAAGTTGCGGGCAAAGATGCTGAAACACTTTTTAAACTGATTGAACGCCTTGAGGACCTCGATGACGTACAAAAAGTTTATAGTAATTTTGATGTTGACGAGAGCGAACTCGAACGCATTGCCAATATTTAAAGGTCAACAAATGCAAAAAAAAGTTCTCTTTGCCTTGGGTCTTTTATCTTTAAGCACGTGGCTTCTGGGCTGTGACAATACCCCTGAATGTAAAAGTGGTGAAATTCGTTTTATCGGTCGCCCCGCACAAAGACTTTTTGATTTCGACACCACATGCCGCGCCGATTGCTTTTCTGCGCCCAGCGGCTCCTCCTGTCAGCGCGAATGCACAGAACATAGCGTCCCAACCAGTAAAGGCTTGCTGCAAGGCTACAACGCCAACGATACCTTTGGCGATCGAACTTTAAGTTTGGTCGATACCGAAACGCTTGGCACCAACGGTGCTTTGGTCTTGAGCTTTGGTTATGAAGATGAAGCCGGTGAACTCGCGCCTACAGCGGGAGGCTTCCTCAACAGCGGTGAAGAGATTTATTTGAGCGACCGTGTTTTAGGTACGGCGCGCTTTAAAATGCATGTTGGTGTAGCCCTTGATGCCAACCAGGACGGGGTTTACGATATACGTGACAGCGCTGAAGTTGTCGGCTCGACCCTTAATGCCTATCCTGGGCGCCTTGAAATCAGCGAAGCAAGTGCCGAAAAAATTCGTGGCAATTTTTATCTGCAATTTGATACGCCCACATCACAACCCGAAAGCGAAATGATTGGCTGCTTTAATTTAAGCGTCGGCGCGCAGGCTGCCGATGCCAATCAAATCCTCTCACACCAACTGGGCCAATAAATATGGGGCTAAGAATCTTTGGTGTCGACCCGGGTTCAAACCATACCGGTTGGGGCGTCCTGGAAGTGAGCGGATCGAAATTCACTTACCTCGCTGCCGGCACGATTTCCCCGAAAGGCGAGTTAAGTCAGCGTCTCGTCGGCATTGCCGATGAACTCGATGCCCATCTTGCAACCTATAAACCTGATGCTTTTGCGATCGAAAAAGTGTTTTACGCCAAAAATATCAACAGTGCGCTGGTGCTTGGACATGCCCGAGGTGTGGCCATCCTGTCTGCGGCCCGACAAAAAATCCCCTTTTTTGAATACAGCGCAACCCAAATCAAACAAGCTGCCACTGGCCGCGGTCGGGCCAGCAAAGAACAAGTGCGGCAAATGCTGGAAATGATTTTAGGCGCGCCAAAAAAGCAACCCCTCGATTCATCAGATGCCCTTGCCGCAGCCCTCTGTCACGCGCAAGCACACCACGTTCAAAACTGGGCCCAGGATGCCCGCTAGGAAAAGAACATGATAGCAAGTTTACGCGGTAAAGTGGTGCACAAAGACAGTGATGGCATTATCCTTGAGTGTGCCGGTGTGGGCTATGGGCTGAGTCTCTCAATGCGTGATTTGGTCAATCTGCCCCACGAAGGACAAGAAGCGTTTGTTTGGGTGCATACCCATGTATCCCAAGACAACATTCGTCTTTATGGTTTTGATCAGCGTGAAGAATTGCATATTTTTGAAATTCTTTTAAGCGTCAGCGGTGTTGGACCGCGTTTAGCCTTAACCATACTTTCGGATTTAAGTGGCGATGAACTTGCGCAAGCGGTCGAACAAAACAGTGTCGATGCACTCACCAGAATTTCCGGGGTTGGTAAAAAAACGGCGCAACGGCTTTTGCTTGAACTCAAAGATAAGATCACCAGAAGCGCTTCTGCCTTACCCGTACTCAGTTTGGGACAAAATCAACTTGAGTATGATCTCATCAGCGCCTTAGAAAATCTGGGCTTCAAAATCAGCATTGCCGAAGATGCCGCCAAACACGCCATCTCCAATATGCCTGAGGAGGACAACTTGTCGATTTTGGTTAAAGAAGCCCTGCAGGCTACCGTACGTCAAAATTAACAACCCTTGCGCTTTGACTTGCAGGTTGGGATCCTTTGTGCTTTTCACCTAAACTATGGAACCTGCATCCGAACGTCTCGTCTCTTCCCATCCTCTGGATATGGATACAGAAAATCAAGCGCCCTTAGCTTTGCGTCCCCAATGTTTTGACGAGATGGTTGGCCAACGGGAGCTCTTGAGCAATTTACAGGTTTTTGTCAAAGCCGCCAAAGAGCGACAAGAAGCACTCGACCATATTCTCCTCTGTGGCCCGCCAGGCTTAGGTAAAACAACCCTGGCCAATCTCATTGCCCGGGAAATGCAGGTGCAAATTCATGTCACCAGTGGTCCCGCCCTTGAGCGCAAAGATATGGCCGGTATTCTCTCGCAACTGCAAGAGTTTGATATTCTCTTTATTGATGAAATCCATCGGCTTTCCCCCATCGTCGAAGAAATCCTCTATCCGGCCATGGAAGATTTTAAATTCGATCTCATTTTAGGTGGCGGTCCCCATGCCCGCACCCTCGAAGTCCCCTTAAAGCCCTTTACCCTCATTGGGGCGACAACCCGAACCGGACTTCTGACCGGCCCCCTACGCGACCGTTTTGGTTATACCGGTCGGGTCAATTATTACCCCACCGAAGATCTCTGTGCCATTGTCGAGCGCGCCGCCGAACTTATCGATTTGGCCTGTGATCATGCCGGCGCCTGGGAAATTGCCAAACGTTGTCGCGGCACCCCACGCATTGCCAATCGACTCTTGCGTCGCGTCCGGGATTTTGCCGAAGTGGACGGTGATGGACATATCGATCAGGGTTTGGCCGCACATGCGCTCAATCGCTTGGGTGTCGATGAACATGGCTTTGATGAAATGGATCGCCGCTTTATGGATATGCTGGTGAACAAGTTTAAGGGTGGACCGGTGGGCATCGAAACCCTGGGCGCCGCCTTAGGAGAAGACACCGACACCTTAGAATCCGTCTACGAACCCTATCTGATCAAAGGTGGTTATCTTGAACGTACACCCCGTGGCCGTTGCGCCACCCCCAGCGGCTTTGAGCTTTTAGGCATAAGTGCCCCGAGCAGCAAAGGTCAGAACAGCTTGCTCTAGCTTCTTGACGCGCAAAAACGCACAAAATATCCAATAAAAACAGCCGTCTATCGTCTTTTATCCAAAAGAAGTACACTTCGATCGCACTATGGCGTATTTGTCGCAACCTCTAAGTATTCGTGCCGAAAAAACCTGAAAGCATTTCAAACCTTTAGAGACAGGCTCGCTTGTCATTTTGGGAATCAAATGCTAAAAGCCGCGCGTCGGCTGCGGCCAATGGGCACAAAGGTAGGACGAAATTGTCAGACTTTTGGACTCAAAAGGAAGGAAAATGACCAGCCAGTTAAGAAGTCCTCTTTAAAAGATATTGTTTTTATTATGGATTTCATTTTTGTTTTAACTTGGCCTGGAATTTGAATTAGGATGTTGGTTGGGCGAGACTCATATTGAGGATCACGTAGAATAAAATGTACGAACAAAAAACCATAGCCGATAAAATAAAATGCCATGGCGTTGGTCTGCACACAGGCGAAACCATTGAGCTTGAACTCTTGCCGGCTGAAACCGGTACGGGCATTGTTTTTTCACGCACGGATTTACCGCAAATCGTCGATATCCCAGCTTTGAGCCACTACGTTGTCGACACCAATCTGGCCACCACCTTAGGGCGCCAAAGCCACGGTATTACCGCCAGCATCAGCACCACCGAACATCTTCTTGCAGCCCTACGCGGCTTAGGCATTGATAACCTACGCGTTCTGGTCAACGGACCTGAAATACCTGTATTTGATGGCTCGGCCAAGCACTTCACCGAACTGCTGCTTTCGGTAGGCATCCACTCTCAAAACAGGCCCAAAGAATATATTGTCGTCAAAAAAGAAATCTGTGTGCGCGATGGTGAAAGCTACGCCAGAGTCTTACCGGATAACCGGGCGCATCTGACCTGCTCGGTGGATTTTGAGCACCCACTCATCAACCCCCAACCCTTCTCTTTCGATTTGGCCAAGGGCAATTTTGCCCGGGACTTGGCGCCAGCACGGACCTTTGGTTTCTTAAAAGATGTCCAGAAGCTCGCCAGTATGGGCTTGGCTAAAGGTGGCTCGTTACGCAATGCCATCATTATTGATGGCTATCGCATCTTAAATCCCGAAGGACTGCGTTTCTCCGATGAGTTTGCCCGACATAAGACCTTAGATGCCTTAGGTGACCTGGCACTCTTAGGCCACCCAGTGATGGGACATGTGCATATGCATCGCTCAGGCCATACGCTTAATCTCAAATTGATGCAGGCTATCCTGGCCGATGCCTCGGCTTACGAAATCATCTCTGCGGCACAACCCGAAGCCGCCACCATTGAACAACTTGGCCTCTTAGGCGCCATCCAAAGCCTGGCTTAGAACCTCTTTAAAAATAGCGACTTTCTCCCAGGTCTCTTCGATCTCACGCGCCGCTACGCTCTTTGCGACAATCCCGCCGCCAACCGAAAGGCTCCAGCCCTCATCATCTTTGACCAGGGTACGTATAAGAATCGACATGGATATTGTATCCTGCGGGGTCAAGAGCGCCAAAGAGCCCGTGTAAAAGCCCCGGCCTTCACCTTCAAGCTGCGAAATAATCTGCATGGCCCTACGCTTGGGCGCGCCCGTAATGGAACCACCGGGAAAAACGGCCCGAATCAAGTCGGCGCCCGTGTGCTGCAAAGCAAGCTTGCCATGAATTTGCGACACCCCGTGCCAGACGCCAAAAAAGCCATCGATCCCCATCAAACGTGACACCTGCACCGAAGCCGTTTGACAAACCTTGCCCAAATCGTTGCGCACCAAATCGACAATCATCACATGCTCGGCCTTTTCCTTGGCATCCAGACTTAAATCCACCGGCATCTTCTCATCGCCCGACCGGGCACAGGTCCCCTTAATCGGATAAGACACCGCTTGCCGGTTCGCCCCATCGTAGGTCAACAACGTCTCCATCGAATTGGAAAGCATTTCAAAACCTGAGAGACGCACATACGCCCCGTGGGCCACCGGATTCGTGCGCTGCAAGCGACAAAGCAGAGCCAACGCATCAAAACTTGTGGTCTCGAGCTTAAGCCTGCGGGTGATGTTCGCCTGATAAATATCGCCAGCGCGAATATGTGCTTTCGTCACTTCAATCCGCCGAGCATGCTCTTGATCGTCAACAAGAGCTTGCAGCGCGCCTTGCAGTTTAGGCCAGGCCGGCGCTTCCTGACTGGCGCAGGCTTGCTGCAAAAGCTCGGCTTGCGTCCCCTTTTCCCCAAGCAGCACATAGGTTTGGGCGATAAAATCAAAAAGGATGGCGGTTTTAAAAAGACTCAAAAATACCGTCGGCTGACCGCGGGGCGCACTTTGTGCCGGCAGATGATTAAACGCCTCCCCATATTCATAAGAGAGACCCAAAAGGGCTAATTTGCCCTTTTGCAGGGCCCAAACCTCGTCTAAATCAGGCGGTGTGCGCCAGCTTCGGGAGACCTCAGGCACCGCCACCAAGCCATAACGGCCCACCTCCCCTTGGCTTGGCGCCCCTAAAAGCACCAGCAAATCGTCCTGCGCGCGCAAAGCCCAGAGTATTTTTTCCAGCCTGGCGCCATCGAAGGCGACCGGCTCTGTTAAAGGTTGCATGCCCCACATAAACAAGAGAGCTAGCACAAAAGTCTGCTCAAAACATGATCAAAGGCCAATTTAAGGCGCAATTTCAGCACATTGAGTGCTTGTCACGTCGCTTTTGTTTTGCTACTAACGCCCTCGTTCAAGTAGACAGTATTCCACTTCGCCCCTGGAATACGCCAATACTAGCTTTAAGGAATGAGGAATATAATGAAAAAGTTTGTAATACTGGCCGGTTTAGCACTCTTTGCTGCAGGATGCAGTGATGGTGAAGAGGCAGCACCAAAAAACAAAGACACACAAACAGCAACCTGCGATGCGACTTCCAATAATCTCGAAGCCTGTTTGGGAACAATTCGACAAAAATGCCAACAAGCAGCCGACGGCTCCTATGCCTGGAGTGATTTAGAAGATTGCGCCACCGGCGGCCAGGTCTGCTCACCTTTGGGCGGCGTCACCGCTTGTACCTCCGATACTGGCGGCGGCGGCAACACCGGCACCGGTAACGGTGAAGAACTCTCCACCTGTGGTACCGATGGGGACTGTGATGAAGGGCTGCACTGCTCGGACTATTTGGCAGGCCCTCTTAACTACCTCGACATTTCGGTGCCTGGTTATTGCGTGCGTGCCTGCTCGGTGGATGCGGATTGTAATGCGGGCGAACTCTGCGTTGCCGACTCAAGCACAGGTGCTTGTCTGAGCGCTGAGAAAAACAAAGACGAAATCTGTTACTACGACGGCACCACCTGCGTGGCCGGCACCGAGTGTCAATTGGGCACCATCGCCGCAGCGGCCGAGTGTAAAGAAACTTGTGGTGGCGAAAATGTCGGTACGGCCAGTGGCTGTAACAGCGGCACCTGTCTTGCGGGTAACGACATCGAACTGCAAGACCCAACGGGTCAAACCACCTGTACAGCCGATGCCGACTGCGACAGCAGCGCCAACTATCAGTGCTACGACTTTGCCAGCGTCGGCGCCGGCAAGCTCTGCGCCCGTATGGCCGGCTGGTGTGGTGATGCAGCCACCGTGTTTTATAATTTGGATGACCTCAACCCAAGTGCTGGAACCGAAGCCTCCAACTACACCGACTCTGAGCTCTGTGAGTTCATCGGTCAAAGTCGATACTGTGCCGACTTAGACCTTGGTGACGACGGCGCCATCGCGGCGTGTGTGCCTTCAGGCTATGCGGCCAGCGCTTCAGAGACCATGCAGTCGTGTACATCCGATGCGGATTGCTTGATTTATCTTGGTGAAGAGTGTCTCGCATTTCAATCTGGTAATATGTGCGCGATTCAGATGAAAATCTGTGTGGCCTTTTGTGAGGGTGAAAGCGGCGACTTAGCCTGCCCAACCGGCAAAACCTGTGGCGTACCTGATTCACAACAGCTTGGTCTGGTCGGTGAATACGGCACAGACGATCAGTTGGTCACCTGTACAACCGCTGCCGATTGTAATCAAACAGATGGTGCTTCGGACTTTGGTTGTGAGCAGGTTGGCTTAAGCGATGGTTCCAGCGGCAACTACTGTGTGCGGGCGCCGAAAGTCTGCATGGACAGCTAAGAGAGATTTGAGCTTTTAAAGATGTCCTATTCCCGTTCCGTTTTGAGTATGCTCACAGTGTTCACACTGTGGGCGTGCCCAGCGGGCGATGACCCCTTACCTCAAACCAGTACCTGTGGCGCTGACTGTAACGGTCAGCTCAGCACCCCCTACTGTCAGGACTATGACGGCTCTCTCTACAGCGCCGGCACCATGGGCTGCAATGGGGCATGTGTTCTCGAGACCACAAGCTGTACCCCCGTCGATCAAAGTGGCGAGTTCGCCACCTGCAACAACTTCTCCCCCTGTCAGAGCGATGATTTAAGCTGCGCCATCCTTGATGATACGGCCTCAACCAGCAAAACCTGTGTACGGCCTTGCAGTGAAGGTGACAGCTGCGGCGATGAAACCTACGCCTGCCTTGAAAACCCAATGACCGCTGCCGATGATGCCTATTGTTTTAAACTCGATGCCCAGCGCGATGAAACCTGCGTTACCAATGGCCACTACTGCAGCGACTTTGAACAACTCTGCGGACAGGTCATTACGGTGAGCGCCACCTCGCAAATTGTCACCACCCGCGAATGCAAAGTCACCTGCGCCTACTCGGAAGTGAACACCCAGGGCTCCTGCCCAAGCGAAGAACTTTGCTTGCCCGCCCCCTATAATGTGCAACCCGAAATCACCGAGGACTTAGAATACGTATCCTGCACCACCCCGAACACCACCGATGTCTGCAATGGCGACGAAGGTTATGGCTGTACGCAACTTAACACCGGCGCCAGCATCTGTGCCCGCTCCATCTATTGGTGCGGTACGCCCATGCCCATCCTGCTCGACTACTACAGCGCCGAAGGCATCGGCGCTGTGCTGACCGACACGAGCAAAAACTGCAATATGGCCAACACCCACCAGTACTGCCCAGGCACTTTGGAGGATTCGACGGTGCAATGCATCACCATGTCGCTCGATGTCTCGGCCGAAAGCGAGGATGCGGATATTAAAACCGGTTCTATTTGTGTCGCCACCTGCGATCCAGACGACACATCGTTTGACTGCGGCTGCATAGACACCGAGGAAAATATTGTCGCCTGCGATAGCGAAGGTGCCATTACTCTGCTCTGCATCCCCGGCGCCCTTAACGATCCAAGTACCGGCACCGAAATCGCTGTTTGCGCCAAACCCTAGACCGCCAACTAGAGCGATCCGGTTTATTAAGCACTCCGCTCCTTTGGCTTTTAGGTGACGGTAGTCGGAAATCGGTTATCGGACACTCGCCTACTCGACTAAGCTGCGGCTATCCTTGCCAGGCACCCGCAGCAAATCTCCGTAACGGCTCGCACGGTAGTCGGTCATCGGATTTCGGTAGTCGGTAGTCGGAAATCG
>JASMKV010000133.1 GCA_030749035.1 Myxococcota bacterium | reverse complement strand
GTTTCAACGCTTTCAATCAAATGCGGTGCAAGCTTTGGATTAAGAATCGCTGCTGGATGCGGATGAAAAGTATAGGCCAGCGAAAAAAGTTTATCTTCTTTGGCCAGAGCCTTGGTGATTTTAAAGAGTTCTTGATGTCCGCGATGCACCCCATCGAAAATACCCAAGGCAACCACGGTGCCCCCAAGATCCGAAGGCATCTTCGCTCTGTGTCGAAAAACCCGCATCACTAATACTGCAACAACTCGTTGGCCTTGGTGACAATATCAGAAACCTGCGGTAAAAAAGCATCCTCTAAGCTTGGTGCGTAGGGCACAGGAGTATCGGGCGCGGTCACCCTTAAAATAGGACCATCTAAATAATCAAAAGCATTTTCATTAATCACCGCAGCGATTTCGCCAGCCAATCCACCACGCCGAGTATCTTCATGGACAATCATGACTTTCGAAGTTTCAATCGCCGCTTTAACAATCGTATCTTCATCCAGAGGCACCAGCGTGCGCAAATCAATCACCCGGACACTGTGGCCATTTTTTGAAAGTTCTTCGGCCGCCTCTAAAGACGTATGCACCATCGCCCCATAGGTGATGATGGTCATCTCATCACCGGCTCGGCGCTCAAGCGCCTGACCCAAAGGCACCACATAGTCCTCATTCGGGACTTCGTCTTTAATACGCCGATAAAGAAATTTATGCTCTAAGAACAAAACAGGATCTGGATCGCGAATTGCACTTTTAAGCAGGCCTTTGGCATCATAAGCCGTGGCCGGAAAAACAACCTTAATCCCTGGCGTTGAGACAAACCACATCTCCGGACAAGCCGAATGAAAGGGCCCGCCACGCCCACCGCCACCAGCGGGGCCACGCACGACCAAAGGGCAGGGCACACCGTTACGAAAACGGCTTTTGGCCGCCACGGTCACCAGTTGGTCAAAACCACCACAGGAAATAAAGTCGATAAATTGCAGCTCCGCCACTGGTCGCATGCCGCACATGGCCGCACCAGCTGCCGCGCCAATCACGGCGGCTTCAGCAATCGGTGTATCGATGATACGCTCCGGACCAAATTCATCGAGCATGCCGCCCGTTACTTTAAAAGCACCACCATAGGCGCCAATATCTTCACCAATCAAAAAGACCCGCTCATCCGCATGCATCTCTTCTTTGAGCGCGCTGTTGACCGCTTCTAAAAACGTGATTTCGGGCATCTTAAGAACCCTCCCGATGGGTTGGGCCACCACGCCACCAGGTCTCGTAGTGGGGCCAGGGTGTGTTGCCATCGTCAAACACCGCCTGCAGGTGCGTTTGCGCATCGGGCTGCTCTTCCGCCACCGCTTGGTCGCGGGCTGCATCAAGTTCTGCTTCAACTTCAGTACGAATTTTTTCCAAAGCCTTTTTCGATGTATATTTACCTTTGACAAGAAATTCTATGTAACGATCGAGTGGATCGTTATCTTTGGCCCAGGCTTCGATTTCGTTGTCTTCAACATAAGCTTGGTTGTCGTGTTCGGCATGGCCTTTACGCCGATAGGTTTCAGACACAATCACTGTTGGTCCTTCACCTGCCAGGCCCCGTTCCCGGGCCAGTTTTGTCGCTTCATAACAAGCGAGCACATCGTTGCCATCCACATGCGAAACATCGACGCCAAAACCATAAGCACGACGCACCAAATTACCATCGGGCACCTGTGTTGTGGTCGGTGTCGAATAGGCATAATGGTTGGATTCAATCACCACCACCAGTGGAAGTTTTTGTACCGCCGCAAAATTTAAGCCTTCATAAAAAGCGCCCGTCGAAGAACCACCATCGCCGATAAAAACAAGTCCGGCCTTGTCTTCTTTTTTAAAACGTGACGCCAAAAGACAACCGGCAAGCACGGGCACCATCGCGCCCAGCATCGAGACGGGTCCAAGAATACCCACATTGGGGTCCGAAAAGTGCGTATTAAGATCGCGCCCACCCGAAGGCCCTGTGGCTTTGGCCATATACTGCCGTAACATCGCCAGTGGCATCACCCCATGGGTCAAAGTCGCGCCCAAATCACGAATCAGCGGCTGCAAATAATCGCCATCACGCATGCCATAAGCACAACCAACCGCTGTCGCTTCTTGTCCCAAAGAACGATAAACCCCACCGACAACCTGTGTTTGCCTGTAAAGGGCGACCAAATGCTCTTCTAAGCGTCTGGTTTCAAAAAGGAGTCTATAGAGTTCAAGAAGTTGTGCCTTACTTAATCCGGCATCATTACTGGTTTTACGTTTTTGCACAAAATACTTGGCGCTCTTATCAAGCACCCGGCGATTGGCCGCATAATGACCATAAAGCTCGCCCCCCTTGGCTTTCTTGTCGTGATCTTTATCAGCCTCAGGCGGCTTGCCTCCTGAGGCTTTAATATGGCGTGGCGTTAAGAGCATGACTTCCTGCTTCGATTAAATATGTACCGCGTGTCCCATCGTTGCGTGCGCCGCTTCCAACACCGCTTCGGCCAAAGTTGGATGCGGGTGAATCGTATGGGCCAACTCCTCTGTGGTGCATTCTAAGCGCAATGCCGCACAGGCTTCGGCAATTAGGTTCGTGGCCTGTACACCGATCATATGCACACCCAACACTTCATCGTAGCGGGCATCGGAAACGACTTTTACAAAACCGTCCACCTTGCCGACAATACGCGCCTTGCCAATGGCCGAAAAAGGAAACTTGCCCACTTTGACCTTATAGCCTTGAGCTATCGCCGCTTCTTCGCTTAAGCCGACACTGGCAACTTCAGGATCGCAATAGGTACAAGAAGGCACTTGCGTTGCGACAATCGGCTGTGGGTGACGACCAGCGAAATGGTTCACCGCCACCATCGCTTCAGCGCTGGCCAAATGCGCCAACTGTGCTGTCGGGAGAATATCGCCAATGGCATAAATATTCGGCACGCTGGTCTGCATCATGTCATTGACATCAATAAAGCCTTTAGAGTTTGCCTTAAGGCCCACGTTTTCGAGACCAAGATTTTCCGTTACTGGCGCACGGCCTACAGCGATAAGGACGGTTTCGAATTTCTTTTCCTCTTGTCCTTTTGGTGTCTTTAAAGAAACCAAGGCGTGACCTTTTTTCGTTTCAATCTTTTCAACTTTGCTCGACACCAAAATCTCGATGCCTTTTTTCTGTAAAACTTTGGCCAATTCTTCAGAGACTTCTTTATCCTCAATGGGTAAAACCCGGTCGAGCATCTCAACGATGGTTGTTTGCGTGCCAAAGCGGGAAAACACCGATGCCATTTCCACACCAACAGCACCTGCGCCTAAAACCAAGAGGGATTTCGGCGGCTCCTTAAAGAGCTGCAACTCATCAGAGGTGACAATATGTTTGCCATCGACCTTGGCGAAAGGAATATGCCGGGGCACCGAGCCGGTGGCCAAAATGATGGCCTTGGCCGCGACCGATTCTTTTTTGCCATCTTTTTCCACTTCGATGGTGTGCTTGTCTTTGATTTTACCGTAGCCGGAAATCACCTCGATTTTATTTTTCTTCATCAGATAGGCGACACCGGCGGCAGATTTACGCACAATCTTGGTGCGCGCCTTTTGCACGCCTGCAAAATCAAAACTCAGCCCTTTAACCACGATGCCATGGTCACCTGCATGCTGCATTTCTTCGTAAAGATCGGCCGAATGCAAAAGACTCTTGGTCGGAATACAGCCACGTAAGAGACAAGTGCCTCCTAAATCCTTATCCTTTTCGATAAGGGCTGTCTTTAAGCCACATTGGGACGCACGAATGGCCGCCACATAGCCGCCAGGTCCAGCTCCAATCACGACAACATCAAAACTCTTCATGATTTTAGGCTTTTACCCTGCGAACTCGCCTGGAGCAATCTATTTTGCGGCCAAATCGAGGACTTTTCCATAAACCGCCTCATAGAGCTTAATTTGGCGGCTAATTTGAAATCGCTCGAAATTCTTACGCAGTTTTTGCTGCCGCCCTTTCGGTTTTTTTAAGGTCTCGAGTACCCCTTGGGCAAAAGATTCAGGGTTCTCCTCGACCAAAGCACCACAGCCCTCATCCAGAAGATATCGGGATGCACTTTTACAGGCCACCACCGGCAATCCTGTCGCCAAATAATTCAAGATCTTAATCGGCACGCCCGCCCAAATCTTTCGCGGTGAAAGCCCCACATCCGCAACCGCAAAAAGCGCTTTGAGCTCCGCTAAAGAATGATAGCGATAAATATGCAGGGCTTCTTCTGGAACATGTGATGGAATCAATTGCGCAAAGGTTTCTGGTTCATAAGATGTGGCAATCAGCAATTTCGCTTCCGGGCGCGCCTTACGGATCAAGGGCAGGGCATCCCAGAGCAGCTCTAAATTTTGATAGTTGTCGGGGTTGCCGGCATAAATCAACCAGGGCCCATCGCCCAAAACATCTTGTACATGATGGATCGTTTCAAGCTCTGGCTCTTCAAGATCTTTGGGTTCAATACCAGCAGGCACAATATGTAGGCGCTCGGCATCAATCCCATATTGCTCATGAAAAGCGCGCTGGGTCTCATCAAGCGTAATCACCCCATGCGCCGCCTTGGGCAAGGTTCGATCCAAAACATCACCCACCACGCCGGCAAATGCTTGTACCAAGTGGGCTTTGAAATAGGTCGGCAACTCTGGCCCCATGGCATTATGGGCGTGGTACACAAGGGGTATCTGGTGATGTAAACGCAACAAAGCACCAATCCCCAGGCCTTCGACATTATGTACATGTAAAAAATCACAACGGTAGGTTTTTAAGATCCGCTCAGCTTTCATAAAGAGCGCCATATCCGCCGCCGGCTTGGCAAAACCAGGGCCAGAGCGCAAACGCTTTCCAAGGCGCATCGTGCGGTGGAGATGAAAATCAAAATCGCTTTCATATTCGCCATGACCATAAGTGATCAAATGCACTGTATGCCCCGCTCGGCTTAAACCGTTGGCCAATGCGCGAATAAAAACCTGTGTGCCTTGAAAAGTGGGAAAAGGGCAGGGCGCCACCATGGCAATAGTATATTTTTCCGCTTTCGATGTCATGACCTTAAACCCCAAAACTTTACTACCAGAAAACCTTGAAAAAATCTATTCCGCATAAGGCACGGTCATATACTCGCGGTTTCGACCACCAGATCCACCTTGTCTGGCAGGGCCATCATGCAGAGTGGTCAAGTCCTTAAGCACTGAGGCAAGGGCAAAATCAAGCGGCTCCAGCAAAGGTCGTCTGTCTTCTCCAAGCAACGTTTCCTCTTTGCGGATCTGCAAAAACCGAATATCTTCAAAAGGAAAAAATAGCGCCAATATTTCAGAGATCTTCATACTTCCACTGCTTTGAAAACGATTTGTGATCGCCAGATGCTGTCCAGAAATACCTATGTCTAAAACTTGTCGACGAGCATCTAAAGCACGCTTTTTGCGCTTTCGCTTAACCGCGACCAGATATTCTTCACTCTCCATAAAAGCGTTAATGTCGGCGCGCAGTGCTTCTGGGTCAACAGATTCCGGAATCAAGATGCGATAGCGCATCCCTTGAATAAGCTCGTTAACACTTGGTGTCTTCCAGGGCACTTCGTCTGCATCCAAAATAAATATTTCTTCGGGCAAAAGTGGCCCCAGTTTTTCAGCCAAGTTTCGCGCATCAGGTTTACCTTCGCATTCGATCTCAAAATATTCACCAAGACTTTCGATGCCCGTTGGACAAGCTGGAGAAAAGGAAATCTTTGCGCGTGGATTAAAACCCTGGGAATAAAGAACGGGAACTTGCGCCTGACGCACAGCCCGCAAAACTTGCCCCATGGTGTCCAAATGAGAAAAATGTATCGAGCCTCCTACTTTGGCAAATCGAAAACGTAAACGTGAAACCACATCTGGAATAGGTCTGGGTGTCATCTCGGCCAACATCGCCGCAACCGGTTCACCATCTACAAGCGCCATGGCACTTAATGCATCATCAAGCTCAGGGACCACAGTGCTGTTATCGGGTGGTGCACCAAAAACATCTGGCTGCAAAACAACCAAGCGATCGCCTTGTTCATCTTTACGTTTGGTATAAGGGTCCCCTAAATCACAACCGCCACAAGCATAACAATGCTCTTCAAAAGCACAGTCACCGATCACCGCAGCTTCATAGCTTTTCTTTCGATCTCTAACCAAAAATTTCTTCAAGATACCTGCGTCTAAATGGTCCCAAGGCAGAAGTGGTTTTTCCTGGCGCTCATTTAGATAATCTTCCGGCTTTAAACCAAGACTTGCACAGGTCTCGCTAAGTACTTCCATCCACAAATGGTGGTTATGGTGTTCGGTCCAACCGTCAAGCCTTGAACCGAGTTGACTTGCCTTTAACAACGCCTCACCAAGACGCCTGTCGCCACGAGACAAAACCCCCTCTAAGAAACTCTGCTCTGGGGAGTGGTATCGAAAAGTAATTTTCTTTTTACGTAAACGGTTGCGTAAACGTTGATGCTTAGCCTTCGTCTCTTCAATGCCAATCTGACGTTCCCACTGAAAAGAGGTGTGGGGTTTGGGTACAAAAGTTGAAACGCTCACCGTCACATCCACATCCGAACGTATTTTACGTCCTTCGGCCCGTGCTCTTTCGCCAAGTTCAGCAATCGCATCCACATCCACATCGGTTTCAGTCGGTAGGCCAATCATGAAATAGAATTTCAGGCTACGCCAACCGGCATTGACTGTGGCCCGCACCGCATTCATCAAATTCTCTTCGCTGTTGGTTTTATTGATCACATTGCGCATGCGCTCAGACCCGGCTTCGGGTGCAAAAGTAAAACCAGATTTACGCACAGATGCAACCTGCTGCGCCAATTGCGGCGTCATTGTTTCAGTACGCATTGACGGCAAAGAAATACCAATTTTTTGGTTTGCATAACGCCCAAAAAATTCACTTAAAACATGGTTGATGGGTGCATAATCGCCAGCAGAAAGCGATAAAAGTCCGACTTCGTTCGAGCCTGAATTTTTTAAGGATTCTTCGGCCAATTCTAACACTTTCTCCGGCGAGCGCTGCCTTGTTGGCCTGGTGATCATACCGGCCTGGCAAAAACGGCAGGCCTGTGAACAACCCCGCTGTATTTCAATCGATACCCTGCCGTGCACTGGTTCAATATTGGGGACAATGGGTTTGGTCGGGTAGGGCGCTGCATCTAAATCAACCACCGTGCGTCGGGTAATACGTGGCGTGCCATGCTTTGCACGAATCACCTCGTAGGGCGTGCCTGGCTTGGCTTTAATTTCGCGAATATCGATACCGTCGTATTCGATGCTGTAGTGCTGCGGAATATACATGCCTGGTATGCGCGCTAAATCTAAAAGTATTTCCTGCCTGTCGGCCTGACGCTCACGACCAGCGGCAATCGTCTCAGCGATTTCAAGTATCGCCTCTTCGCCGTCCCCAAGCAGAAAACCATCAAAAAAATCAGCAATCGGTTCTGGATTAAAAGCGCCGGCGCCACCACCAATCACAAAGGGCTCTCCATTGCTGCGCCCCTCGGCACGCAGACAGCTGGTTGAACAGTCAATGGGCTGGTTGTGCTGAGTTGGGGTTGCACTGTGCGTGGTGGCATCAAGCTGCAAAAGCGGCACACAATAAAACGAGGCCATTGTTGACAACGTTAGCATCAAGACGAAACCTCTGATTAAGTTGGTTGACCATCGAAGGTCTGAAAATAGCGAAGAAAGACCTGTCATGTCGCCAGACGCATCCGACGGCC
>JASMKV010000132.1 GCA_030749035.1 Myxococcota bacterium | reverse complement strand
CGTCTGATCGGCGCTTCTTTGCGCAAAACTTTGCTTATATTGCCGCCGCCTCTTGGTTGGCGGAAAACACCTGCATTCATCTTTACGGTTTTTATTTTTATGATGAACGCTGGCATGCTTTTATTGACCAGGTTCCCTTAGCGATTATTTTGATCTGGCCGGTGGTGATTATCTCGCTTTGGGACATTCTGCGCTACCTTCGCGTTTCAGAAAAACGTTTGCCGGTGCTTTTGGGGATGGCGGTTTTTGCCGACGCATTTTTTGTTGAAAGCGTTGCGGTGCATGCGGGCCTTTGGCGCTGGACCGAAAGCGGGCCTTTCGCTGTGCCGGTGATTGGTGTTTTGGGCTGGGCATATTTTGCGGCGGCGGCGGCGAAGTTTATTCTGCAGCGCCAGCAAGAGGATGTGACCCGGATTTTTGGACAAATTTTTATGGTTGTTTTGGTCACCCATATGGCTTTGCTGGTGACCTGGTGGGGGGCTCTACGTTGGCTGCCTTTACTTGGTCGCACTGAGCTTTGGATCGCTTTGGCCTGGTTGGGGAGTGTGCCCCTAAGTATCTTCTTCTTTAAGCAAAATTATGCAGAATCATTGCCTTTTTGGTGTTTAGGCTGTCGTATTCCGGCGGTTTTGTTTTTTGTCGGGCTTTGTGTTGTTCATCCACCAGATCTAAAACTGCTTGTTTTTATTGCCGCTTTTGTGCCGCCCTATATGCTGCTGACCCCCTGGAATCGGGTGTTTTTAAGGGCAA
This sequence comes from Myxococcota bacterium, assembly GCA_030749035.1. Lineage (GTDB taxonomy): Bacteria > Myxococcota > XYA12-FULL-58-9 > XYA12-FULL-58-9 > JASMKV01 > JASMKV01. The sequence continues at coordinate 5,794 of JASMKV010000132.1, read as the reverse complement.
AAACCCCTTAAAATCCAGCATTGTGACACAACATCGCAGGGCCCATCGCCGAGAATCATAGTGCCTTTATTGGCATGTGCGCACCATTGCCCCTAACCATAAGCGTGCAACAACGAAAGATGAAGGAAGCCAATGCCCCGCATTTTTGCTTTTTCAATTCTGATTCTGGCGCTGGGGGCTTGTTCCTCCAGGGGCCCACGTGCGTCCGCCGACAAGACACAAGCATCTGAACAACCCGCAGCGCCAAGCTCAGGCGGCCAGGACACAGCAACGCCCGAAGAGACCACGACCCAGCTCGTAGCGCCAAGACGCTGGCCGGGGCCAGCAACCCAGTATACCCTTGATGCGAGTCAGGACTTAGGGGCGCTGCTTGAATACGAAAGCTTGCAGGATGCTTGTGCCCAATACAAGGCAGGGGATGACAGTCGGCAGACGCTTTTGCGTTGCGGCAAGTGGATGTTCTTTTTTGAACACTTCGATACCATTGGTGTGCCGATGCCGCTTTTGCAATTTCTCGAAAGTTATTACCGTGACAGTTTTGGTCCTTCGTTTAGCAACTTTGGCTTGATTCCTAATCCTTATGGTGAGCCTTGGTTGCCCCTTGGCTTAAGCAAAAGCAGCGCCACCATTGGTTCGATGGAGACCGCCGCCTTTACCTGTGCCTCCTGCCATTTTGGACAGATGCCCGATGGACGCTATTCGGTGGGCTATGCCAATGTACAATTTGACTATGGGCGATTTTTGCTTGGTCTTTTTTCGCCCCTCTTTTTGGCCATCAACCCGGACGACCCAAACTATATTCCGCAGGTACGGTCCTGGCTTGAAGAGCCGGTGGCAAACGCCAAAGCCCAGTCGGACTACTGGCTGGATTTTAGCATGATGGGCTTGCAGATGCTGGGCGGTGGCGAGTCGAATGCGATGCCGACCCTGACCTTAGAAGAGCAGGAGCGGATCTGGCATTGGCCGCCAGGCACCATGGACTTTTTGTTTAAGCCCTTGGCCGATGATGGGGTACATACGGTGAGTCGCATTATCTCCCTTTGGAATCTACCTTCAGCGCAGCAGCGGCAGGCCTATGCCATGCCCCATGAACTCCTTTCCTGGAGCGCAGCGGCGGAATCGCTGAATGCATTTCTGGATGGCTTTGTGATGATTGGCCAGTCAGCCCATGCGGATGCCTGGAATGAGGCGGCTTATAAGCCATTGAAGGAATATATTTATAGTCTACGCACGCCGGAACTTTTAAGCGACCTTGATGAAGCAAAAGTCGAAGAGGGTGCCGCCCTTTTTGTCAGCACCGGTTGCGTTGATTGCCATGCGGGGCCAAGCGGTGAAGGCATACGGGTATTTGATTTTGAAGAGGTGGGAACGGACGAAGCCATGCGCTGGATTTATAATCCTAATGAAGAAGGCGAGCCCTGTTGTGAATTTGCCGATCTTAATTTCACCGTGAGTTTTGGCTTGAAGGCACCGCGGCTTACGGGCATCGAAAATCAGGAACGGTTTCTCCATAATGGCACCGTCGAGTCTCTCGAAGCGCTCTTCTGTATGCAGAACCGGGGCGATTCAGAAGTGGACGCACTCAAGAGCGATGGCCATTGGATGACCTGCGATTTAAGCGTGGCGCAGAAGCGAGCACTGATGGCCTATTTGCGTTCGCTTTAAGTTCTTGTTGCACCAAAACTACATTTGACCACATACAGCCGTTTTATTTTATGTCGCAACATTAATGCTGGACACCATCATGGGTCCCGGCTAGCCTTCCACTAATGTCAGTTTTCGGCCCCCACCATCTGCACAATCGTTTTTCCTGGCATCGCTTAATTTTTTCAAAAGTGTCGTTTCGATTTTTGTCTTGTTCATCATTAAATTTAGGAGAAGTGTCATGTTAAAAACACATCTGCATTATTTTATCCTTATCGGCATACTTAGCCTGGCCGCTTGCAAAGGCGATAAAAAGAAAAAAGATCCAGGTCAACAATGCCCCGCGGGCGAGGTGTCACAAGATGGGGTTTGTCTGGCGCTGTGCAGCGATTATTGCGACGAAGCAGGCAAACTTTGTATCGATGGAGTGTGTCAGGAATGCACCAGCGACCCTTGTCATTCACCAAGTATCCTTTCGATCAATGGCACCGGCAGCGCCGATGGCGCCGATGGGCATGCGCTCAATCATATCAACAATCGTTTGCGCATCGCCGGCACTAATTTCACCGACGCCAAGGTTTTCTTGCGCAGCAGCGATCCGGCGGTTGAAGAAACGGAGCTTGTGCTTTGTGTGGCGCCCACCGATTCGGAACTCCTGGTGGAAATTCCAGCGGCCTTCGATTTAAGTGATGGAGCCACGCAAGGCAGCTATACCTTAACCGTAGTCAATCAGGCCGGCACCTGTTCGGCGGAACTTATGATTGCCCAGGGTGAGGCGGGTTCTTTAGAGGCCAGCGCTGTCGAAATCATCACTTCAATCAATGGTGCAACGGCGGCAAACCCAAGTGACAAAGTTCATGGTACACTTTCAGGGGCATTGGTGAACACAATTGCCGCAACCGGTGCGGGCTTAGACAGCACGCAGCGCTCGGTAAAAATAGCTGGTGTGGAGCAGGCGGCCAGCGCCGATGCCTCGACGGCGGGATTTTTACTTGTTGTGGTCGATACGAGCGACCATACGGTGGTTGGTGCGCCGACGGTGTACACGGCGGCTGAAGCTTTAAACACGGCCTTAAGCACCGAGACATTGTCGGCAGAACAGGTGGTGGTGCTGGCTTCGGGGGGCGATGTAAGCGCCTTTGCCAGCTCTACGGATTTACAGGCAACCATCAGAGGCCTTGGTGGAACCGCCGGCTTTAGTCAGCTTGATGAGAACGATGCCTATGTTTTGTTGGGCTCGACCCATTTGGGCAAGGGTCGTGGTATTGAACAGATTGCTGGCGATAACCGTTCGAATTTGGCCACGGCGGTCACCGCGGCTGTCGATGGTGGTTTGCTGGGGATGGGCTCGGCGGGGGGCGGCGCGAGTCTGGGTTCCGCATCCGGTTTAAGCGTGAATGAGGATGGTACTTTAGAGGTGGATACTTCGGCGATTCAGAGTCGGGTGAGTGGGGCGTGTACGGAGGGCGGAATTCTGTCTGTGGCTGCCGATGGGACGGTGACTTGTCATCAGATTACAGCCGGTACGGGACTTAGCGGTGCAAGTGTCTCTGGCGTGACCACCCTGGCGGTGGATGAGACCGTGTTGCGCGCACCGAGCACGAGTTACGCGTGTGCAGATAACGAATTTATTGTAGGCATTGATGGTGCGGGGGTGGTGAGCTGCTTGGCTGAGAGTGTGAGCTCTGTGAGCGCTGCAGAGAACTCAGGCCTGACGACGGTCTACAATGCGTCTACGGGGGAAGTTGCGGTGGATGTCGATTACACCGAAATTCAAAACAAGATCACTTTTACAAGTGCCAATGATTGCGGTGACGGTTTTGTCATGAAGGGGATTAACACTGATGGCAGTGTGCTTTGTGCGGTTGATGTTAGCGCCGATGCGGAGGGCGTTTCTGTTGTGACCGAAGTTACAGCTGGAAATGGTCTGGCGGTCGATGGGGGAGCTGCGAGCATTACCGCTACAGGGACGCTGGAGTTGATGGATTGTGCGGCTGATGAAATCCTGTATCGTAATTATGCCGATGCGGCATGGGAGTGTGTGGCGCGTAACACGGTGATTTTTACCGCGACTGGGGCGGGAACATTGAGTTCGCCAGCTTCATTAAACTTAAAGGTCTTACAAGGTGCGGGCACGAATGTAAGCGCCACTTTTCCCGGCGGCAATGAAACTTTTACGCTCAGCGAAGGCGTCGATAGCCAGGAAGTCACGATTGCTTCGGTTGGGGCTGGTACCTGTACCGATTCGGGTGGTGGCCAAACGCAGTGTTATGAAAATTGTGAGGCTGACGGCGGTGGTTCCGGTGATATCTCTAAGTGCCGGGATGGGGCGACCAGTTGTAATTGGAATGGCAGTCATTACGTGTGTTTATACAACTATGGAAGTGGCTACGAGGTGAGTTGTTCAGGAGTAGGGCAACTCGGGGATGATGACTGTGCCGAGGTCATTGTCTTGACCGAGGTTTTAAGTGGTGGGCTTTTTGGCGGTGATGGTGTGAGTACAGCAACCTATGTGACGCAGGCGGCGCAGAGCAAGGCGATCTGGACCGGCACAGCCGAAGCGGTAACGAAGACTTTGGAACTTGTTCCCAGCTATGACGATGGCGGCACCAGTTATTCGGTGATTGGCGCTGGCGAAGACAGTGATGATACGGCGGCCCGTTTGCGCATCGCGCGTATTGGTTCGAGTGCCGATTTGGTCGAGCTTGATGTCAACGCCACAGAGACAAATTTTTCAGGTACGGTATCGGCGACCTCTTTTAATGGAGCGATAAGCGGGGCACTGACGGGTAATGTGACGGGTAATGTGACGGGTAATGTCACGGGTAATGTCACGGGTAATGTCACATCGACAGGAACATCAACTTTTACCACAGTGGATATTAATGGTGGAGATATTGATAGTGTGCCGATTGGCGCCACTACAGCCGATAGCGGGGCATTTACCACGCTTACCGCAGCTGGAAATGTCACCGTGGACACCAACCTTTTGGTCGTGGATGCGACAAACAATCAGGTTGGGGTCGGGACAAGTGATCCGGGATTTTATTGTACCAATGCAGCCTGTACTACAGGCCTCGAGGACGCAACAACACTCATGCAGATTGGTGAGGAGAATACGGGTAATGTTTTGCGTATCAATAGGGGTAATGCAACTGCGAATGATCCGGAAGTCGCATCTCTTGTTGTTGCTATAAATGACGAGGATAGTCATATCTTCGGTATTGCTGATCGCGCAAGTGTGAGGATTACCGCAGACAATTATACCAACAATGCCGATTTGACGCTCTTTTCCAATACAAACCTCGGACTTGGTGGCTATTTAGATGATACGTTGGTCATAAGGCGCGTCCAACCCGGTAATGATCCAGCCAATAACAATGATAAAATGGGTATCGCTTTCACCACCAGAACAAGTAGTACCACCACAACCGATTATGCGGAATACGCCCGTATCCAGGCGAATGTGGATGATAAAACCGATGCTTCCGAGGATGGCTCGATTGAGTTTAAAGTGATGGATAATGGCACCTCAAATGTTGAAATGACCCTGGATAAGACGGGGCTAGCAGTTACCAATGATGTGAGCGCGACAACTTTTATTGGTGCTTTAACCGGTAACGCTGATACGGTGACCAATGGGGTTTATACTACTGGGGACCAAACGATTGGTGGTACAAAAACTTTTTCAGCGCTTAACCTCTATGTTGATCACTATTTGAGCTTGAACGATTATGATGCTCCTCCTGATCCTGACCCTGCGGACCCTACTGCGAAAATGATTGCCCGGGATGGAAATATTGGCGTTTTTACCGGGGGCTTGGTCCTCGGCAACTTAGGTAACAATACCCACCCCTTCAGCGCAGGAACGGGTAAACTTTATGTTAAGGATGAAGCGACTTTTGATTCTAATTTAATTATGGGAACGCTCGTCAATGACGGTGGCGTCTACGATAGTACAACGAAGTATTTACAGCTGGTTCACAATGGAAGAATTTATCAGGATGTGGCAAATGTGAACTATGACTTATGGATTCAAGGTTCTCATGACACTGGCGGGACTGAGCGTAATTTGGCCTTGCTCGGTGTTGTCAGCACCGACAGGCTAGTGATTAACTATGAGGCTGAATATACTGGGGGTACGCAAGTT
>JASMKV010000131.1 GCA_030749035.1 Myxococcota bacterium | reverse complement strand
GCTGATCCACGGCAATCCTGTCTCGTTAGATTTGACCTTCTGAAGCCGCTGCTGTGGCATCCGAATTCACACGTGTGCGCAATTCATTACCCACGGTAAAGAAGGGAACACGTTTTGCCGGAACCGGAATGATCACACCCGTCTTTGGATTTCTACCCATGCGCTCTTTACGATGTCGCACAGAAAAACTCCCAAAACCACGAATCTCAATGCGGTCCCCCACTTTGAGTGCTTCGGTCATCGTTGAGAAAATAGTCTTCACTGCCATTTCCGCATCCAATTGATTCAGCTGCGGTAAATCACTCGTGAGTTTTTCAATCAATTCACTTTTTGTCATGATGGGTTATGCTCCCTGAGTATCGTCAGAAGACGAAGTATCTTCGTTGGTCTCTGCCACTTGTGTTTCCACCGGTGCCGCTTCGGCTGGTGCCGCTTCAGCTGGTGCCGCTTCGGCTGGTGCCGCTTCGGCTGGTGCCGCTACGGCTGGCGCCGCTTCGGCTTCAGCATTTTCTGCTGCGGCCATCGACAAATGCTCACCCAGGACATGACCCAGTTGCGCACGACCTTCTGATTCTTGACTCATATAAGCTCGGTAGTCCGAAGTGCCATCTAAGGCCGCTTTTAAGGACAAAGACACACGACGTTCGGCGGCATCCACATCCAAAACAAGAACCTCAATGCTGTCACCAGGCTTTAATACCTCATTCGGATTGTTGATGCGATCCTCAGAAAGCTCTGAAACGTGGACCAAACCATCAATGCCTGGCTCGATTTCCACGAACGCTCCATAATCGGTGAGCTTCACCACTCTGCCGTCAACCTTGGTACCGCGTGGGAAACGCTTAGGTAGAATATCCCATGGGTCGTCGGTCAATTGCTTCACACCAAGTGAAAAACGCTCATTGTCGATGTCGACATTCAGTACCACAGCTTCTATTTCGTCGCCCTTCTTGTACAGTTCACCCGGATGCTTGACCCGATGTGTCCAGGACAAGTCTGAGATATGCACCAAACCATCAATGCCATCTTCCACACCAACGAACACACCAAAATCAGTGATGTTGCGTACCGTGCCTTTGATGACGGCCCCGATTGGATAACGTTCTGTAATCGCATCCCAAGGATTTTCCTCAAGTTGCTTGATGCCCAGCGAAATACGCTTTTGGGTCAGATCAATATCCAGGACAATCGCTTCCACATCATCGCCGACCGTCAGCAGTTTTGATGGATGCTTGACGCGCTTGCTCCAGCTCATTTCTGAGACATGAACAAGCCCCTCAACACCAGACTCAATCTCGATAAACGCGCCGTAATCTGTGATGCTTACAACCTTACCGGCAACGCGGCCATGCACAGGAAACTTCTCTGCAGCCGTGCCCCACGGATCTTCGGTGATTTGCTTAAAGCCCAACGACACGCGTTCGGCTGCCGAATCAAATTTCAAGACTTTGACCTTGATCTCTTGTCCCAGGGTGAAAACCTCAGATGGATGGTTTAAACGGCCCCAACTCATATCGGTGATATGCAGTAAGCCATCAATGCCACCCAGATCGATAAATGCGCCGTAGTCCGTGATGTTCTTCACGATACCGTTAAGGATCTCACCTTCGCCAATTTTCTTCAGCGTTTCGGCTTTGCTTTGTTCGCGGTCAGCTTCCAGCAAGGCACGTCTGGATAGAACAATATTACCACGCTTCTTGTTGAACTTGATGACCTTAAATTTGTGGGTTTCGCCAATCAGCTTTTCAAGATTGCGAACAGGCCGTAAATCAACCTGTGAACCGGGCAAAAAGGCCTTCACGCCGATATCGACCGACAAACCACCTTTAACTCGGGCAATCACTTTACCGTCAACAACTTGCTCTTGCTCACAAGCAGCAGCAATATCATCCCAGACTTTGAGCTTATCGGCTTTTTCTTTTGACACCGTCACCAGGCCAGCATCGTCTTCGCGGTTTTCAACGAAAACGTCAACGCTATCACCTTGGTTGATGGTCAAATCACCTTCATAGGTTTTGAACTCATTAATCGCGACACTGGCTTCACTCTTGTAACCAATATCGAGCAGTACAAAATCCCGCCCAATTTCGAGGACAGTCCCTGAAATGACTTCCCCTTCTTTAACTTCGACTTGATTTTTTAAACTCTCTTCGAATAAATCGGCAAAAGATTCATTCTCGACCTGTTGGATTTCTTGATTCTCCATAGCTGGTTTTCTAACTCCTAAAATACGTTTCTTCTATAATTGGTCGGAAAAACGCCTTGCTTTCCGTACCTGTGAATTCGTTAAAAGTAATGATGTAATAAACGACGCGTCTTAAAAAGGTTCTACATTCGTCCGCTACGTAAAAGCGTACGACGACGACGCTTCTCTGCAGAGCGTTGTTTTTCCTTTTTTTGAATTGACGGTTTAACAAAATGTTCGCGACGACGAACTTCTTTTAGAAGCCCAGCGGATTCAACTTTTTTCTTGAAACGCTTGAGTGCTCGTTCAAAATTTTCGCCTTCTCTAATTGTCACTTGTGCCACCGGCAACTCACCTCCTCTCACAGGATTCGCCATGGATTTGTTGTTTATTCCAAAGCGGGGGCCGAATTACACCCGAGGGTCGTATAAAGCAAGTAAATTATGTACTTTTTCGCTTCAGAACTAAAAGAGAGAATGGCCAAAAACACGCAATAATTCAGCCACAGAGGTGTGACCTTGGGCCAATCGGAGGTGGGCCACTTCTTGTAGCGTGCGCAAGCCATTGGCCCGGGCAGCCGTCCTTAATTGCGATTCACTCGCCTCTTCAGCAATTCTGCGCGCCAAATCCTTGTCAATATTGAGTAATTCAAAGAAACCCTGGCGACCAAAATACCCCGTACCACGACAGGTTTGGCAGCCCTGGCCTTGGCTCACATTCAGATATGTCGAACTGTTTTCCGGTGTAATCCCCAAAAGACGGGCGTCATCCGGATCCAGTGGCTGTTGCTGACGACAATCCGCACACACCCGACGCGCTAAGCGCTGCGCCATCACGCCAATCAATGTTGACGAGAGCAAAAATGGGGGTACCCCCAAATCAACCAAACGCGCCACCGCGCCAACGGTATCATTGGTATGTAAGGTTGAAAACACCAGGTGACCAGTCAATGCAGCCTGTACAGCCATCTCGGCGGTTTCAGCATCTCTGATCTCACCAATCATAATCACATCAGGATCTTGACGCAAAATGGTGCGAAGGGCTGAGGCAAAAGTCACATCAATCTTGCGCTGTACCGCCACCTGATTGAAGCTTTCGGTAATCATCTCGATGGGATCTTCAACCGTGGTCACATTGATCCGTTCATCGGTCAGTGACATCAATGTTGAATAGAGCGTTGTGGTTTTACCACTACCGGTTGGACCGGTAATTAAAATAAGCCCATGCGGCAGTGATATCCATTCTTGAAAAAGCAAAAGTTCTTCGGGCTCTAAACCGAGTTCATTAAAGTCCTTGAGCAACACATCCGGGTCAAAGATCCGCATGACCATTTTTTCGCCGAAGGCAATCGGCATCGAAGACACCCGCAGTTCGACTTCTTTGCCGCTAAAAACCATTTTGATGCGGCCATCCTGTGGACGCCGTTTCTCTGCAATATCCATACGTGACATGGTTTTAAGTCGCGAAATAAGGGCCGGATGCACACGTTTGGGAATCGTTTGCACATCATGCAAAACACCATCAATACGCAGTCGCACCTGTGTGTCCTCACGCCGGGGCTCAATATGGATGTCAGAGGCGCGCTGGTCAAAAGCGTATTGCAGCAAGAAATCGACCGCATTGACGATGTGTTGATCGGTTGACTCAATTTCACCCACGGAGCGCAGCGTCACCAACTGCTCAAAATTGGTGATTTCCTCTTCGGTCCGCGCTTGCATGGCTGCGGACTCCACACTTTTATGAAAACCATAGATATTCCGCAGAGACTTCACAATTGAAGACTTGGACGCTACAACCAGGTTGATTTTTTGTTTCGTGAGTCGCTGTAAATTTTCTTCGAGTTCTGGGTCAAAAGGATTTTCAACCGCAATCCACAAACCGTCTGAATCCTGTTTGAGCGGTAAGATGGCGTGTCGAAGTGCAAATGGCCGCGAAACCGTGTTGGTGACCAGATTGATATCCAGCTCCAAGGGTTCAATGCGATGATAGTCGAGGCCAGCGGACTGGGCGACAATTTCGGCAATACGCTCTTCGTCCAGCGGCTGCGCGGCCCGATCCTGGAGCTGCATCGCGGCTAAAATCTCAGCCGGACTGACCTCAATCTTATTGGCGGTAATTTCATCGGGCAAACCCGGATCTTTGGCCTTGAGCAGCTGCAGACGTGCCCGCTGTTGATGCGCACGCACCTCCACATCCCGCAGCACATCTTCTTCAAGAATTTTCGCACGCCTGAGCACACCCAAAAGCCATTTGAGAGAATAGCCTCGAATGGTGATGTCTTCACGTGAAGCTTTACCAGGATCAGATGATGTATTAGCCATACACCTAAATCATATAGTGCTTAGGCTGACGCTGTCCACGTTTTTAACTGATTTACTTCAGGTTTTGTTAAAAAGCGCCAAGCCGATGGTGGCAAGGGATCCAGCGGAATCGGGCCAAAATCGGTCCTCACGATGCGAATCGCCATATGCCCTATCACATCGCACATGCGCCGAATTTGGCGGTTTCTTCCCTCAAAAATGGTGATTTCCAACCAAGTATTGGCGGGTGACCGCTTCGTGACCTGAACTTCGGCCGGCCGTGTTGGCCGTCGGCCCGGGCGTCCCTGCTTGTCGAGCAGTCTGACCCCGCGTCGCAAACGCTCAATCGCCTTTTCGATGGGTCGTCCTTTGACTTTAACCTGATAGGTTTTGGGCACATGAAACTTCGGTTTGAGCATTCGGTCACAAAGGTCGCCATCATTGGTCATCAACAAAAGACCTTCGCTTTCATAATCAAGTCTTCCCACCGGAAAGATTCTTGGCAATTCCCCCTCATATTGGCGCTTACCCTGGGCTCGACTTAAGTTAAGCAAGTCATGGACCGTTTGGCGCTTAAGCGGGTCGTCTAAGGTGGTCACCACATGTATCGGTTTGTGCATCGCAAGATACACCAAAGGTTGTTTGGCAATGGTGCCATAACCCACAACCTCAATGGTATCCTGACTCAGATCAGCTTTAGAACCAAGCTCACGCACAATCTTGCCGTTCACTTTAACTCGGCCATCAATAATAAATTGTTCACTTGCACGACGCGAAGCAATGCCTGCCTGTGCAATCAATTTTTGTAGACGCTCAGGCATGATATTTTTTACGCAGCATTGGTTTCCGAAGAATCACTTGATTCCCCGCTGACCGCCTCGGGCTCCTCGTGGATTTGGGTGACTTCTTCGCTGCCCTCTGCAGCTAAGGCAGATTCATCGGCGCTTGGCTCTTCCTTGTTCTCTTTGAGCACAATACCCTGCTCATGCAGTGCCTTGCGTGTCTCTTTTTCTGAACTCTTTAATGAAGCCAAAGCATCATCCAAGGCACT
>JASMKV010000130.1 GCA_030749035.1 Myxococcota bacterium | reverse complement strand
ACCTCGGCAAGCCTGGACACCGCAGAAGATTCACCGGCCGGTTTGGAGCGCATTAACCTCTTCGCCACCTGCGAACGTTGTTTTGATGTGGATGAAGATGGCGTCCCCAACGATGACGACAACTGCAAGACTGTGCCTAATCCAGGGCAAGAAGATACGGACGACAATGGTATCGGAGATGTCTGCGATACGGTCGACATGTTGCAATCCCAATGTGGCTCATGCCATGGTAATTCTGGAGGTTTCAGCGTAGCCTCTTACGAGGACATCTGCACCACTGGTCACAATGGTCCGGTCATTGCCCCTTACGATCATCAAAACAGCTTGCTTTGGCAAGTGCTGGATAGTGGTTATATGCCGATGGGCAACTCGATATCCCAAGAAAACATCGATGCTCTGGCGGCTTGGATTGACGCGGGTGCCTGTTCAGATCTCTAAACAGACAAGCCTTTTTCAACCTTTACAAATCGGGCTCTTCCCCCCTATAATACGGCCACCACGCGCTTAAGACCCATTTGCTAAAGGAAAAGCTATGGCCCCCAACATCAGCTCCCGTCCCACCGGTCCGGTGAATGTCCCAGACAGTGTCCAATCCCCCGCAACCAAACCCTCTGCGGATAAAGTCGCCGAGCAAAAAACCGATAAAGTCAGTGACTCGAAAAACAATGCGGACTCGAGCCTGGAAATCACCGACAGCAAGCAGGCCAAACAACGTCGCAATACTTTAGGACAGGCAGAAAAACGCCCCACCGACTCGCACCAGGCATTGGCCGTGCCTATGCCAGAACGACGCATCACCGACCAAATCCCTGGCAAGACACTTAAAGACAAAACCCCTGATGTGGACATGAGCACAGCCGCCATCAGCAACCGCCTCGAAGAGGGGCTCGAGAAGAATAGTCCCCTTAACGCTCTAAGCCAGGCCTTTAACGCCGATGCGAAAACGGTCGAGAGTCAGGCAAACGAAGTCTTCTTCCCTATCCTACGACACGTCAAGACAAGCCAGCCAGACTTGCCGCCGGCCGAAATCAAGGCCCTCGCCCAGCAACACATTGACAGCATGCTCAAAGAGATATGCGCCGATGTCTTTAAGGATAAAGACAGTATCGACACCTTTGTTGAGACCTTAAAAGACGACAAAGACTTTAAAATGAAAAACAGCAAGTCACCGCTGCGTGCCTTGATGGGCACCTATATGGATAAGCTGCAAGAAGATGGGTTTTTAAGCCAAGGCAAAAAAGGTAAGGATGCTTTAGCCACCGAAAATGAAAAAGCTCTGGCCTCCTGGGCCAACGCCGCACAAGGCGAGACGGGCAACGCTTTTAGCGCCAGCCAGAATCATATCTTTAGTGAAGCGGTGTTGATGGCACATCAGGCCGCCAAGGGAACCTTCGATGCGGATAAGGCGGGCTTTGCGGCCTTAAGCATTGATCCGCCAGTCGCTGCTGCGGAGCCACCGGTCGCAGAAGACAAGCCACCGCAGGTCGAGGAAGAAAAAACGCCGCAGATCGAGGAAGACAAAGCGCCGCAGGTTCCTGCGATGATCGATTTACCACCGGCTGCAGACAAGAGCCCGGGAGCAATCCTCGAACAAGCCCATCAAAACCTTTCCCCTGAACAACAAGCGCAAGACGCGAAGTTCGGCGATCCGAATGAGCTTTCTGCCAATGCGGCACAAGCTCAAAGTGCCCATGACACACTTTTGCCGAGCACCTCTGTCGCGCGCAACCTTCTTGAGCAACAAGGTGTTGGTCTCGAGGAAACATCGGGCAATCGTTTAAAAATTGTTTCCGACAAAGATAATGCCTTAGGCATGCTGGCAAACGACGCCGGGAAATACGGTGCGGAGCTTCTCTACGACGCCAAGGCCACAAGCTCGACAGATGGCAACAACATTCTTTTAAGTGCGGAGGCACTGCGCAGTGGGCAACCAGGTGCTGCTGAGCAAAGCGCGCTGATTCAACTTAAAGAACAAGTGCAAGCCAATATCCCAGAGATGATTGATCTGCCGCCAGTCGCAGAAAAAACACCCGGTCAAATTCTCGATGGCTTCCATCAAAACTTAAGTCCAGACCGCCAAGCCAAGGACGCAGAGCTTGGCGACCCAAACGCCATGAATGCCAGCGCACAAAAGGCACAAAGCGCCCATCAAGGTCTCTTGCCCAGCACCTCGGTGGCCCGGGCTCAACTCGACAACCATGGGGTCAAAACCCAAACTCTTTGGCCGCACAAGTTACAAATCACACCGGAAGCCCAAAGCCCTTTAGGCCAATTTGCTCTACAAGCCCAAGCCGCCGGCATTGATGTCCTCTTTGACCCAGATGCCAAAAGCGCCAGTGATGGAAAAAGCGTCCTGCTCTCGGCCGATGCCCTTAATACAGGAAAGCCTGGAAGCGCCGAGCAAGCTGCCCTGGCCAAGCTGATGGCCGCTGCCCCAAACACCGCAACATCAACAGCCCAAAGCACGCAAAGTGGCAACATCCTTGGCGGCACAGAACACTGGGAGCCGGCACGCCTGCAGCAAAGTGTTGGCCTGATAAGCGGCAAAGAGATCGGAGATTTAGACAACGCTTCCCCGGCCGAACTTTTGGCGATTTTGCGCGACGAGCCGCCCCCACTGCCTGGTAATCTGGCCACCACCATGACCAATGTCCAGGAGGGGCTGACCACCTTTGGTTTGGATAGGGCCCAGATTGGCCAAGCAGTCAACGCGCAAGACTTTAACGCTGCCCAAACCCTTATTGACACCCTTGAAGAAATCACCCCCGGTGGATTTCGAGGCAGCATGCGCATGGCGCTCTTAAGCGATATGCCCGCCCTGAACAATTATCTTGATGGCGCCATGAATACCTTGGGACGGGAATTGCCCGCCGCAAGCGATGCGACTTATCAGCGCGAAGTGTTGAGTGTAGCACAAGACTACCAAGCCCATTTAATCAAGGAAGGTGCGCTGCAGCTAAAGCCAGGTACCGATGAGGGTGGCGGGAAAGTTGGTGCGCAAACCTTAGAAGCACATCGAAGACTGCAAGAGGAAACTAGTCGCTAAGCCTATTTTGAATAACGTCACGGTTCGCTGCAACAAGCCTGAATCGTGAATGCTCACACCCCAATGCATTGTCAGCACCAGTTTCTTGCGAGTCGTGCCACCGGCTCTTCACAGGTCTAAGCAGAAAGACCCTCAGGACATATAACCCTGGCCCCTTAGTATTGTCCGCAATTACCCCCACCTGCTTTGCCTCCACAATCTTGTTTCATTGAAGGCATGTTGTTATGGGCACCGCCACCGCCACCGCCACCGCCACCGCCATCATCATCATCATCATCATCATCACCAAAGTCGCAACCACCACAAGTATGGGAGCCACCGGTGTCACCGCTACAATTCGCACGGGTAAACGTCACGCTTGAAGCGCTGAGCACCATGCCCTCCGGGCAGCTGCTC
>JASMKV010000129.1 GCA_030749035.1 Myxococcota bacterium | reverse complement strand
AACCGATAGCCGAAAACCGATAGCCGAAAACCGATAGCCGATAACCGATGGCCGATTACCGAAAATTAAAATCTTCTGAATCGGGTTAACATTCGGGCAAGATGGTCACACAATTCCATTCCGTGCTCATGTTTATCCTTTGTAATGACACCTAAGCGACATCCCACATCTGAAATCGCGGCAACCTCATTCGTTGAACCACGGGCAATCATAAAAAAGCGACGTTGTTCTTTTGGGGTTCGTTTACCGTAGCCTTCGGCAAAATTGAGCGGAATGCTGCTTGCCGCTCGACGTAATTGGTCGGTTAAAAAGCCATAGCCACAAGGCAAATCCCGAAGAATCGTTTGGCTTAAATCAATCAAAGCCATGGTTTTTACGTAAATCTTTGTTTGTGAAAATTGCATTGCTGCGCTCCTTTTTTCTGAAAAATGCGGTTTCATCCCAATGCAAAAACCGCATTTTTTAGAAAAGAGGAGGGTTGAATATGTTTTTCAGAACAACAAGGATTTTTGCAGAGGCGCAAAAGCTTTTAGACGATGGAAATGTTCTGATTGCGCGATTACCAACGGGTTATGGTTTTTTAGCCGACCAAGTGAAGCGCGCCAGTACATCCATTATGCTTAACTTTGCCGAAGGTAATGGCAAAAAAGGTTTAAAAGAGCGGCAGCGTTTCTTTCGTATTGCTAAAGGCTCGTTATACGAAGTTGCGGCGGTTTATGATGTGGCCCTGAGTTTTGGTTTTATTGAAATCTCGTTCCATCAAAAGGTGATTGATCGATGTGATTATATTGCAGCGATGTTGACAAAGTGGAGGTGAAGGTGCGGCTTGCCGAAATCCGATAACCGATAGCCGATAACCGATGACCGAAGTCCGATTTCCGTGCGAGCCGTTTACGGAGACTTGCTGCGAGTGCGCGAAGCGATAGTCGCAGCTTAGTCGAGTAGGCGAGTGTCCGATAACCGCTAACCGCTTCCGTTAATTCAGTGGCATCTTAAAGCGATTGGCCAAACCAAAATTGATGGCCCATTGCTTTGAATTTAAATCCTTTTGTACCCCTATTTGCAAAAAGGGCAGGGCGAAATATTTTGTGAATTTTGTAAAGCCATTAAGCCGCGGCCCGTTGCTCTCGCCACGAAGGATTTCATGCAGGGCCAGACCAAGGTGAAAGCCAAGCTGGCGTTCTTTGTGCAAGGTGTCCACTTTCGGGCGATAATGCAGGGTGCTGTAGTGGATACCGCTTAAAAAGTAGCGGGCAAATCCAGGTGAAGACCCAAGCGCTTCAAAGAAACCTTTCCATTTGATGTCGGCGAAATAGGTTTGACCACTGTAGTCGTTGGCAATCTTGATTGGACTTTTCTCGCGTTTATAAAAATAGTCGCTGGGCAAATAGGAAATACGAAAACCGATGGCGTTGTCGAGTTTGGGGTAGCGGATAAAAAGATTTGCCGTGGCGAGACCTAAAAGGTTGCCGATGACATCGCCATATTCAAAGCGATGGGGGGTAAACCCATCTATAATCTCGACGGTGTTGGCCAAAAAAGCGGTCATCATGGTGGCCAGCTGCAGCGCCCGATGATGACTTAGTCCAGCACTTTGATAGAGACTGTGCAGCGCTTTGACGCCGATGTAGTTGGCGTAAAAATGTCCCAGCTTGTCTGAGCCGCCCGCATAGGTCCAGCGTTGGAATCCGCCACTTTCTTTGAATGTAAAGCCTCTAAAGCCCACATCCTTCCACCAGGCAAGAGAGGCCAAAGTCAAAACGAAAGCGGATGTGCCGCCGGAAATGGCGAGATGGGTTTGGTAGTGTTTTTCAGCAAGGATGTCCTCTTGCAGGGTGAAGCTTTCGCTCTCTGTGGTTGTTGCCAGGGGCTCGGGAAGGGGGGGGCCCTCGATGGGCGTGGTCAATAAAGCAAGATAAATTAAGGTGCCGACGAAGCCATGCATGGGCTCATGCATAAACATGATAAGTCTTTAGAGTCTAGGTCTTTTCTTGCCCTTGGTTGCGATACATTGCCGATGTTGATACTTGCCTTCGGGCGGACAGGCGTAAATCTCACTTGACGTTGAATGGATGGTTTTCCTGGGCGGATCTGGGTACGGTGACCCCAGAAGAGTATTTACGCCCACTTTGGCGATGCCCAATTCCGACCAGAACTGTCGCAAGCGCCTTAAATGAAAGACATTTTAATTAAGGCGCTTGATGGTCCAGGTTTTGCATCAACTGTCCGCGTACGCCTCCTGACTCACAAATTGTGAGGGCTGTATGAACAATAAAAAAAGATGTGTTTCTCTTGCGCATTTCACTTTTTTTTATTTACTCGTGAGCGGTTTGCTGGCGTGTTCCTCAGCCTCTGAAATATTCCCCCAAGAAAAGTCTCAAGCCCACCAGCAAACAGCTCAGGGCATCGAAAATTGTTCCGATGATGGTGACCTTAATGCTGACGGAGAACATAATGTTCAGGATTTGGTGCAGCTTGTAGGATGTATTATTGACGGCAACTGTTTAGACCTCGAATACGGGTGCGCAGCAGATCTCAATGCGGATGAGATCTACAATATCCTTGATCTGATCGAGCTTGTGAATGAAATTTTAACTTCCGAAGATGATAGCGCAGAGCATGTCGACCCCTTCCCGGAGGATGAGTGGGGCGGAAGTGGACCGGCCTGTGAAGGTGAGTGTGAGCCTAACCCTGGTTGTAATACGAATGCCCCTGACAGCGATGGTGATGGGCTCAGTGATGATTGTGATGCGTGTCCCCATGATGCGCAAAACGATGCGGACCTTGATGGCGTGTGTGGGGATGTTGATCTCTGTCCAGACTTTGATGACCATGCCAACGTTGATGGTGATGCTTTGCCTGATGGTTGTGATGATTGCCCTGATGACGCGAACAAAATAGTGGAGGGGGTTTGCGGTTGTGGCACGGCCGACACCGATAGCGATGGCGATGGCACCGCCGATTGTAACGATGAATGCACTGATGATGCGGGTAAAGTGAGTGCTGGTGTTTGTGGTTGCGGCATAAGTGATACGGATACCGATGACGATGGCACTGCCGATTGTAATGATGAATGCGCTGATGATGCGGGTAAAATGAGTGCGGGTATTTGTGGATGTGGCACAAGTGATGTGGATAGCGATGGTGATGGCACTGCCGATTGTAACGACGAATGTGCCGACGATGCGAATAAAGTAAGTGCGGGCCTCTGCGGTTGCGGTGTCGCCGACACTGATACCGATGCTGATGGTACCGCCGATTGTAACGATGGCTGCCCATCGGATGCGGATAAGACAGCAGCAGGCTTCTGTGGCTGTGGCTTTGCGGATACGGATACCGATGGTGATGGCACCGCCGATTGTAACGATGAATGTGCCGACGATGCGAGCAAAACAAGTGCGGGCATCTGTGGTTGCGGTGTCGCCGATACAGACTCGGATGGTGATGGCACCGCCGATTGTAACGATGAATGTGCCGACGATGCGAATAAAGTGGCTGCCGGCATCTGTGGATGCGGGGTGGCCGATACCGACAGCGATGGCGATGGTGCCGCCGATTGTAACGACGCATGCGTGAATGATGCAAATAAAGTCGCTGCCGGCACCTGTGGATGCGGGGTGGCCGATACCGATACCGATGGCGATGGCACCGCCGATTGCAACGATGAATGTGCCGACGATGCGAATAAAGTGGCTGCCGGCATCTGTGGATGCGGGGTGGCCGATACCGACAGCGATGGCGATGGTGCCGCCGATTGTAACGACGCATGCGTGAATGA
>JASMKV010000128.1 GCA_030749035.1 Myxococcota bacterium | reverse complement strand
GCAAAGCAAGCACGACACAAAGTAAGCAAGAAGCAAAGCCCGTGGCCTCACAGGCTGAAAAGAAATCAGAAGCGGTGAAGTTTTCACAAATCACGCCACCGCCACCGCCGAATTTACCCAAAGCACCGAGTACAACCTGTCCAGAAGGGATGGCGCGAATTGCTGGTGGGCGTTTTGTTTTTGGCTCGGAAGCGAATAATCCTCTGCGTGGTTTTGGTGAGTTGGATGCGCGCCGTGTTTCTTTGGCCGCATTTTGTGTTGATCTCTATGAGTATCCCAACAGTGTTGGCGCTAAGGTGTTGACCAGAGTCAACTGGCAAAAAGCTCTTTCGACTTGTGCTAAAGCGGGCAAACGTTTGTGTACGGAAAAAGAATGGGAACGGGTTTGTAAGGGCCAAGCGGCACGTGAATTTCCTTATGGAAATTCTTATCAAAGGGGCGTGTGTCATGTTGATCGTGATGATGGGCAGAGTGTGGGGGCAGGATCGTATCGGGATTGTCGTTCAAGTGAAGGGGTTTACGATTTGAGCGGGAATGTGGCTGAATGGACCGCCGATGGTTGGGCCAAGGGCATGTCCGATAAAGTGGTTAAAGGCGGCGCGGCCGATCAAGCTTCCTATGCGGGGCGTTGTGCTTCTCGTGCGAATGCTGCGGCCAGTGCCCGAGAAGCGCTCATTGGTTTTCGGTGTTGTTTAAGTGTGGCGGATTAAAATGAACAAAAGGGGATAGGGATGTCGACCTGGACTTTTAGTTGTTGGAATTGTCAAAACGAAACGGAGATGGACGATAAGGTCACGCGTTCAGATATTTGTCCGCATTGCTCTATGGATATGCGTTCCTGCAAGAATTGTCAGTACCACGATCCGGGTGCCCACAATGAGTGTTCCGAAACGATAGCCGAATATGTTCC
This sequence comes from Myxococcota bacterium, assembly GCA_030749035.1. Lineage (GTDB taxonomy): Bacteria > Myxococcota > XYA12-FULL-58-9 > XYA12-FULL-58-9 > JASMKV01 > JASMKV01. The sequence continues at coordinate 9,658 of JASMKV010000128.1, read as the reverse complement.
AGAGAAAGAGCGCTCCAATTTTTGTGGTATGTATCGACCCTTTTCTGGAGAGCGAGAGGCTGCGCCTGATGTTGATGCAGCGAAGGCTAAACTTGAAGCACTCTTTAATAAATAGGCTCTCCTGAGTGCTTGACAGGCAGGGAGTCCTCCCCTAAATCAGCGCCAAGTGTGGCGATGTAGCTCAGTTGGCTAGAGCATACGGCTCATAACCGTAGAGTCGGGAGTTCAAATCTCCCCATCGCCACCAAAAAAGCAATTGCCCCACGCATATTGCAATGCGCCAACGCTGCGATAAGCCTTATTTATAGGGCTTTTGCGCTTGTTTGTTGGGATATTTTTTGTCATTCTTGATGACTTGTTTTAAAGGGGTGGGGATGCTTCGCTTAGAAAATCATTGTTTAGAGCAGCTTTATGCAGAAGCACAAAAGCATTATCCCCGTGAATGTTGCGGGCTTTTAGCTGGCATTAGAGACGATCACGCTTGGCATGTGCAGGCTGTTCTTCCGCTGCGTAATGTTGTGTCTGCCGGAGTTCACGACACTTACCAGGTTGACCCGCAAGAGCGTCATGAAAAGGAATCGGCGTTACGCGCCAAAGGTTTGGAGCTTCTGGGCTTCTATCATTCACATCCAGATCATGGGGTATACTTTTCGCAGCGCGATTTAGAGCACTCCGAGGAATATCAATTTGGCGAACCCTGGCTGAAGCCCGTATACGCTTATGTTGTCGTTTCGGTGCAAGGCGGAGTTGTGAAGGACCATGGCGCTTTCATTGTTGAAGAGGGTCTCTCCAAATCGATTCAATCTGAAATTTTAGAGCAAAGGAGTGAGCTCCATGTCAGTTAAAGTAAGAATTCCAACACCACTTCGACCTTTGGTCGGCAATCAGGCGGATATAGCCGTTGCTGGGGCAACGGTGATGGCCTTGATTGAAAGTATTGATGGCGACCACGAAGGTTTTAAAGGGCGGTTGTGTGACGATGCGAACAACCTGCGCCGTTTTATCAATCTCTATCTTAACGATGAGGATATTCGTTATATGCAAGGCTTAGACACGCCGGTTCAAGATGGCGATACGCTGTCGATCATCCCAGCCATTGCCGGTGGGAGTGGTCAATCCTTTCCTGGGATTTTGGCCGAACTTAAAAAAACCCATAGAGAAATTTCGGCACAAGAGGTCAGAGGCAAGCAAGATGGTGGTGATTCTTTTTTGCTCTTAGATGTGCGCGAGTCGGAAGAATTTCGTCAGGGTCATCTCCCTGGCGCCATTCATGCTCCACGTGGCTTTTTGGAAATGAAGATAGAAGCGATTGCACCGGCAAGAGACACGGCGCTTACCGTCTATTGTGCTGGTGGTGTGCGTTCATTGTTGGCCTGTGAGACGCTAAAAAATATGGGTTATACGAACCTGGAGTCGATGGCCGGTGGATTTGGTGATTGGAAACAAAAAGAATTGCCCATCGAAACGCCCAAGGTGTTGTCGGATAAAGCCCGAAGCCGTTATTCGCGCCATATTTCTATTCCCGAAGTGGGTGAAAAAGGTCAGCTCAAGCTTTTAGGCAGCAAAGTGTTGCTTATTGGTGCGGGGGGCTTAGGTTGTCCAAGTGCGTATTATTTGGCAGCGGCAGGTGTGGGGACTTTAGGCATTGTGGATTTCGATGTGGTGGATGAATCGAATTTGCAACGTCAGATCTTACACACGCCAGAGCGTGTAGGGACGCCGAAGATTAGCTCAGCGCTTAAAACGTTAAAAACCTTCAGTCCGGATATTGAACTCATTCCATTTGAGGAGCGTTTGACCAGTGCCAATATCGAAAGCATCATCAAGGATTTTGATGTTGTTGTCGACGGTACGGATAATTTCCCAACACGCTATTTGATCAATGATGCTTGCGTTAAACTTAAAAAGCCTTGTGTGCATGGCAGTGTTTATCGTTTTGAAGGACAGGTCACCGTGTTTGACCCGGCGCAAGAAGGTCCCTGTTATCGGTGTCTTTATAAAGAGCCACCGCCAGCCGAGTTGGCCCCTTCGTGCGCAGAAGCCGGGGTTTTGGGTGTGCTGCCAGGTGTGGTGGGCTTGTTGCAGGCGGTCGAAACCCTCAAAATCCTTTTGGGCATCGGCGCGTCTTTGCGTGGTAAGCTTTTAACCTACGATGCTTTAGAGGCCAGTTTCCAAACCTTTAAACTGCGGCAAAATCCAGAGTGTGATTATTGCGCAGCGGGTAAAGAGTTTCCCGGCTATATTGATTACGAGCATTTTTGTTTGCGGCAAAGCGCTTAAGGACATCTGTCGAAGTATCACGTTATGCGGCCAACTTTGGAATCCATCATTGCGGCGTTTCCCGCACTCAAACTCGTGGGCAATACCCCATTGGCCGAGCTTCATCTGCTTAAAGACGAAGTGCCGGGGGTGGATATTTTTGCGAAAATTGAAAGCTTCAATCCAGGAGGTTCGATTAAGGATCGACCGATATCGCGGATGCTGATTGAGGCTTTAATCTCTGGAGAACTGGCAGAAGGTAAAACGATTTTGGATTCATCTTCAGGCAATGCGGGGATTGCTTATGCGATGTTTGGTGCCATGCTTGGCTTTAAGGTCAAATTGGTGATGCCGGCCAATGTCAGCACTGAGCGCAAAAAACGCATCATGGCGCATGGGGCCGAGGTTGTTTTGAGCGATGCGCTTTTGGGCTATGATGAGGCGCTGCGTATGTGTCATGAAATTTATGCGGCCGATCAAGAAGCGTATTTTTTCCCCGATCAGTACAGCAATCCGTGGAATTGGCAGGCGCATTATGAGACAACGGCCATGGAAATTTTAGAGCAGCGCGCAGGTACGCTCACGCATTTTGTCGCCGGGGTTGGCACTGGCGGCACCATCACGGGGGTGGGGCGTCGATTAAAGGAAGAAATTCCCGATCTTAAGGTTGTTGGCGTACGTCCAGATCGTTTTCCTGGGATTGAGGGACTCAAGCCTCTCGACCAGCCTGAGGACATCAAGCCCGCCATTTTTGATCCCACACTTGTTGACGAATGGATTGAGGTTGGGGCCGAAGATGCTTTTGATGGCTGCGCGCAATTGGCGCAGCATGGTTATTTTTTCGGTCAGTCTTCAGGGGCTTATTTTCAAGCCGTAGAAACGTTGGCCAGACGCGAGAAAAACGCTAAAATTGTGACGATTTTTTGCGATATTGGGGAGCGTTATTTGAGTACGGGGCTCTATGGTTATTCCTAGTGCGCCTTGGCACTGGGGTTTTTGTCTGAAAATACAGATTTCATTGAATATTTTACCGCTTTTAAAGGTCTTCTTGAGTGCAGCCTGAATTCCACAGGTGGCACGGTCTTGGGGCACGCTATGTTTCGAGAAAGGATGAGATCTTTTGCTTGCTAAAGGGGAGCAAAGTTGCGTAAGAATCGGGCACCATATGCTTGCGAGGAGCGATAATGCACACGAACTCCCATCTTTTGAGGTATCAAATGAATAAAGCCCCCCTATTCAACAACGCCTTTTTTCGAGGCATCCCCTTTATATTATGTTGTTTTCTTGCAGCGGCCTGTGCTGATGACAAAATTGGTCGCGCCATTGCCCAAATTGAAATCACCGCATTGCCCGATGCGGCTTTGGCTCAGGTCGAACTCAGTGACCCTACCGGTATCGATGTGGGGACCATTGCCCTTTATGGTTTAGGCACCGCAACTTTTGAGGTCCAAAATACGGGCCGAGGCATTTTGCGTATCGATTCGATTGAAGTCGAAGAGAAAAGTGGCGGAAATTTCACGATTGTCCAAGGCCTCGAAGAGCTCGGGGTGACTGAGACAGCTCAGATTGTGATTGGTTTTCAGCCGGTTGAGGATGAACGACCAGAAAATGCGACGATTTTGCTCAAAACCAATGCGGGCATCTCTGAAAACGATGAAGTGCGTTTACAAATCAAAGGCATTGGTGACGACTTAGGCCAGCCCGCTTTGCAGGTGTGTTATAAGGGCCAGTGTTATCCGCAGGCCGATGAGTGTGATGCCACCAGTGGTGAGTGTACGTTCCCAGCTTTGGATTTTGGGCATGTGGCTTTTTCATCGGTGTCGACAGAGTCCATCACCATCAAAAACAACGGCAACTGTCAGCGTTCAGAATCGATGACCGCTTGTTCGCCCGTATGTATGGTGACTTTTGCCAAGAATCCGGAAGCCTATGATTTAGGATTGGGTTTTTTGGAGAGTGCTGAAGATTTCAGTATCGCAGGTAATCTTTCGACGCCCGTAAGTCTGGTTCCGGCGGATTCTGCTTGCGGCGAAAGTGGCGAGCTTAAAGTGCTTGTGAACTTTCAAGCGGCGGAAGAAGAAAACGAGGTGGCCAATACCTTTGTGATCGAGTCCGATTTGACGGGCAGCACGGCGATCAAGATACCTATGGCGGCGCGTTCAAGCCCGGGCCCGGTTGCGGTGGCGAAGCTGCAGGCCTGTGACGAAGAGCATCCCTACCCGAACTGTTCAGGAACCGATACGGTGAACCCCTTAAAGCGGGTGTATTTTGATGGCAGCGAAAGCTTCCAGGAGGTTCCCGCAAACTGGGCCGAAGGTGAAGAAGCGCCCAGCATTGCGTCTTACACTTGGTCTGTGGTTGAAGCGCCTGAAGGCGTTGAGGTCAGCGATTATGATCTGCAAGGTGCCAGCAGCGCGTCCTTTTCGATGATTGTACCTCTGGCAGGAGATTATTTGATACGCTTGCGGGTGACCAACTCGATCGGTACGCCATCACCCATCACCGGCAGCAGCGCCGATGTTGTCGATCCAGAAAAGCCCACGGACATATGGGTGCATGCGGTGCCTGAAGCGGGTATCCACATTGCACTGACTTGGGATGATCCAGAAAATGATCAAGATTTACACTTTACCTTAGCGACAAGCTCAACGACAGATCGCATTTGTGACAAGACCTACGATTGTTATTGGGCCAACTGTAATATCAATGCCAAGAGCTGTTGCGAAGACGTGTATGATGAATTAACTTGTGAAGCTTTTTCAGAGACTTACGATGGTTTTTATGGTGATCCGATTTCCTGCGCCGACTGGATTGATGACAGCACGTCACTCTTTGAAGGTGCCAATCCACGCCTGGACATCGATGACCAAAGCGGTTTAGGCCCAGAAAATGTGAATGTGGACGTCCCTCAGGAAGGCACTTACCACATTTACAGCCACCATTATTTTGGTGGTGGCGCTTGGGATCCTGATTCCAAAACCGTCAACCGGGTACGTGTTTATCTCAATGGTGAATTACGGGGTGATTTTCAGCGGCAGGTGCAGACTTACGATCTATGGTGGGTCGGTGTCGTGACGGTAGATGGCGAGGGAAATGTGGGTGTGGAGGCTGCACCGAGCGATGAAGAGGGGCAATTTGGTCAAATTAAGACCATGTATGGCTGTTCTGCAGATCCGACAACGGGGGAATATCCCACGTTTTCGGAGCTAAATTAACAGAAAAATTGCACCTTTACGTTGATCCTTGGCCGTTGATTTTGTATATGCCCCAAGTATTTAAGCACAGGAGGATGTTGCATGATCAGGATTTGGGCCACCGCGTTAGCGTTTGTTTTGGTAAGTGGTGCCTGTGCCGAGGAAAAACTTGTACTAAGGGCCCCCCGCCTCGACATAAGCATCTATAATGAAGGGCATAATTACGCCTCTGTTGATGAAGCCAATCTTATCATTGATTTGGGTAAGGTGCCGGTTTACGCCGAAGCCAGTGCGGAGTTTCTTTTAACGAACGCATCCGAACTTCCCTTAAACATTTCTGATGTGACGTATGCTGTTGAAAATGGTGTGCGCTGGAAAGACGCTATTTTTCCAACACAAATACCACCTTATGGTGAAGGTAAGCTGACCATCATCTATGCACCCTTAGAAGTCGAACAAGAAGATATGGTGGTTGCCGAGATTAAAACCGATGCGGCCAATGGTGGTGCACAACAAGTGACTGTCGTCGGGACGGGTGAATTCAAAGGCGCGCCGGATATCGAAGTGGCCTACAACGCCTATACGGGACCCAGTGTTGACGAATGCATCGACTCGGATGCGGATGGAGAAACCGACACCTGTATCCTGACTGAAGAAAACGCCCTCGATTTTGGTAATATCGCCATGGGCATGACTGGGACTGTGCGTTTAACGATTCGTAATAAGGCCACATGCGATGCTTTTCCTGGCGGTGACCCGTGCGCTTCTTGCGTTTTGACCATCGACAAAGATCCAGCTGGACAAGATTTGGGTTTTGACTTTAAGCCCGGTTCGAATGCCGATGGCTATTTTGCTTTTGCCGGTTCAACGGCCACACCCTTCCAGGTGCGCCAGGCGGATTTAGGTTGCACTGAGAGTGGTGAAGTCACTTTGCTTTTAAACTTTAATGCGCCGACGGCCGAAGGCGCTTATCAAACCATGTTGGTGATTGAGTCGACCGATCCTGACGAGTCGTTGATTGAAATTCCAGTGGTGGCCAAGAGTGTGAACGCACCGATTGCGATTGCGGATTTACGGGCCTTGGATCCAGCCAATCCGACTGCGCCCTATTCGGAAATCGACAATATTGAGCCTTTGGAGCGCGTGTATTTCGATGGCTCGGAGAGTTATGACCCAGCCGGAGAAAATATTGCCCAATATTATTGGGAAGTGGTGGAGTATCCTTCGGGTTCGAATCCCAGCGATTTTGACTTCAACGGTCAGGGCAGCGAATTGATGGACTTTTTCGCGCCCTTGGCAGGCCACTATGTGGTGAAGCTGACCGTCACCAACGAATCAGGAATTTCGAGTGGCGATACCGAAGATGCCCGTGTGGAGTTTGATGTGACACCAGGAGATTCTATTCACGTGCAGTTGACTTGGGACGATCCAGGCAACGATCAAGATCTACATTTGGTGAAAATTGATGGCGCCCCAGAAGCGCATTTTTGCCATGATTCCTATGACTGCTTTTTCGGTGAGAAGAAGCCTGTTTGGTTTGCTCAGGACGCGGCCGGAGTGGGTGCCAACCCAATTCTGGATATTGATGACACCAACGGCATTGGCCCTGAAAACATCAATATTGATGAGCCAGAAGCGTCGACTTATCGGGTCTACGTGCACTACTTTAGTGACTGGGGTTCCTATTCGGGGACAACGCCGACAACGAATACTGTGCGTATTTATCTCAATGGCTTATTGGTTGGAGAATACACCAGAGTGTTGCCGAACAAGGATGCAGTCTGGGCGGTCGCGGATATTGTCTGGGATGAAAATGGGCTGGGCACGCAATCACCCTATCCAAGCGATAGCGCCGGGCAGGCCGGGACCATCCACACCATGCCTGCTGGAAGCTCTTGCTTTGGTGGTACGGGCTGGGATTTCCCTTAAACGAATTAAAGGCCCCTTGGAAAGATTGAGCTAAAAATGAAAACAAGCTTACGCATGATGATGTTGTTGCTGGTTGTGGGGCAAGTCTTTATACTGGCTTCTTGTAAGCCCGCAGGACGACGCACCGGAGGCTGTCAGAGCGATACCGATTGCACCGACGCAGGCAAGCCTTATTGCAACGCCAGTGTGGGACAGTGTGTCGAATGTTTCACGCAGGACCAATGCGATTGTCACCAGATTTGTGACCAAAATGTGTGTTCGTATTTAGGTGCCAGCGATGTGGCTCTCAAAAATAACGCCCATGGTTTATGGCAAGGCACACCGGGTCAGGCCAACTACACCAATATAGGTCGCTGTGATGACAGCGATGCTTGTGGTTTCGGTGAGGTCTGTAATCCTTTTACCGGCAACTGTGTTGTGGCAGCCAATTATCAAGACACTTGTGGCCCAAACAAAACCTGCTCTACCGGCCAAACTTGTGATCCTGTGACACAAAAATGTTTTCCTGCAGCGCTTTGTAAACAAGACCATAACTGTTGTGGCTACGAAGATTTTCAATGCGATACAGGCTCAAGCTTGTGTGTTGAATTAAAGTATGAATGCACACCGCCGACTTCACCCACCTCGACCTGCCCGCTTGACCCAAGACTTGAAGAGGAATGTTCTCCAGGGCTTTATTGTTCGATGCAGGGCTCTTGTGTGCAGTGCACTTGTGATAACGATTGCGATCCTGAAAGTGGTTTACCCGTTTGTGATGGCGATACGGGGCGTTGTGTTTCTGAAAACTTTTGTGACGAAGCCAGCGATTGTAATCAGCCCACCGAGTCCTGTGATACGGCAGCCAGTGTTTGTAAAGCCTATTGTGCCGATGATAACGATTGCGCGGAAACCGAAATGTGCACCGATGATAATATCTGTAAGGCACTTGCAGAAATTCCATGCGAGGCGGATGCCTACGAAGATAATGATACCTTAGCCACGGCTTATCCTCTCGAAACCATCGAGCTCAATTCAACGCAGACCCTAAGCGGTTTGACGCTCTGCGAAAGTGGTTCAGACGATGATGAGGATTGGTTTTCGATAAACTTAGAAAATGGTGACAAAATCACCATTACCCCCAATAACCTTTCCGGGATTTCTGCTTATATTAAAGCTTATGGTTCCGATGGTGAAACGGAAATTGCGTCGTCCTATATGGGCTCTTACAGCACCGACAACGCCGAGTTCACCGCCAACTATGATGGCATCTATTATATCCGTGTCGACCTTTCCTATAATGAAGGCTTCTATGATTTAAGCATTGCCCGCACCCAAGGTCAGGCTTGTGAAGATACAGCCGAAGAGGAGAGCACCAACAACACGGTGGCCACGGTCACACCGCTCAATCCATCCAGTGGAACAGTAAGCGCCTGTACCCTTACCGGTACGATTGGTGATGCGCACTCGCTTGAATGTGACTATACCCTTTGTGTTGGCGATGTGGATTACTATTCGATTGAAGTCCATAACGGCGCAACTTTGCTGGTGGAAATGTTGGAGTCGACCTTTACCGGCGATTTAAAACTGCATCTTTATGGTCCTTTTTATGCGGGCGAAGATTTAACGACAGAGCTTGTCTGTGATTCTTCGGATACGACTGGTGATGAAGAGGTCACCGACAGTCCGCGGCCTGGCGCAACTTATGTGCTCAAAGTTTCGCGCTATTCTGGCTCGTCGACGGATTATACTTTGAACATCAGTGTGGCCAATGGCGCAGCTTGTGTTGAAGATACTTGGGATGGAGACAGTGCCGGCGCGGCTTCTGGCGCAGTCTTGAGTGATGGCGCGGGTCTTAACGACCTTTTTGCCGGCGCGACCGAAGTCGCGCTTGAGACAAGCACGAGCGTGGGCTCTTTGAGTCTTTGTAATGGCGATAAGGATTGGTTTAAACTTGGAGTTGATTCGAGTGGTAGCCTTGCGGCTTTTGCCGCCGACAAGCGCATTGTGGCCGAGTTGACGAATGTCGACCCTGCCTCGGCGAATATTACCTTGGCTTTAGGTAAAGCCGAAGACAATATGGCCTATGGTTCGCAGTCGACGTCGAGCTCGGTGCGTAAGGCGGTGGTGCCGTTGACCGAGGCGGTGAACTACTACGCTTATGTGGAAGCCGATGCGGATGCAGCGGTGAGTTACGCGCTTTCTTTTGCGTTAGAAGATCCCCCGGCGTGCAGCGCCGATTCTTCAGATACCGCAGCCAGCAATGCAACACCAAGTGTGGCGACAGCATTGGCACCGGC
>JASMKV010000127.1 GCA_030749035.1 Myxococcota bacterium | reverse complement strand
TCACCTGAATCTCTTCTTTAAGTTTGATGTCGTCGGGCTCACCAGAACGTTTAAACGTCAAATCATCACAAACCACCTGGCCGGCTCGGGCCTCGCCCGATAAGCGGCTGGCTAAATTCACCGCATCACCAATCACCGTATATTCCAAACGTCTGTTCGCACCGATATTGCCGACAACACAAGGCCCACTTGCCAAGCCAATACCGACTTGAACAGCGCGCAAATTGTTTTGTATTCGTTTGGCATTCAGTGTTCGTAAAACGCCTTGCATATCGCAAGCAGCCGCCAATGCTTTAATTGCATCGTCATCATGCTGCACTGGAGTCCCCCAAACCGCCATAATACAATCGCCAATAAATTTATCGAGAATACCTTGGTGGTGAAAAACAACTTCGACCATCTGTTCAAAATATTCATTGAGAAGTCCAACGACCTCGGCGGCCGCCAGTTTTTCGGTGAGACTTGTAAAACCTCTAATGTCGGCAAACATCACCGTCACGTCTTTTTCTTCACCACCCTTGCTTAAGTCCAAATTGTTATCCATCACCTGCTCAACCAAAACAGGAGAAAGAAAACGCCCCAAGGATTCACGTGTTCTTGCCGCATCTGCCATTTCTTTGGCCAAATAAGCATTCGAAATGGCCACCCCGGCACCGGTTCCAATCCCTGTCATGAGCTCCAAATCAGTCTTTGAAAATGCACCAATCTGCGAAGCATTACCCACATGCAAAAGCCCAAAGATACGCTCGTTGTTAAGCAAAGGCACATACATAAGAGAGCGAATACCTGAAACGACGACGGACTTCGCACCAGACCAGCGGTCATCAGTCAATGCATCTGAGACAATCACCGCCGCCTTATCCTTAAAAACCCGCTCGGCAATTGTTCGGCTTAAAACCGTGTCGGTTTCATGCTGATCATCAATAAATTTTGTCGCCCAAGGGACCAATTCTTTCTTTTTGTTGAAGAGAAAAACCGAACCGCTTTCGGCTTGAACCAGCTTAAACACAACATCCAGAATCCCCTCGCAAAGCTCTTTCAAATCGGTTGTTTCAATAAGCTCCTGGACAGCCTCAAAAGCCGTGCGCACCCGATCATAATGACCACGCAGAACCGCGACTTCTTTAATCTCGTCGCTCGGCACCAAGGGATCAATGCTTGCCGAAGCCAATACGTGGGCCGAATCATCTATCACATCAGCCATCATCGTGACCGATGCGCGGCGTTTCTCAGCTTCCAGCTGAAAAGTAAAACATGAGGAACCGACTTCGACAACATCGCCGACTTTCAAATGGTGCTTTTCAATAAGCTCGCCATTGACCGTTGTCCCATTAGAGGAGCCCAAATCGTTGACCGTATAGCTGCCTTGATCACCCACAATTTCGGCATGAAATTTTGAGACTTCGGGATCGTCGAGAACATATTTGTTGCCCGGCGCTCTGCCCAGCGTCACCGTGCCCTCCCCTAAAGAAATCTCTACCCGGGCCTTATTCTCCGCCCCTTTTGCGGGTACAAGCTTCGCAGCCATCAGCTTAATCACCCTCCTGCATAAAAAACGCATCCTGAAGGGCTTTTTTGCTCGCGCGTTTTAAGCGCTCAGCAAGAAGCAGTGCTCGCATTTCATCTAATGCATCATCCAAATGACCATTGATGAGCCAATAATGATAGAAGGCTGCCGCTTTAACTTCATTCTGTGCAGCCTCCAAACGACGGACAATTTGCTCTTCGGAATCACTTGAACGACCGCGCAAACGTTCTTCCAAAACTTTTTTATTCGGCGGCAGAATAAAAAGCAGAGCCGCATCATCTAAAGCACTTGCGATTTGCTCACCACCTTGAATATCGATATCAAAGAGAACATCCTTGCCGGCGGCCAACAAATCTTCCGTTGTGCGGCGGTGTGTACCGTAACGGTGACCGTGCACGTGCGCCCATTCCAAAAATGCATCTTCTGCAACAAGTTGCTCGAAGGTATTCTCGGAAACAAAATAATAATCGACACCATCCTGCTCTTTGCCGCGTAAAGGGCGCGTTGTATAAGAAACCGAAAAAGAGACATCACCCAGGGAGTCAATCAACTTATGACAAAGCGTTGTTTTCCCAGCACCACTTGGCGCTGAAACAACCAAAGGTACGCCCCGTCGTTTGTATGCTTGTTCGCTCATGAATTTGGTCCGCGCTCCAACATCTTTTCCTTTTTGTCCTGCAAGCTTAAAACGAAAACGCTCCAGATACCAGAGCCACCATTTAATAATACGTCCCGCCAGTCAAAAACCCGTTGTGGAATGAGAAGTTGAGCGCTTTCTTCGAGGAAGCCACACGAGACGACCAACACGCTACAAAGTGCTGTGCGCCGCCACCGAAGTCCGGCAAAACTCTCCCACAAGAGCAAAGCCAAGATCCCATAATGGTAAATGTGCCAGCGCTCCTCAGGGCGCTCTAAAATTAAAGAGCCAAGAACCCATGATAAAAAAAGAAAGAGGATCACGCGCACTTTAAGCTTAGAAACCTTTTGCTGCCGATGAAGCCAAAAGAGACTTCCAAGAACAAGGCTCAACAAAAAAACAATGGTCAAAACCAACACAAGATTGAGCAAAGAATGTTCACGTAAATAGTTGGTTGTTGCTCGACCAAGGGGCAAGGACGCAAGAATGAGCCCCCACCAAACAAGGGCAAGGCTGAGTGTCTTTTTATGGGATGAAATACGCAAGCCTTACATCGGCCCTGTGATTATGAATCGAGATCGCGAAGCATGGCGCGTGATTTGTCTGCCACCTTACGCTTGAATTCTCGATTTTCTTCCATCGCCTTGAAATAATCATCGGCAATGTTAAGTGCTGCTAAAATCGCAATTTTAGAACTGGACACCGGACCGTTTTGTGAAACCTCTTCAACTTTACGTTTCACATAATTGGCCAAGCGTTCAAGGTAACGGGGATCGGCTTCGGCTTTCAGATTCATGCGTTGTCCAAGAATCTGAACTTCGACACGCTGCTGTGTTCTTGAAACTGTATTTATTTTGCTTTCCCCCATAGAAGTTTTGAAGTACCGCCAAGCATGCGCTGGGTCAAGAAACTTCTGCCCCTTAGCGTGGTTTTGACGTACGTCGAAACAAGCATTTTTACTTGACAGCATTTTTGTCACATACCCTGGGCAAGAGAACTAAACGACTTCATCCTAGCAACCATTGACGAATTCTTCCGATAATTTAAATTGATTCGTCCTCGTGCCCCTGGATGAGCAAAATCCCTTGGGGTAGGAGCTGACGAAGATGCCTGTAAATATTCATGAAATACGAGATTCTAACGTGGCTTCATTGCTCACGCGTATCGATCAAAGCCGTGGTGCTTCAACCGATGGCAAGCTCGATCCACGTGAAGCGGCCATGGCCGCGCGACGTATGAACCGCTACCCTCACTGGCGTCTGGCTGCCGAAAATGCCTTCGGTTTAGTCCCACAATCTGGCGCAGAGCTTTTACGTTTCACCGAGCGTAGCCCCAAACACGCTGCCTTAAATCGTATTCTGGGCCAAGATCATATTGCTGGGCGAGAAGAAATGCACAGCATCCACCCCGGACAGCGCACAGAGCTTGCACAAACGCCATCAGGTAAACGCCTCAGTCTTTCACGAGCAGGCCGCATCCTCATCAATGGAAAATTGCCAAAAGATGTAGAGGAAATATCTTTAGCGGCCATGCAATTGGCCAAAGCAAAGGTCGATCTCACCACACTGAGTCAGCCACAACAAAAACGGTTTTTTTCCTATCTCTCAGATATGGCACAGGCGGCGCAGGAAAGCAGTCCCTCATCGACAAAACAACGGCTTACATCCGCAAGCCTCTCCCTATCTCTCCAGTTGAGACAAGCCACACAACAAGCGGCTAAGCCACAACTTTCAAGCGCCATTGTCGATCGAATGCTCCAAGCCCTTGATCAAGAGCCCAATATTGAAATGCGTCTTTTTTATCTCTTCGCGCTTAAACAAAGTGGGCACAAATTTGACCCGGCTCAGCGTTACGCATTAAAATCGATTGAAAATAAAACAGTGCCCCAATCTCCGCCCATCGAACTTTATACCAATCATCGAAAAAAACCATTACGCGTCGAACACACCATTCATGAGGAATTTTGGCGGGAAGATCTCCGATTCTATACGAAGAAAAAAGGTTGGAAACTTCTACGGAAAAATCGCAAGGATACGCGCCGTGAATACAGCGCAGAGTTGAAGGACCCAAGCGGCAAAAAGCCACCACTTAAAGTTCATGTCGTCGTCAAAAAAGGTGAACTCGACTTTCTATCAGATATGGCGGACCCTAAAACACACTGCATTATCTATTCGGGGCACTCAGCACTTGGCGGTAACGGCTCTCAGGCTATTGCCGATGCAGAACCCATGCGTGGCTTGCCCAAAACCGTATTGCTGGCCAATTGTCGTGGAAAAGACAACTATGCTGAATTTGCCAACAAATTTCCGGGTGCCATGCTGATTACAACCGATGGTCCCACCTACTCAGATCCAGAACACAACCGGGTCCAAGGGCTTTATCAGACTTTGGTTCGCGGTGAGTCCTTCGCTTATATGCAACGCATCACAAATAAGCGCATTTACGATGAACCCGCAACAAACTATATCTTTCCGCATGAAGCGCGTCGTACTCTGCTTCTCGACAGCGATGAGGATGGTAGAATCGACCATTCAATCCTGAGCACGGACCAGGTTTTTGACACCGATGCCCATCGCAAAGCCAGCGACTTTATTCGCGCCATCGCGTTTGTCAATTCAGAGCTCTATTATCACTGGGAAATTGATCTCGAATACGGCAAGCGATCGGTGTACGGGAAAGAATATGCCGACCATGTTCTGGCCAACGGTCGTCTCAAAAACCCCAAGCCTGGTGAAGTGCTGCGCTTAACACCAGAGGAAAAGACATTGCCCTCGGGAAAAAAAGAAACCTATTTCAATGTTGAGTTTGACCCTTCCGACCTCGATGAAAATCGCGACCTCTACGCCGGCATCGTGACCACCAATGTGATGATGGCTCTGGCAAAAAACAAATTTGGTCAGCTTAGCGAAACAGAAAAATTGCGCTCCGTTTTGATGGGCGCCCAAGCTGTGTATTATCTTGATGTCTATAAAAACACGGCCCAAAAAACCATGCAGGACTTTCTCAAATACGTGGGCTTAGAAAAAGTGAAACCTAAAGACGTCTATGCCATCTTTGACCAGTTTGACGCGCATGCGAACAACGCACAGGTCAAGGCATTCAAGAAATTGCTTGAAAGCAAATACAATATAAATTGTGCTTCTTATACGCCAAAAAATGGCGGACAAAGTGCCTATATTGCTTAATCGCCTGAAGCTGCTTTCGCCACTTCAGCGGCAAAATCTTCACTGCGCTTTTCCAGACCTTCACCCAAGGCAAAGCGGGCAAAGCGACGAATCGAAATCTTTTCACCGATGGTGCCTACGAGCTCGTTAAGCATGAGCTCAACACTCTTGTCTGGATCCTTCACAAAAGGCTGCTCAAGCAGACAAATTTCTTTGAAGAATTTGTCCAAGCGCCCAGTCACAATTTTTTCAACCACTTCGGCGGGCTTACCTGAGTTCGCAACCTGCTCACTCAAAATACCGCGTTCACGATCGACTTCCTCTGTGGGCACTTCCTCTCTGGAGACATAGGATGGATTGGCAGCTGCAACATGCATGGCCACATCCTTCACAAAGCCCTGGAAATCCGTATTACGGGCGACGAAATCTGTTTCACAGTTGATTTCAACCATCACGCCGATTTTACCGCCACCGTGTATATAGGAACCCACTAAACCTTCAGCAGCGATACGACTGGCTTTTTTAGAAGCTGCAGCCATACCCTTCTTGCGTAAAAAGTCCACTGCCCCTTCGAGATCGCCACTGGTTTCCGCTAAGGCTTTTTTGCAATCCATAATGCCGGCACCCGTTTTGCCACGAAGTTCTTGAATTTGTCCTGCTGTAATTTGCATCACACAAGTCTCCTTGATTTAAGCCGAAGCTGTGGTTTCGTTTTTCTCTGCATCTGTATTGGTCTCATCAGAAACCCCCGCTCTCGGGGCATCGACAACTTTTTCAGCATCAGCAGATGTCTTCTTGGCCTCTGCCTCTGCCCCTGCCTCTGCCTCAGCAGGTGCACGCACAATCTCAACCTTAGGACCTTTTTGGTCGGCATCTGGTGCATTCGCATCAGCTGGCTTATCGGCTTCTTCCTGGCCCTTGTTCGCGACAATGGTTTCCTGAAAAGCATTTCCGCCTTCGATACAAGCTTCAGCAGCCTTTTCCAAAAAGATACGAATTGACCGGATGGCATCATCATTGCCTGGAACAACATAATCGACCACATCTGGATCGCAATTGGTATCGACAAGCGCCACAACCGGAATACCGAGCTTACGTGCTTCAGCAACAGCAATCGCTTCCTTTTTCGTGTCCACCACAAAAACGGCACCTGGAATTTTTTTCATCGCAGAGATACCACCGAGGTTCTTCTCCAGTTTATCGCGTTCACGATTAAGCTGTAAAACTTCCTTCTTGACCAATTTTTCAAAAGTGCCATCAGTCTCCATTTGATTGATGCTGTGCAAGCGATCGATGCTTGCTTTGATGGTACGGAAGTTCGTCAGGGTTCCACCCAACCAGCGGCTGTTGACGAAAAATTGCTCGGAGCGTAAAGCTTGTTCTTTTAAGACATCTTGAGCTTGTTTTTTAGTCCCGACAAACAAAACCTTGCCGCCATTGGCGGTGACTTCCAGAAGAAACTGATAGGCCTTCTCAAAAAGCGGTACAGTTTGTTGTAAATCAATAATATGGACCCCATTACGACCACCAAAAATATAGGGTTTCATCTTGGGATTCCATCGATGGGTTTGGTGACCAAAATGCACACCAGCCTCCAACATGGCTCTCATACTTAATTTAGGCATAACGCTAACTCCTTCAAACTGGTTTATTAACCTCCGTCGATGGACTTAAAATCGCAATTGCGACAACCACTTAAGCCTATTTGCTCGACGTGTGGATTGATTCATTGTGCGCTCCTGAGAGAACGCAGGCCGGCTCTAACATAGTGATACACATCGTGCAACCGGTGAATCCATTCTTTTTTCTCCTAAGATCCTGTAAAGAAAAGCAAAAATCCTTCTTGCGATCAAGTTCCAGCGCCATTACAACAAGAAGATAGGAATACACTGCGGGGAGAAACGTCCATGCGACTCTATTCAATGCTTATCGCTCTCGGTCTTATTTTTGGGACCGCCCATTTTGCTCATGCCGAGTCGGTCAAAACACATGTTGTCCTGCCCGGTGATACGCTTGGCAAAATCGCAAAAAAATATAAGCTCACCATCGCTGAACTCGTTGAATTTAACCCACAACTTGAAGATCCCAATGCTCTTGAAGTGGGTATGTCTCTGCAGCTTGAAGCTGCACCAGTCGCCGCGCCTGAAGCACCAGCAGAGCCTGAAGAAGCACCTGCGGCCGAAGCAAAAACTGAAGACACACCTGCGGCCGAAGCAAAAACTGAAGAAGCACCTGCGGCCGCACAAGAAACGGGCGAGGACGCACAATCCGCGAGTGATGAAGCGCCTGCAGAAGAAGACACGACAACGCAAAGTGCTGAAGGCGATGAGCCTTTACCCGACTTGGTCGATCTGCCCAGTGCCGAGGAGACAGAAACGCCGACCCCAGAAGATGTGGAAGGTACTCAAGATGTCGCCACCGAAGCGGCGCCATCGCTTAGTCTCAACGAAAGTGCTGAAAACGAAGTCATCGCCGATCCACGAGGAATCCGCGCAGCTCTGGGGATGATCTATATGCAACGCTGGGGCCTTTTAAGGGCAAAATCCGGGATTCAAAATCCACCAACCTACTTTGGTGGCATTCCAGGATTCTTACTGCAGGTCGAATTGTATCCGCAACTGATGTTTCCATTTCTTGAAGGCGATGCCGCAATGTGGCTCGAAAAACTCGGTTTTCGTCTTGAAAGCCATTTTGCCTCCGTCGGCACGCCCAGCGAGCTTTCCAAGAAAAACCATATGGCTGGAGCCTGGAGCGCCACCACTTTCTACCGCTATCAATTCTGGCAGGGCGCCATGGCCCCTGAAATCGCCGGTGGCTTAGGCTACACACATTTTCGGCACCCCATGGAAGATGAAGCCTATTTTCCTGGCTCACGATACAATGCTCTGAGTATTAATGGAACATTGGATTTACCCTTAGCCATCGGTTTTAAAATCCCTTTCATTCGCAAACTCATGGCCACCGGAACCGTGACCTACTACCCATGGGTAGGCGCTTCGGGTAAACTCAAACGACTGGGTAAAAAAGATGGCAGCATTGCCGCACGGATTGAAGGTGGTGGCCATATTACTCTCGACTTAGAAGAGCTGGATCCCATCTTTAGAAATATGCCGGTTATCCTGCGCATGCTTCTTAGAGCGGAATATTTCGGCACCAACTATAAGGGCGAAACCAGCCTGCCCACATCAAGTCAGTTTACCGATACAAGCCTGCACGATATGATGGTCGGTATTCATATCACCGCAGGTATTTTGTATTAAGTTCTCTTTATTTAGCTGATGAACAATATTCTACGCTATGGACCTTGCATTCTCGGTTTGATTTTCTATGCCGCACCTCTATGGGCAGCAGAAAGCACAGAACGTGTGCAAACGGTAACCACGGTTAATCGCGACGACCTTTTTGAACAACAACGTATTTTGGTTTTAGAATTTCATGCGGGTT
>JASMKV010000126.1 GCA_030749035.1 Myxococcota bacterium | reverse complement strand
GGGGACCTGGCTCGTGGTATTCGCACATGCATAGAGCATCCCAAAGCCCGCAATGAGGACTTTAATATTTCGACTGCGCGCTCGACCACCGTCAGCGAACTCGCTGAGCTCATTTGGACAAAAATTAATGGGGAAAAACCCTTAACCTTTATTCACGACAAACCTTTTTCCCACGATGTGCAAAAGCGTATCCCTTCTACACAAAAAGCTAAGGATTTACTGGGGTTTGAGGCGACTACGCCCCTCGAAGAGATTCTCGATGAGGTCATTCCCTGGATACAAGAACAAATTCAGCTGGATAACATTTAAACTCCTGGGCAAGTATTAATGACTCGAGTACCACTTTTAGATCTCACACGCTTTAGCGTCGATGAAGAGCAGGAATATATCGAGAAGTTTAGATCCTTCATTCGCTCAGGCCAATACATCCTGGGTCCCGAGGTTGAAAAGCTCGAGGAAGAGTGTGCCACCTATTGCGAAACGAAATATTCTCTTGGTGTATCTTCGGGAACCGATGCTCTACTCCTGGCCCTTATGGCTCTAGGCATCGGTGATGGGGATGAGGTAATCTGTCCAAGCTATACTTTTTTTGCCACTGCAGGATGCATCTGGCGCAGTGGAGCCAAACCGGTTTTTGTAGACTCTTGCTTGTCTGACTATAATATCGACTGCAACAAACTAGAAAACGCCATCACTGAGCGCACCAAAGCCATTATTCCGGTACACCTCTTCGGGCAATGCGCCGACATGGATAGGCTCATGCCTATTGCAGAAAAGCACAATCTCTATGTCATTGAAGATGCAGCTCAAGCCATCGGCGCAGAAATGCACTATCAAGGCGAAATTCGCAAAGCTGGAGGCATAGGCCATTTCGGCTGCTTTTCGTTCTTTCCTACAAAAAATCTTGGTGGCTTCGGCGACGGCGGATTGATTAGCACAAATGATCTGGAGCTATACAATCGAGCCAAAATCATGCGTGTGCATGGAGGGGAACCGAAATATTACCACCAAGTTGTCGGAGGAAATTTTCGCTTGGACCCTTTACAGGCTACACTTCTTAGACCGAGGCTCAAAAAAATCGATACATGGACAAAAGCACGCCAAGAAAATGCCGAGTTCTACAGAAAACTCCTGCTTAAAACGGGCATTGCTGAAATGCTCGAGCCAAACACCACCTCGGAGGAAATTCAAAAGAGCCAAAGCATATATCTCCCTCTAGAGACTCAGCCCCGACATATTTACAATCAATTTACCTTACTCCTCCCCAATAAGGCCTGGAGAGATGCATTGCGACAAAAACTAGCGGAAGCGCAAATAGGGTGCGAGATTTATTACCCGGTACCCCTGCACAAACAGGAGTGCTTCGCTTCTCTTGCAAGCTCTTCCACATCATTGCCCATGGCTGAATTTGCCGCCGACCGAAGTTGCGCCATACCGATCTTCCCCGATCTGCGCGAGGAAGAAATACTCTATGTTGTAGAAAACATTAAAAATGCATTTTCAGGAATAAAAAGCATAGGACAATAAAAGACCACCTGCGCAACCTCATCGCCTACGCAGAAAAAATTACTCGGAAGCTATCCGGCAAAGATACTGACCATAATCGGATTTGCCTAAAGACTGACCTAAGAGATTAAGCCCGTCTCGATCTATAAACCCCATTCGATAAGCAACTTCTTCTATACAACCTATTCTTAATCCTTGCCGCTGCTCTACGGTCGAAATGAAATTGGCAGCATCAATGAGGGTTTTAGGCTGCCCCGTATCCAGCCATGCTGTCCCTCGACCCATCACCTCAACACGCAACTCACTACGATCCAAATAGTGCTTATTAATATCTGTGATTTCCAGTTCTCCACGAGGTGAAGGCTTGAGGCCTTCGGCCACTTTCACCACCTCATTATCGTAAAAATAGATTCCGGGAACCGCATAGTTTGAGCGAGGGTCGGCAGGCTTCTCTTCTAAGCCAACCGCCTTACCCGAATCATCGAACTCAACAACACCGTAATCGCTTGGATTGCTCACATAGTAGGCGAAAATTGTTGCCCCAGACTTGAGCTGGCTGGACTCCTGTAACTGCCTGGCTAAACCTTGCCCATAAAATATATTATCCCCGAGGATAAGGGCAACTGAGTCGTCCCCGATAAACTCTTTACCAATAACAAAAGCTTGCGCCAAACCGTCTGGACTTGGCTGCACAGCATAAGAAAAATTAACCCCTAAGCTTTCTCCATCCCCTAAGAGATTTTGAAAGCCTGGTAGATCTTTAGGTGTAGATATGACGAGAATATCCTTACACCCTGCCAACATAATCGTAGAAAGCGGGTAATAGATCATTGGCTTGTCGTAAACAGGCATGAGCTGTTTAGAAACTGCCAAAGTTAGAGGATATAGTCTTGTGCCTGAGCCACCCGCTAAAATTATTGCCTTCATGATATTAACCTCAATATGTTTTCACAGGAATTATTCTTCTTTGCAAACAAAAATATCTTCTGCTACCTTATAATTAATGCGAATAATCATGGCAGAAGCGCTTCCCTATGCGGCCAAAATTCGCGTTGGCTCTCACCATATTGCAAACTTGTTCATCAAAAATAACCACTCAGTATTCTGGTTAAGCCATTCTCGTCACCCCATAGACACACTTCGTCATTCGCATCATTGCAAAAAAAATTTACTGCGTCCATCCTTAATAGAAGATACAAGTTTTCACTATCATCCGACGACAGTATTACCATTTCGTAACCACTTCTTGTTGAATACCGATTTCGTACTCAAAAACACACTTAAATTCTGCATTCCTGCGCTCAAGACCACCTTTGCCCGCAGCTGCTTCTCAAGCCCCGACCTGCTCTGGCTTTCGCAATCGCCAATCGCCAATGCCCTATCCATTCTATTTCCAGAAACACCTTCAGTTTATCGAATATCGGATCGGGTAAGGGAATTTGATTACTACCCGAAAAGCTATTTGAATGCTGAATTAGGACTCTTAAAGAAGGCCAAGACCATTTTCTTAACCTCTCGTGAGATCTATAAGGACCTCCCTGAAGATTTACAACAAAAGTCTATTTTACTCCCCAACGGCGTACATGTTGAAGACTTTAAAGCAAATAAAGACTCCATACCCTTGCCGCCAGAATTTGAGAACATTCCCGGACCAAAGGCAATTTATACTGGGACGATTGGAAAATGGCTGGACTTAGAGCTGATCGCAAAACTGGCGCAAGAGATTCCAAACCTACAAATTATATTCATAGGCCCCATTGAAACAGATATCCAATGCCTTATACACCTTAAGAATGTTCACTTTCTCGGCTTTAAACATTATAGGGAATTAAAACAATATCTTGTACACTCTACGTTCGGAATAATTCCCTTCCTCGAAAATCGACTCACTTCCGCAATTAACCCTGTTAAACTGCTGGAGTATTTGGCCTCCGGGCTTCCAGTTATTGCTACAAAATTAGCTGCCCTATGCGAAATAAATGCTCCAATTCTTATTGCAGAAAACCAAGAGGATTTTTTACAAAGAATAAAGGAAGTATTAAACGACACACACCCATCGCAAACAGCAAAGGAAAAAAGAATAAATTTTGCACAGAATAATTCCTGGAATCAACGCTTTGAAATTGTCCTTCATGCAATCAAAGAGAACAATCTTATATGAAAATTGCAATTGTTTCACATTCTGCTGAGTTTGGCGGCTCAGAAAAATGTCTCCTGGACATGGCCATAACACTAAGAGATTTAGGGCATTCCGTTATCGTGCTGCTGCCCAAACGCGGCCCCCTGCTCACCGAATTACGGAATGAAAAAATCCCAACCAAGTCCATTCTCTTATATTGGTGGCTCACAACCGAGTATCCAAGACCCTTCATCATCAGAATTGCTGCTTTTATATTAAATCTAGGTTTGTCGTTGTTTTTGGCACCTTGGCTATTTTTTAATCGCATTGATTTGGTGATCACAAATACAATCGCCAGTCCATTAGGCGCACTCTCCGCACAAATGGTATTGATTCCACATTTTTGGTATATTCATGAAGTCATTGACTCCTGTATTTTTGACTTAGGCGGCACATTATCACGAAAACTTATCGATTATCTGAGCAAAAATATTATTATAAATTCCGAGTGGAACTTTAAAGTCTCTGGAAAATATTTTTCCACCGAAAAGACAAAACTTTTGTTCCCATATATATCCATACAAAAACCAGAACAATCAAATCACAAGCGGCTAAGCCCCTACACTACGGCACTTGTTGCCGGACGCATTGAGCCCCTTAAGAATCAAATTGAAGCGATACATGCTATTCACTCCCTAAATAGCTCGGGAAAAAAGACAACACTCATACTTTTAGGTGAACTCGTAGATCAACAGTACGCACAAGAGATTAAGAAGACAATTCGTCACTTTAACTTGGATTCTGATGTTGTCTTTATGGGGTTTACCACCAATATTACAGAGGTATTCTGCACCGTTGATGTTCTTATTATTCCCTCGCGCCGGGAAAGCCTATGCCGTGTTGCATTTGAAGCCATGCTCATGGGAATACCGGTTGTCGCCGCAAACAATGGCGCTATGACCCATAACATCAACAGCGGAGTAACCGGTCACTTGTACCAGCCGGGCAACATCGACCAGCTCGTAGAAAAACTTAATTTGCTCTCAGAAAAAAGCACTCAAACAAAAAGTATTCAAAAAAATGCCATGGAATTTGCTCAAAAGAAGTGCTGCCCAGAAACATTTGCGATGGAAATAGATCGCTTGGTGAGAAGTGTGATGTCCCTATAAAGAC